>NC_019695.1:0-300752 GCF_000317125.1 Chroococcidiopsis thermalis PCC 7203
TTTGTCGATCGCGATCGCTGCGATCGAATAAGAGTTTGGTAGATTAGTTAACCTATCCCTATTTTGACAGCTAACAGCAGAGGTGGTACAAGGTGGATCTTTCCCCCGATAATCTTTGGACTCAAGTACTGGAGCGATTGCAACTCCAGTTAAGCAGACCTTCTTTTGAATCCTGGATTAAAACTGCCAATGCTGAGCGGCTTGAGGATAATTCCTTGACAATTTGCACTCCCAATGCATTTCATCGGAATTGGTTGCAAAAACGCTACATCAAAACAATTGCCGATACAGTCCAAGATATTCTCGGCTATCCCGTAGAAATTCACGTTACCGTGGCGCAGGGGGATGAATCCGTGCGTTTTGCCGAGTCAGAAGTTGCTCGCTCGTCTCCGAGTAACGATACTACCCCAAAAGCTGTTCATAGCAACAATGTGAAGCCGCCAGAACTGAATCAAAAGTATGTATTTTCTCGATTTGTCGTCGGTTCCAACAGTCGGATGGCTCATGCTGCGGCTTTGGCAGTGGCGGAATCCCCAGGGAGAGAATTCAACCCGCTATTTTTATGTGGCGGCGTGGGGTTAGGAAAAACTCATCTGATGCAGGCGATCGGTCACTATCGCTTAGAAATTGACGCAAATTCTAAAATTTTCTACGTTTCTACCGAGCAATTCACGAACGATCTGATTGCTTCGATCCGCAAAGATAGTATGCAGAGTTTTCGAGAGCATTATCGTGCTGCCGATATTTTATTAGTCGATGATATTCAATTTATTGAAGGTAAAGAGTACACGCAAGAAGAATTTTTTCATACATTTAATACGCTGCATGAAGCGGGAAAACAAGTCGTTCTAGCATCAGACCGTCCGCCAAACCAAATTCCCAAGTTGCAGGCTCGCTTGTGTTCTCGATTCTCAATGGGATTGATTGCCGATATTCAGCCGCCAGATTTTGAAACTAGAATGGCAATCTTACAAAAAAAGGCAGAGTATGAAAATATGCGTCTGCCCAGAAACGTAATTGAGTATATTGCCTCAAATTACACTTCTAATATTAGAGAATTAGAAGGAGCTTTGATTCGTGCTGTCGCTTATATTTCTATTTCTGGCTTATCTATGACAGTGGAAAACCTTCGACCAGTTTTAAACCCAGGCATAGAAAAAGTAGCTGCTTCAGCTGAATCGGTGATGATGGTCGTCGCCGACGTTTATGATGTCTCGATTGAAGATTTGAAAGGCAATTCGCGGCGCAGAGAGATTAGTTGGGCGCGACAAATTGGCATGTATTTAATGCGACAGTATACAGATTTGAGTTTACCGAGAATTGGCGAAGAATTTGGCGGAAAAGACCATACCACCGTACTGTATAGTTGTGAGAAAATTTCTCAGCTCAAGGATAGCGATCCCAGTTTAGAACAAAAGTTAAGACAATTAGCGGATCGCATTAGCATTACGAGTCGTTCGCGGAACTAGCTGGTGCGTGGTAATGGGTAATGGGTAGTTGTTGGTTGACAGTTCTTGCTCCCTCAGCAACCTTGTGCTTCCTCAGCTCTCTTCTCCCCTGCTCGATCGCTCGATCGCTCGATCGCTCCCTAACAAAAGGTACAAGCATTAGAGCGAGCCAGCAAGTTATAATCTTTGCGGATGGCAATTGTGTAGAAATTTGTAGCTATGAGTAATCCTCTGGTTCATGCCTTCTTTGTCGGTAGGGCAGCAGCTGAAATTGTCAGCGAAAAGTTAGAAAATGCATTGACCGATGCTCTGAGCGAATTAGGTAAATTTGATGCTGAAGCACGAGAGCAACTGCGGCAATTTACCGAACAGGTGACGGAGCGAGCAGAGCGGGAAATGGAAGTATCGACTGTAGGTAGAAGTACTACGGAGATAGTGCCTCAAAGCTCGCAACCCGCCGACTTGCAGGCAACAATCGACGATATGCGGGCTGAAATTGCCTTACTGCGGGCTGAATTACAACGCTATCGCAGTAACTCCCTCTAATAGCATCTCTTACCCCTTACCCCTTACTGCTCGCTCAGTGTCTGTTTTTTCTGCCGACTCCGCCCAAATTACAAGTTACGCCGATCGCATGGAGAAGACTTACACGAATAAGTCCTATCGTTGGAACCGCGAAAATTACTCGCGCCAACGACGGTTCGTAGACATTTGGATGTTTGTCCTGACGCTACTGTTTGGATTGTGGCTAGATGGAAAAGCTTGGAGCTATCCAGGCGGCGTAACTGAAGCTAGAAAGATTGCTAGGCGCAAAAAACAGGCAATCTGGATTCGCAATACTTTATTGGATCTGGGTCCGACCTTTATCAAAGTCGGACAGCTATTCTCTACCCGCGCCGACCTATTTCCCGGCGAATATGTCGAGGAACTTGCAAAGCTCCAGGATCGCGTTCCCGCCTTTGGCTACGAGCAAGTAGAAACAACGGTAGAACGAGAATTAGGCAAAAAGATTCCCGAATTGTTTCATAGTTTTGAGCCTATACCTCTAGCAGCGGCGAGTTTAGGTCAAGTCCATAAAGCTAAATTGCGATCGGGTGAGGAGGTTGTTGTCAAAATACAACGCCCTGGATTAAAAAAACTGTTTGAAATTGACCTAGCGATTCTCAAAGGTATTACGCGCTACTTTCAAAATCATCCCGACTGGGGGCGCGGTCGCGATTGGCTGGGAATATATGAAGAGTGTTGTCGCATTCTTTGGGAAGAAATCGATTATTTAAATGAAGGTCGCAATGCCGATACGTTTCGCCGCAATTTTCGCGAATACGATTGGGTTAAAGTCCCTCGAATTTACTGGCGTTACACTTCCCCACAGGTTTTAACTCTAGAATACGCACCAGGAATCAAGATCAGCCACTATGAAGCGATAGAAGCCGCTGGCTTAGACCGGAAGTTAATAGCTAGACAAGGAGCAGAAGCCTATTTACATCAGTTACTACACAATGGCTTCTTCCACGCCGACCCGCACCCAGGTAATATCGCTGTCAGTCCCGAAGGGTCGCTGATTTTTTATGATTTTGGCATGATGGGGCGAATTAAGGCAAATGTGCGCGAACAGTTAATGGAAACTCTGTTTGGCATTGCACAGAAAGATGGCGGTCGCGTGGTTGCATCTTTAGTAGAACTGGGCGCTTTAGCACCTACAGATGATATGGGTCCAGTCCGGCGATCGGTGCAGTTTATGCTAGACAATTTCATGGATAAGCCGTTTGAAAATCAATCGGTGAGTGCGATTAGCGACGATCTTTATGAAATTGCCTACGGTCAGCCATTTCGCTTTCCGGCTACTTTTACGTTCGTCATGCGGGCTTTTTCTACTCTCGAAGGGGTCGGCAAGGGCTTAGACCCTGAGTTCAACTTTATGGAAGTTGCTAAACCTTTTGCATTCCAGCTTATGACTGATGGTAATGGTTCTGTTGATGGCAATAGCTTCTTGAACGAATTAAGTCGTCAAGCTGCCCAAGTGGGTAGTACCGCTTTCGGCTTACCAAGACGCTTAGAAGACACCCTCGAAAAACTGGAACGAGGAGATTTGCGCGTGCGGGTACGGTCAATTGAAACAGAACGCTTGTTGCGGCGACAAAGTAGCGTCCAAGTCGCCATTACTTACGCTCTAATTGTCAGTTCCTTCACGATTTCGGCAACAATTCTATTGATTAGTCAATTTGCTTGGTTAGCATTGATCCCTGGGGCGATCGCTGCCGGAACTGGATTTTCTCTGATTCGCCTGCTGATGCGCCTCGATCGCTACGACAAAATGTTTTAAATCAGTTATCAGTTGTCAATTATCAGCAAGTAGTGAATGTAGGGTGTGTTACACAACGCACCCTATTTTGTTTCGTTCGCAAGTGAGATGGCGATCGCCTGCCATACGGCAAAGATTGAGATATGCAACCTGCTATACATTTCGCCGACTCGCCGCAGATTCCTAAAACCTCGATCCCCAGCAAACATAAACGATTTGAATACATGACTGTTGTACGGGCAGGTTTAGAAAATCGATCGCCACAACTGGAAATTTTCGACCAAAACCTGCCCCGACAATTCCTGCTTTTGACTTCCCAAGCCGCTGCATTTAGGTCTATCTATAAGTATAACTACTTATTTTTGTTCGGTCTGAGCATTTTTCTGTGACAGAACTTGTTAAAAGTATCGATAAATTTCCTCACATCTACCGAAATCGAGATTCTGCCTTTTGATTTAATATGTATACCCAATAAGAAGTAGCGCATCTTGTCAAGCAGTTGTTAAATTTGTTAATACATAGAGAAACAACTGCTGTTATACTCAAGCAAAGCTTCCACGAAGCCGAGCTAGAAGCAACTCAGTCACTACGTTTGTTTTCAGGAGTTAATATGAGTCACCCAATTGAACTCTCACTCGAACAGCAATTCAACATCCGCTCGTTTGAAACTCAAGTGGAGAAGATGGATCGAGAACAGGCACAAGACTTCCTCGTGAAGTTATATCGGCAAATGGTCATGCGCGAAGCCACCTACAAGGAATTGCTCAAGCACCATTGGGGCATAGACGGAGGTAATTGGCAATAAACGCCTAAGCCATGTCTACAGCAGTAGGCGACCTCCATCTCTTGCTGAGTTCCAAGCGGGAAAGGAGCTGGGGATGCTGGGGCGTCAACTCAACACAAAAACCAAAAACTAAGAAAATCTCAGACTGTGATTAGAATGTTTAATAGTTAGCTACACTACTGATGAAAGAAATTGTACAAACAACCAGTAGATGTCAATAGCAGGGTAGATAAGCGCGTGAAAATCAGAGAGTTCTCGCGATTGAGCAAACAGTGGCAAGGATGATAGCGAACAGAAAGTAAAAGCCACCCAAATCGTAACGAGTCAGTTAAAGAAATTTGATAAATCTGATAAGCGATCGAAAACTGCTAAGTTCCAGGTATACCAGTTTTTGATGTGCGAAGGTAATTGAGAATACTTCCACAAGCCAAAATACAAAACATAAAGCTTATGGATCGCTCATAATCAAAGAAGAGTATTGCTATCTGAGTAAGTCATGTTATTGCATCTGAGTACCTGGCTGGAAGTAGAAGCATATCTAGAGCATTCCCAAGGCGTAATTATGCCGATTGGTTCTACAGAGCAACATGGACCTACAGGACTGATTGGAACGGATGCGATTTGTGCAGAAGCGATCGCTAAAGGAGTAGGAGAGGCGACGCAAGCACTGGTTGCACCTACAATCAACATTGGGATGGCACTGCACCACACTGCTTTTCCTGGTTCTATGAGCCTGCGACCCAGCACGATGATTCAGGTGGTGAAAGAATACGTGACTTGTCTAGCAAAGGCTAGATTTACTAAATTCTTCTTTATCAACGGTCACGGTGGTAACATTGCCACTCTTAAAGCAGCATTTTCCGAAACCTACGCTCATTTAGCCGACCTCAACCTACCTCATGCTGATAACGTCAAGTGCTACCTGGGTAACTGGTTTATGTGCGGCTCTGTCTACCAGCTAGCAAAAGAATTATACGGTGACAAAGAAGGTTCTCACGCTACGCCAAGCGAAGTTGCACTCACCCAGTACGTTTATCCAGAAGCAATCAAACAAGCGCCTCTATCGCCAGAAGTGGGGAGAGGATATAAAATTTACGGTGCAGAAGATTTCCGCCGTCGTTATCCTGATGGCAGAATGGGTTCCGATCCCGCCTTAGCAACCCCCGAACACGGGAAGCAGTTCTATGAGTTGGCGGTGAAGGAGTTGAGTCATACTTATCTAGAATTTGTGAATGGAGAGTAGACAATACTTGGTAATTGGTAATTGGTAATCGGTAGTTAGTCCGTTAACTATCCCTTGTTTCCTTGTCCTCGACTCCCGCACGGGCGGGTTTAGTTGCAGATCTTCTGGTTGTTCGCAGGAATTTTCCCTGAAACCCGCCCCTACGACTCCCGCTCAAACACATCCAACATCAAAGTTTTAGCCAATTGCGCGATCGCCTCCCAATTTTCTGCTTCAATAAAACTTTTGGGAAATAACTGACCGGATAAGCCTACCGCGATCGCACCCGCTGCAATAAATTCTTTAGCATTTTCTAACGAGACTCCACCTGTAGGAATTAAAGGAATATTTCCCAACGGTGCTTGTAGGCTCTTAATATAGCTAACGCCTCCTAGTGCTTGCACGGGAAACACTTTAACGCAACTCGCTCCCACCATCCACGCCGTGACAATTTCTGTGGGAGAGAGCGCCCCTGGTACGATCGGTATACCCCGAGCTACAGCAGCTTGAATTAAGACAGAATCGACATGGGGAGTGAAGAGAAATTGCGCTCCAGAGGCGATCGCCTGTTGTAGTTGTTCTAAAGTTAGAATCGTTCCCGT
Source organism: Chroococcidiopsis thermalis PCC 7203 (assembly GCF_000317125.1). Classification (GTDB taxonomy): domain Bacteria; phylum Cyanobacteriota; class Cyanobacteriia; order Cyanobacteriales; family Chroococcidiopsidaceae; genus Chroococcidiopsis; species Chroococcidiopsis thermalis. The sequence goes on from NC_019695.1 coordinate 6,359, forward strand.
ACCAATTGTACAAGCAGGTAACTCGCGACGCAGTTGCGAAATCAACTCGGCGGGGCGATCGCTATTCCAAGTAACTTCGATTAACTGCATTCCTCCTGCTGCTACCGCTTTTGCCATTTGACAACCTAGCTCAATTTTATTGGCACGGATCACAGCGATCGCTCTATTTTGCTGCAATAACTTCAACCATGAATCGTTAAACATTGTCTTACCGAGCAGCTCAGAAAATCGATCGTTACCTATCTAAAATATACGTCCAGCAACAGTTCAGATGTCAGTCGCCAGCTGGATGAACCTAAAATCAGGCGCTTTTAATCTATATCATCTTTTTACTATTCTGAAGTATAAGTATGCCACTGCACACGCTTGTAGACTTCGATTCTAATTATAAAGAAGCTTTTGTCAGAGAAGAATCAGAGAAGTCAAAGTTAAAAAAGTAATAGAACAAGATATTGTAGAAGCAACAGAAACAGTGCGCCATCAAGAACTAGATGTGACAGTTAAAGGTCAGTTAGACGTAAATGTAGTTAATCGGATGCGCGATCGCGATTAATCTGCTCTTACCCTTATTAGTTGCCAATTTATTATCAGGTGGGCGTTGCCCACCCTACTGAATCAAGATATATATAAGTAATGCCGAACAATCTATCCATAGAAGTATGGTCTTTAAACAATCTCCTCCAATAGTAAGAGGAAATGTTATGAGTATGGCTTTACTGTGAGTAGCAGAAAAAACGTACAAATCGCCTCCAGTGGCAAATTTGTCGTTCTTTCTTTTCTAGAAAAAACTTAAAGGAAACGAAACAACACTTATCTAATTGCGGACTGCCCGTAGAAATAACTCATTCCCAGGATGAAATTGAATATTTCATTTGGGAGATGATGAGGTGAAAAATTGTTTTCTAGGATAGGAGAAATTGAAGCGGGAGAAAACAAATTATGGCTTTGCATAAAATCTCAGATTTCGATCCCGATTATCGCAGCAGCTTTGACGATCGCGATATGAAGGGTTACTCTGTGTATTCAGAAAATGATGAAAAGATTGGCTCAGTTAGTGACATTTTAGTAGATGAAGAAGGGCGCTTCCGCTATTTTATAGTAGATCTAGGTTTTTGGATTTTTGGCAAAAAAGTTTTGTTGCCAATGGGTCGCGCCAGAATTGATTACAATGCAGACCGCATATATGTAACTGGTTTGACTCGCGAACAAGCAGAAAATTTACCAGAGTATAACGAACACGATTCAGTCGATTACGACTACGAAGAGAGAGTCAGAGGAGTTTATCGTACCCCAAATTATGGTACAGCAAGTACGATAGGTACGATGGGTACGATGGGTTCAACCGCAGCTGCTCCAGTCGAGCGTGAGGCTACACTTGATGCAACTGCACCACTTGATGCAACTGCACCCCTAGATCCATCTCGTTCTAATGCAGGCTACACAGCAGCAGCAGCTAGCTACAATCGCGACACGTACAAGTATGACGACCACGATTCAGACTTGTACAATCTTAACGAGCAAAACCACCAGAGTCTCAAACTCTACGAAGAAAGATTGATTGCCAACAAGCGTCGCGTCAAGACTGGGGAAGTTACAATTGGCAAGCATGTAGAGATTGAAACAGAGAGAGTTGCAGTACCCGTAGAAAAAGAGCGAGTTGTCATCGAGCGCGTGACACCGACGGATGCTGGTAGACCTGTAGCACCTGGCGAAGTAGACTTCCGTGAGGGAGAAGTAGCACGGATGGAAGTTTATGAAGAAACGCCTGAAATTCGTAAAGAAGCGTTCGTGCGTGAAGAAGTTAAAGTGAAAAAGGTCGTAGATCATCAAACTGTTAATGCCGAAGAAACCATCCGCCGCGAAGAGTTGGATGTAAATACTGGCAACTTACCAGTTGATGAAAACCGCGATCGCATCTAAGACATACTGGAAGTAGGGATCGCTACTTCTTAAAAGTAAGTACAGACAGAGCGCAAATCATGCACTGTCTGTACTTTTTCACAACGTCTTTTTTGAATTTTATCTTTCTGGCGATCGCATTAAAAAGCTCTTTCCTACCACATTAAGAACATACCTTTCATTTATAACCAGAGTTAATACATTTTTATAGAAATAATTATATTTTCAATACGAATATTTTTTAATAAGTTTTGAAATAGGTGTTCTAAAATGATATATCCAACGTCCGATCGCAGCCATTTCAATTTCTTGGTGGAAAAACTCAGAAAGAAATTAAAGAGTTTCTTCGTCGTAAATTTGCAAGGAGATCGAATTGGCATAGTAAAGGATATCATTGTAGATCGCCAACAGCAGTTACAATTGATCGTGTCTTCTAAGGTTGGTAACTTAGCTTCAAACTTGCAAATCAACAGTAAGCAAATACGAAAAATTGAAGTAGCAGATAAAGTTGTAGCAGTCGATTTTACATTTGTACCTGAAGAAATAGAGCGAGTCACTCAAGAACCCGACCGAGAACTGCATTCAAGTAGCAGTCAAGACATAATGATGACAGGCGATCGCTTAGAAGTTGCTACTAACGAACCTTTAGTAAGGCAATTGGAAGTTGTACCACCGGAACTATCAGTACCTATGACCAGCGAAATAGACAACCAAGCTAACACCCAATTGAGTTCATCTCAAGACTTATCAACAGAAGAGATTATTAAATTACTAGCAGAAAGAGTAGTAGTAGAGCGAAAAAAACGTAAAGTTGGCGAAGTTATTGTCCGCAAAGAAATAGAAACGCGGATGGTAGAAGTACCAGTACGGTATGAGAAGCTGATTGTAGAACAGGTTAATCCAGAACACAAGCAAATAGCTGAAATTAATTTAGGACAAGAAACTCTTGCCGATCGCAAATTGAATTCCTGGGGTGTTGGTGAAAAAAACCAAAGTGTAGGTGAATTGACAGTAACAGGTAGATTTGATTCGCCTAAAGTTGCCAGTTTATTATTAAACGCGATCGCCCGCGAACGCCAACATGGATGTCAGCAAATTCGAGTTGAAATTGTCGTAGACAGTCCAGAAAAACAAAAGCTCTATCAAGAATGGTGCGATCGCTGTTCTCAGTAAGAAGGGAGCAGGGAGTAGGAAAGAGGGTGTAGGATGAAGAGTGCGGTGGGGAGAATTTAGAAAGAATTTTGACTTTTGACTTTTGACTTTTGACTTCTAGCCGATTGCTTTGTAGCAAGATACATAATCTTGGTACTATAAATGCTTGCAGCCAAGATCTAAACAAAATTTAAAGATATGACGAGCGATCGCATAGATGGTATTGCTCCCCACGGCGGACAATTAATTAACCGCATTGCCAACCACGCACAGCGTCTAGAATTCCTAGACAAGGCTGATTTTCTGCCTAGAGTCCAGTTAGACGAACGGGCAGTTTCCGATTTGCAAATGATTGCAATTGGTGCATTCAGTCCCTTGACTGGATTTATGGCACAAGCAGACTATCAGTCAGTCGTTGACAATATGCGCCTGAGTAACGGTCTACCTTGGTCAATTCCAATTACTCTCTCTGTCAGTGAAGAAGTTGCAGCACCACTGAAAGAAGGTAGTTTAGTCCGGTTAGACGATAAAAGCGATCGCTTTATTGGAGTTTTAGAACTATCACAAAAGTATCGTTATGACAAAATCCGTGAAGCAGTCAGCGTTTACCGCACCGATGACGAAGCACATCCAGGCGTAGCCGTTGTTTACAACCAAGGTGAAGTTAACCTAGCGGGTTCCATTTGGTTGTTACACCGCGATCCACACCCTTTATTTCCCGACTATCAAATCGATCCAGCCAAATCCCGCGAACTTTTTAGAGAAAAAGGTTGGCGCACAGTCGTTGGTTTTCAGACACGTAACCCCATCCACAGAGCGCACGAATATATTATCAAGTGCGCCCTCGAAATTGTTGATGGTTTATTCCTACACCCATTAGTAGGGGTAACAAAAAGTGATGATATCTCTGCCGAAGTGCGGATGCAGTGCTACAAACTCATGTTGGAATTTTACTTCCCTGAAAGCAGAGTTATTCTGGCAATCAATCCTGCTTCCATGCGCTATGCGGGTCCAAGGGAAGCAATTTTCCACGCTCTCATCCGCAAAAACTACGGCTGCACCCACTTTATAGTCGGACGCGATCATGCTGGAGTAGGAGACTACTACGGTACGTATGACGCTCAACATATTTTTGACGAGTTTGAGCCAAAAGAATTAGGAATTATGCCATTAAAATTTGAACACGCCTTCTACTGCAAGCGGACTCTGCAAATGGCAACTACCAAAACTAGCCCTTCTCGACCCGAAGAACGAATTCACCTATCGGGAACAAAAGTCAGGGAAATGTTGCGGCGCGGTGAACTGCCACCACCAGAATTCTCCCGACCAGAAGTTGCAGCAGAACTAGCTAAAGCCATGAATATTACCCAATATGAGATTTAATTGGTCATTTGTGAGTGGTTGGTGGCTAGTGGCTGGTGACTAGTTGGATTGACACATGACGTTAGCCGAACTCGCTCCTCTGCCTAAAAGCATCTAACAAGCAGAATTTTGAACTAACCTTGTGTGTCATTACAGCTAGTAGCTAGTAGTAGAATTCTTCATCTAGTCACCAGTCACCAGTCACTCTCTTGCTGATAACTGATAACTGACTCCCTAGTTTATTGATAGGCTGGTAGCTGGTGAGACCAGTAGTAGCTGATAGCTAAAATGAAGCGGCGAGATTTTCTGAGACGATTAGCTCAAGCGATCGCAACATTGGGTGTGGTTGATGCTGGGTGGCTGCGAATAGGCGATCGCTATGCCCATGCACTCGCCCAGCCAACGGGACGGAAATTAGCTCTCTTAGTAGGGATTAACCAATATCCCGCTACTTTGTCTTTGGGTGGTTGCCTGACAGATGTGGCACTACAAAGAGAACTGCTCGTTCACCGATTTGGGTTCAATCCAGCTGATATTCTTACCCTTACCGATCGACAAGCCACTCGAAAACAAGTTGAAGCTGCTTTCCTAGAACATCTCACGCAGCAAGCCAAAACTGGGGATACCGTTGTTTTTCACTTTAGCGGCTACGGGCGGCGGGTTTTGAATTCAAAATTCGGAATTCGGAATTCGGAATTCGAGACAACCAACAATCAATTTCCTATCAATAGTTTAGTTTGCGCTGATGGTGAAGATCTTCTAGATGAGACTTTATGGCTGCTGTTGCGATCGCTGCCGACTAGACAAATTGCAACTTTTCTCGATACGAGTTTTGGCACTCCTGTTAAGATTCTTCCAGCTAACTTGCGCGTGCGCTCTTTTCCGCAAACGCTTCCAGGACAAGTAAGCGCAGCCGAACTGGCTTTTCAACAACAGCTTCAGCAAGACTTCCTTTGTCAAGGCGTTTTAGATCGGATTATTTGCGGCAGTATAGATGCTTCAATTAAACCTACACCGACTGCCAATATTCCTGGTGTTGCGATCGCCGCAGCTAGTCCTACCCAAAGTGCTATTGAGACAGCTTGGAATGGTTTTAGCGCTGGACTGTTTACCTATGCCTTAACTCAACACCTCTGGGAAGCAACTCCAGCGACAACAGTACAAGTCAGTCTCAGCCGTGTCAGTGGCACAGTAGAGCAATTAGTAGGTAACGAGCAGCAGCCACAAATCAACAGTCAAAAAAATCATCAGTCCACTCTCACTGACTACCTCAGTCAGGAACCTAGCATAAGTGCTGATGGTGTTGTCATGGCTGTAGAAGAAGACAAAAAGAGCGCTCAGTTATGGCTGGCAGGACTACCACCTACAGTCCTTGCCTACTACGAGGCTGGCTCTAAATTAAATTTGGTTTCTTTGGACAAGGGGGATAAGAGAGAGGGGGGAGACAAGGAAAACGCCTCACTCCCCACTCCTCGCTCCTCACCCCTTCAATTACAAGTGCGATCGCGAAATGGGTTAACTGCAAAAGCTCAAGTCGTGCGTGCTTCTGGCAATGATTCTCCGCAAGTCGGACAGTTAGTACAAGAAGCCGTCAGAGTTTTACCCCGTAATATTCGCTTGATTATTGCTCTCGATCCGAGCCTAGAACGGATCGAACGGGTAGATGCTACCAGTGCATTTGCTGCTATGCCTTTCGTGTCCCTTGCTACGACGAGCGAACAATTAGCAGATTATGTATTTGGTTTAGTTCCTCCGCCAAAATCGGCAGAAACACCAATTGTCGCAAATGCGGGTTCGCCTGCATCTCGCTACGGTTTATTTACACTCGATCGCCAACCGATCCCCAATACAACTGGAGAATTTGGCGAAGCGGTAAAAGTTGCCGTGCAACGGTTGTCACCTAAGCTACAAACTCTATTAGCAGCTAAAATTTGGCGGCTGACAACCAACGACGGTTCTTCTCACCTCAACGTCAAAGCAACTTTGGAAATGCTCGATCCCGAAAACAGAGTGTTAATGCAACGGGAAACCCTGCGATCGCCACAAGAAGAAACACCGACTCCGATCGGAAAACTCAAAAAACAACTTCCGACTTCCCCCGATACCATTCCTGCTATACCAATCGGTAGCCACATTCAATATCGAGTCCAGAATAACGGCGATCGCCCGGTGCATTTACTCTTACTGGGCTTAGATAGCAGCAAAAGCGCGGTCGCCCTTTACTCTTCTCAATTACCTACCGATAATAACGAGTCTAATTCTAAGCCAATTCTTAAGGATATAGAGATTGCGCCAGGAGAGACGGCGACCGTACCGCAATCCACAGCTAATTTTACCTGGACGATTCACAAACCATCTGGGTTGGCAGAGCATCAACTGATTTTTAGTAGTGCCAGCTTTACGCAAACCTTAGCAGTCTTGGCAAATACCGATCGGGATCTCGACGAGCCAGAATACATTGGAGTTTTATCCAATCCCCTAGAAGTGATTCAAGCTGTCATGAAAGATTTACAGGATGCCAGTGCGATCGCCCCTCCACGCATTACTGCTAGCGCCAGCAATGACGCTGTTAGCCCTTCTTCAGATACTTACGCTCTTGATGTCAACGACTGGGCAAGTCTGAGCTTTGTTTACCAAGTCGTATGAGTAGAAACGCGATCGCTTTTCTACACAAAATATGTCTCCCAGGTGGCTACTAACTGCTGAGCTGCATCCGTACCTTCAGCCGGAAACTCCTCTAAAAATTCTTTATCCGTACTGGAGTTGTAGGGTCCTTCTTTCAGTTCCAAAATTATCGTATCTGGAGCTAGAGCAACTGCTGTATGGTAAGTTGCTTCAGGAAGTTCGAGTCCCCACACTGCACCACCAGCACTAACAAGTTCTGTCGTGACGATCTCACCTCGATCGTTCATAACTAACATTCCTAGCGCACCTTGGCAAACTAGAAAGAACTCAAACCCGTTTATCCCACCATCGCGACAGTGACGGTGCGGACGAACATAAGTACCAGGTTGGAGAATATTTACGAAGCGCTGTACTTTTTCCGATCCATCATGAAAGCTATAAGTCTGGCGCAAGCGCGGACTTTGACGCGCTTGAGTAGCAATTCGCTCGATTAACTCCCGATCCAAGCGCTTGATAGGTAAAGTCTGCATTTCAATCTCCTGCGATCGCCCTTACTGCACGTTCTCTAGAAATTTACCTAGATGCATTACCCATAGTCAAATGCTCGTGTGAGATTAGCTTCTACAGATGGGAATACTGGAGGTAAGCAATTAGCAGCGATCGGCTATTCTATCCCTTACCCCTCAGCTCCCTAGAAATGAATGAGACAACAGTACAAAACTTTATCCAACTGATTTCTGCACGTACGGGTTTGCAAGTTCGCCCGCAAGATCGCCAGGAGCTTTGTAAAAAACTAGAGACACGGATGAAGGTTTTGAAACTGGATGCTCCAGAAAAGTACTATCAACTATTACTAAGATCGACTGAACAATCGAAGCTGGAAGCGATCGACTCCAGTAGCGAAAGAGAATGGCAAGAGCTACTCGGTTTATTAACAGTTGGCGAAACTTATTTTTTTCGCGACCAAGGACATTTTAAGCTACTCAAGCATCAAATTTTACCTGAGTTGATCGAGAGTAAAAGAAAGGCTTGTCTTCATTCTTTAACACAAAAGCCAAGTCTGAGAATTTGGAGTGCGGGATGCTCCAGCGGTCAAGAACCTTATTCTATTGCAATTTTAGTCAAAGAACTCATTCCCGATCTCAGCGACTGGGAAGTTTTTATATTTGGAACCGATATTAATTTAGAAGCAATTGAAAAAGCCCAACGAGGCATTTACGAACCTTGGTCTTTTCGTCAAGTAGATCCTCAGATTCAGAAGCACTATTTTCAGCAGCGCAAGCTTGGTTGGGAACTCGATCCAAAAATTCGCCGTATGGTGAAATTTCGGTGTAGTAATTTGTTACAAGACTCCTTTCCTAGTTCAACTCTCAATATCCACGATATGGATATTATTATTTGCCGTAATGTCTTTATTTATTTTAGTTTTGATGCGATCGCTACCGTCATCGAGAAGTTTTATCATACTCTCAGACCTTATGGATATTTAATTGTCGGTCATACAGAGCTTTCAGGGCAAAACCTCAATAAATTTCAATTGAAGGCTTTTACAGAATCTATAGTCTATCAACGACAAAACACATCAACCGAAGCGAAAAATATACCCGATTCCGCCTCCATTAAAAGCTTAAATAAACAAGCAGAAATCACCGAAACTCTTCGTAAACCTATATATTATCAGCCAATAGAATTCAAACTCAGTTATCCTAAAAATGACGTTCTAAAACCGAAGTCAATACCACCGCGATCGCCTGTTGCCTTACCTGCGATCGTCTCTCAATTTACTTCCGATCTTGCCACAGCAGAAACCCTCTTTCAAGCAGGAGAATATAGCAGAGCTATCCAAGCAGCTCAAACACTGATTCACCAACATCCTCAATCTTTTGATGCTTATTATTTAATTGCTCAATCCTGGGCAAATCTCGGTAATTACGAACGCGCAACTCACTACTGTCAGCAAGCCACACAGCTCGATAATTTATCTGAAAAACCTTATTTTCTATTAGCTCGAATCGCTGAAGAGCAAGAAGATTTAGAACAAGCAAAAATATTCTTGAAAAAGATTATTTATCTTACTCCTGAATCTATAGCAGCCTATCTAGAATTAGGTTCGCTTTATGAAAAAGTAGGCGATCGCCAGCGAGCCAACAAAATGCTAGCTACAGCCTTAGAACTTCTGAAAAAACTATCTCCCACAAGTGCGATCGAACCTTACGAGCGAGTTTTAGCAAGTGAACTAATTACTAAAATTAAACAGACTTTAGCAATATAATACAACCTACAACGCAAAGGCGAGCATAAAGGCGATCGCTTTTAGAACGTAGGAGCAACAGATAATGAGGGAAAACTGGCTAATCTTAGCTACTGGTGGCTTATTTTCTGGTATTCTTGCCGGATTATTAGGTATCGGTGGTGGTACTGTTCTCGTTCCCTTACTAGTTACTCTAGGTTACGCACCCATACAAGCAGTTGCTACGAGCAGCTTGGCAATTTTAGTCACTTCTATTTCTGGTAGCATCCAAAACTGGCGCATGGGTTACTTTAACTGGAAGCGGGTGAGCTTGCTAGGATTTCCTGCAGTTGTAACTTCACAAATTGGCGTGTATGTGGCTAGTCGCATTCAACCATACATCCTGCTACTGGCTTTTGGTATTTTATTACTCATCAATATTTATTTAGTTAACTTGCGCCAGCACCTCACGACTAAACAGACTTCGACAGAGACGCAATTTAATCCTTTACTCGCTCGACTTTTCACCGGAGGAGCAGCAGGTATTCTTGCTGGATTATTTGGTGTAGGTGGAGGAGTGATTATGGTTCCGCTTCAGATGTTACTTTTAAAAGAAGAAATAAAAGTTGCAATTCAGACGAGTTTGGGTGTAATTGTAATTACAGCTATCTCTGCAACTGTCGGTCATACCGTAACAGGTAACGTATTATTTATACCAGGTTTATTATTAGGTTGTGGTGGTTTGTTAGGGGCGCAAATTAGTACTCGTGTTTTACCCAAACTACCAGATCGGACAGTTAGTTTTGTTTTTCGTCTATTCTTGGGCATATTATCAATCTACGTTTTTTGGCAGGCTTGGCAATCTTATTCTGCTATAGCAATGCTAAATCTATTCACGAACAATATAGCAATCCGAATTGATTTATGAATGTTTCCCGTGTAGAGACGTTACATGTAACGTTTCTACACGGACAATCAATTTCACGATTCATCTAGGAGCGCTACAGATGATTTAATAGGGTGAGCAACGCCCACCATTACCAGCTTTGTAGCCTACGCACTACTACGCACTATGCACTATAGTTAGGTGTCAGTTAGGTATTAGTTATCTCGATTTACTAGACAAAATAAGAGATATTTGAAGTTGTTTTTGACTTTAGTAGCAAAATGCACTTATAAGAAGTTACAAAAGTTACATGTCTGCCTAAGCTACTGATTTTGACAGTATTTTTGAGTCACATATTTTTTAAGTCTTGATGAAAAGTTTGGTTATTAAAACACTGTAATAACACTGAAAAACCTTATCTTATCTTTATAATTCGGTATTGCTACCGATACAATTACTTTTTGCTGTTTGCCATACTAAAAACGCAGCAATATAGCAAAAAGCGCCTCATATTTAGATGACAATTCGAGCGAGCTGTGCTGTTTCTCTTACTACACAACTTTCACGGCTAAGCAAACTATGTCGCCTAATCAGTATCAAGCACAGGAATTATCTAATCTATTAGAGAATATCCAAGCTAAACAAGCAAGCGGTGTTTTGTATATAGATGCACAAGTCGATTCAGAAAAGCCGGCAAAATCTCGCGTGCTGATTTGGAAAGATGGACGCACCCTCTACGGCGGTAAAACAGTTCCAGATGCTCAAGGCTTAGTCAAATTGTTAGAACAAAAACTGAGTCGAGAATGGGTAGCTTCTGCTGTAGCCTTTGCAATGCGCCAAGTTCCAGAGCAAGCATCACTTCGCGATGTACTAGAGCGTTTGGTGCAAATGCAGTTATATAACTGGGAACAAATTGAGTCTGTTATTTACAGTCAATTAATATTAACTGTAGAACAACTTTTACCTTATCCGGGTAAGTTTCAATTTGATAGCCAAAAGCAGCTCAATTTTTGTCGTGGTGTTGAATTATCAAAGTTAATGCTAGATATCACTCAACGTCAGGAACAATGGAACAACTTCAAACCTACTATTATGTCAATGGATGCAGTACCAAATTTAAAATCCGATACTTTAGCTAATATTACAGAGCCAAATATACGCAAACATTTACAAGAATGGGTTAACGGACAGCGATCGCTAGTGGATATCGCTGAAGGTTTGAATAAAGATCCGTTAAGTATAACAAAATCCTATGCGAATTGGATACAAGCAGGCTGGTTAGACATAACTAATAACAACACTACGACAACTCAAATCTCTTTATCTACAGTTTTAGCTGTAGATGACAGTGCTGTCATGCAACAACTGATTAAACGAGCACTGACGGGTTATTGCCAAGTTATATTAGCTAGTAATGCTGTAGATGCTCTAAACGTCATTTATCACGAAAAAATTTCCCTATTACTACTCGATGTTTCTATGCCAGAGATAGATGGCTTAGAGCTTTGTCGGACTGTGCGTAGTATTCCTCAGTTTCGCGACTTGCCAATTATTATGGTAACAGCAAGAGACGGTTTTTTTGATAAAGTTAAGGGTAAATTTGCTGGTTCTAACGACTATTTAACGAAGCCGTTTGATGCAGAACAGTTACGTCAGATAGTAGGTAGATATATCGGATTAGGAATTAGTTTTAATAATAAAGATGCAGTTACCTTCGATTTATCTAATCAAGGTTAATTGTTTCATTTTTCCCAGCCTCTATCAAGCAATATTTTTTTCACATTCAAAAACCAAGCTTATTAATGTCAATATTCATCAATAAATAAGCTAATTATTCAAGTGACAACAGCAAATGGAAACTAAACCTTATCTGATTTTCAGCTTGCATAACTTGCGATATGGAATTGATGCAACTCTCGTACAAGAAATTTTTCTGCTGCCAGAGTTGAATCCTATCATTGAAGCACCGACAGATATTGTAGGCATTCTCAATTTACGTTCTCAACTCATACCCATAATGCATCTCGGTCTGCGTTTAGGATACAAAATGCAGAATTGTCACCTTAGCGATAGCGTTATCGTTCTACAGTGGCAAGATTTACAGATTGGTATTATTGTTAATTCCGTTTATGAAGTCAAAAATATTAGTCCTGAAGTTATAGAAACAAATATTTCATACGGGCGAGTCAAAGAGTCTACAGCTCGATTTATTCATAGTATTGCCAAGCTAGATGCAGATATCATCGTGTTGCTAGATCCAGAGCAACTCATCTGCTCTGCTTCAGTTGAAGATATTTTACCAGTATTAAACAGACATTCAGATGAGATAGAAACTTTTGGCGATCGCCCTCAATTAAAAGAGAAAGAAATACATTCAAACGATCGGGAAAGCACCCATAAATATAGTTTTTACGATTTATATTATCCACAAGTTACCCCACAAGAAACAGCAATTTTTCGCGAACGGGCTGAGAACTTGAGACGGCAAGCCGAGAGTTCTGATTTTACAGGACTCATACCATTAGCAGTTTTCGGTCTTAACGATGAATATTTTGGACTAGATTTAGATGTCGTGCGGGAATTCACCAAAATTTGTCATGTGACTCAGATTCCATGCTGCCCAAATCATATTGTTGGCAACGTGAATTTACGTGGAGAAATTGTCACTTTAGTAGATATTCGTCAGGCTTTAAACTTAGCGCTCGATCGCGATCGAACTACCTCAAAAGCCATTGTCATTAGTTTTAACGAGACGATCGCTGGAATACCTGTAGATGAAGTTTTTGATGTCATGTATCTACGTCCGTCAGATCTGACACCAGTACCAGTAGCAGTACATTCCGCTAACGATGAATATCTTAGAGGTAATGCCCCTTATTTAGAAAAAATGCTCACCGTACTTGACTTACCTCAGCTTTTGTCCAAAAACAGCTTAGTTGTAGACGAAGAAATTTGACAATTTTATGATAGACGATCCCGAACTCAGAGATATATATAAAACAGCTTGTGCCGAACGGATGCAGAAATTGGAAGAGTGCTTAATGCACTTAGAAAAACATCCAGGCGATCGCGAACAACTCGAAGACTTTTTGCGCGAGATTCACACCCTCAAAGGAGACTCTCGAATGCTGGGAGTACAGGGTGTTGAAACCCTGACACATCAAATTGAAGAAGTACTAGTTGGAGTCAAGCGGGGTGAGAGCAACTTAACCGCAGAATTGTGCGATCGCCTTTATCAGGGACTCGATGCCATGCGTCAGTTCGTCCAGGAGGCGGTTACGGGTGTTGCCCCAAGCGTCAATCTTTTTTACGTCCTCGCCCGATTAATGGGGGCGCAGTCCAGTCCTGCAAGTGAAGATGAAGAACTATTACCTGCTGATACTCCAATATTTACCGAACCCGTAGCCACCGCAGACATCCCGCTATTTGAGAGCGATCTATTTCCCGAACCGCCCGTTACTGCTTTAGAAGACGATCTATTCTCCGAACCATCCGTCACTACTCCATCTGAAGCGATCGCTGCATCATTTGACCTACTCGACGACGATTTCTTCTTACCCGAACCTCCTGTATTACCGAAGATTCTTCCTACACCTGCATCACTGCCAGTTAAACAGCCTGAACCCTTACCCATCCCCGAAGCTAAAGCCAAGCCGCAGCCAGCTCCAACAGCCGAAGCAAGCGAGACAGCCCAAACCAGTAATCATCAAATTGATACGATTCGAGTCGAACCGCAAAAGCTCGATACATTGATGACTCAAGCGGGTGAGTTAACAGTGACTAAACTACGAATTGCTCAACGCATGGGTGAAATTGAAGAAATTCTCACCCTCTGGGAAGAGTGGAGCCGGGATGCTTTTGTCCATCGCTCGGTGTTTGACAAGATAGAGCGTGGCTTACAAGCCAACAACATCAAGCAATTGCAGAACTTTCAACATCGGTCGGAGCAACGGTTAGAACGCCTCGGCTCTCTGATTAACCATCTGAAAAGCACAGCTTACGAAGACACCGCTCGGTTAGATATTGTCACTGGAGAATTAGAATCAGGTATCAAGACTTTACGCCTTTTACCTCTATCGAATATGTTTGCGCTTTTTCCCCGTCTCGTCAGAGATTTAGCCAAGCAGCAAGGCAAGGAAATTAATCTAGTCATTGAAGGCGGAGATACCAAGGCAGACAAACGAATTCTAGAGGAAATGAAAGACCCATTGCTGCACCTATTACGCAATGCAGTCGATCACGGTATTGAGACACCTCAAGAACGGGAAAACTCGGGTAAACCACGCACGGCAACTATTCACTTGCGAGGGTATCAAACTGCTAGCAGTATTGGGATTGAAGTTACAGACGATGGGCGCGGTTTGAATATCGATAGCATTAAACGCACTGCTGTGCGACGGGGACTCCACCGCGAAGAAGAATTGGAAGCCATGACGACAGCTCAAATTCAATCGCTGATTTTTGCCCCTGGTTTCTCGACTCGAACGACAGTGACAGAAATTTCTGGTCGCGGGGTTGGTTTAGATGTGGTGCGGGCAAATGTCGAAAGAATGAAGGGGACGATCCAAATCGAATCTTTGCCTGGGATGGGCTGTGAGTTTCGGATCAAATTAGATACGACGTTAGCCACCACTCAAGTTTTGATTGTGGAAGTTAATCGCATGTCCTACGCACTGCCAGTGGAGTTCGTACAGACAAACTTACTCGTGTCTCGGCAAGAGATCTTTGCTTTGGAAGGCAGTCAAACGATCGCCATTGAAGGTCAACCAATCTCTGTGGCTTGGCTGGACGATCTACTGGAATTGCCCGCGATCGCCCCTAGTCTCAAATCTGCTGCCAAAATGCTACCTTGTGTCGTGCTGCAAGTCGGCGGCGATCGCCTCGGGTTGTTAGTAGACGCTTTACTCGATCGGCAAGATATCGTTTTAAAGCCGCAAAGTAAGTTACTCAAGCGTGTTCGGAACGTAACTGGTGCTACTATCCTCGGCACGGGTGAAGTTTGCATGGTTCTCAATCCTCAAGATTTACTCAAGTCCGTACAGAAGAAGCCTGTCGCCATACATACCAGCGAATTCCAGCAGGTACAAATCAAGCAAAAGCTGCTGTTAGTAGAAGACTCAATTATTATCCGCACTCAGGTCAAGCGCTTGCTAGAGGGTGCTGGTTATGACGTGACTGCTGCTGTGGATGGGGCGGATGGATTCAACAAGTTGAGGACAGGTAGTTTTGATGCTGTGATCTCAGACGTGCAAATGCCAAATTTAGATGGTTTGGGGCTAGCGGTAAAAATTCGCCAACACAAAGAATATCAAGAGTTACCAATTATTCTCGTCACAACTCTTGCCTCTGATGAAGATAAACGTCGAGGTGCTGAAGCAGGAGCAAATGCTTATTTAACTAAAGGTACGTTCGATCAAAAATTACTGCTCGATACATTGAATAGATTGATTTGAAAGTCAAAATTTAAATGATACTCAACAACTAGAAATGGCAACAAAAAACTTATTGGCAATGGTGTAAAACAATATTTTCTCGATTCAAAATTTCGTCAAACATAAGGAATAGCTCTCATGAAGTTCTCATTAACAACTAAAGCAATTGCTTTTTCTATCGCCCTTGGTACACTGCCAGCTATGGCAATCGGGGTGAGTAATTATATTTCTGCTAGTAACAACTATCGCCAAAATGCAATTCAATCACAAGAATCTCTCACCTTTTCTTTGGCAGATAAGGTTGGACGTTTTATGTTCGAGCGCACTGGTGATATTCGAGTCATCTCTAGACTGCCAATTTTGAATAATCCTGAAGCCACAAAAGACATTACTCAGCAGCAAAGGCAAAACGTGCTAGATGGATTTATGAGAATTTATGGCGTTTACGACAGTATTGCTGTCATGGATCTATCTGGAAAAGTAATTTTGCGCACGACTGGAGAAACATCAACAAATCTGGCAGACCGAGACTATTTCAAGGAGGTGATGAGAACTAAACAGCCAGCCATTGTACAACCTAGAAAAACATCAACTGGTGAAGTTGCCATTCACTTAGCTGCACCAATAATTAATGCTAATACGGGCAAAATGATAGGCGTAGTTCGCACCCGTATGCCTATAAAAAGCTTAGATAGCATTTTGAATGAAAAAATATTCAATGCATCACAGCAGGCGCAACAAGCCGGATCGAGTAGCAAAGAATATCATCTCGTGAGTTCTGATGATAAGTTCTTTGCAGCGCGGGAAGCAGAACAAGTGGGTCACGATGCTAAAGCAGACTTTGCTAGCTTTATCAAAATGCACGCCGAGAAAAAAATAGCTACAGCGATCGATATCGATCGCTTTGACAAAACAGAACAATTAGTTTCCTATGCGCCAGTACCAAACATGGAAGGAATGCCAGAACTTGACTGGAGCGTAATCTTAGCAGAAGATACAAAATCTGTATTTGCTGGGCAGCAGCAACTCATCACCAACCTACTACTAGGAACTGGGATTACTTTATTGGTTGCTGGTGGGTTGGCAGTTCTATTCGCCAGCCGTACAGCTAAAATGATTCAACAAATTGCCAATGCTGTCGCTTCCTCTTCTACCGAAATTGGGGCAACAGTCGAACAACAAGAACGCACTACCACCGAACAAGCAAGTTCTGTCAATCAAACCACTGTCACCGTAGAAGAACTAGGTGCGGCTTCTCGCCAATCTGCCGAACAAGCCGAAGCCTCTGCTGCTGGGGCGCGTCAAGCCCTAGAACTCGCCGATAACGGTAGCAAAGCCGTACATCAAACGATGGCAGAAATGTCTACCGTCCGCGATAAAGTTGGGGCGATCGCCGAGCAAATTATGCGATTATCAGAACAAACGACTCAAATCGGTAGTATTTCCGATTTAGTTGCAGATGTTGCCAACCAAACCAATATGTTAGCCCTCAATGCAGCAGTAGAAGCAGCACGGGCAGGCGAACACGGTAAGGGATTTGGTGTCGTTGCAGGTGAAATTCGCAAACTTGCCGACCAAAGTAAGAAATCTGCCGAGAAGATTAATGCATTAGTTAACGACATTCAAGCTTCAATTAACGGCACTGTAATGGCGACGGACGAAGGCACGAAATCAGTCGATTATGGACTGCGCTTAGCCCAAGGAACTGTAGAGTCCTTCACTGGAGTCGCAGATGCCGTTAACCACGTCTTCCTCAACAGCCAACAGATTTCCCTCAGCGCCAAGCAGCAAGCGGTTTCCGTGCAGCAAGTCGTCTCAGCAATGAACGAAATCAACCTCGGTGCAAAAGATACGGCAGCTGGCATCAACCAAGTCCGCGTTTCAACTCAGCAACTCAATCAAGTTGCCCAACAATTACAGGCAATTGTATAGAAAGAAGTCAAAAGTCAAAAGTGAAAAGTCAAAAGTGAAAAGTCAAAACTTTTTTACCGATCGCTCCCGACTCCCTAGTACGGGCGCACTGCTGTGCGCCCCTACCGACTCCCTGATAACTGACAACTGATAACTGCCATGACCCCAATTAAAGTTTTATTAGTCGATGACTCTCCCGTTGCTATGAGCATTTTCCGTAAAGTGCTTGATTCTGCACCAGAAGTGCAGGTTGTAGGTACAGCTCAAGATGGTGCAGAAGCTTTGAATTTAATTCCTAGAGTTCAACCTCAAGTAATTTGTACGGATTTGAAAATGCCCAAAATGGACGGTTTAGAATTCATCAAACATGTCATGGCAAAGTCTCCATTACCAATTTTAGTTTTGAGCGATGCCGTCCAAAAGCAAGATATAGACAACGTATTCCAAGTTTTGCAAGCTGGAGCCGTTGATGTAATGCCAAAACCCGCATCAGTTTCAACCGCAGATCAAGAAGAACTGAAGCGGCAATTAATTACCAAAATTCGAGTTTTGGCAAGCAAACAAGTGAGCGCTAAACCACTCACATAATCGTTACAGGAAGTGCGCCAACAGAGTATCTGCGCGGTGTAGAGACGTTATATGTAACGTCTCTATGCCATTCGTATCACTTTTGTACGGTTGATTCGAGATCCAATTGATGTCAAAATTTTCAGTAAAAGTTTTATTAGTTGAAGATTCACCTGTTGTCCTGGCAATTCTGAAAAAGCTATTAGCTGCTACATCAGAAATAGAAGTTGTTGGCACGGCTAGTAACGGTCAGGAAGCTTTGGATAAAATTCCAGAGCTGCAACCTAACGTAATTTGTACAGATCTACACATGCGAAAGATGGATGGTCTGGAGTTTACCAAACAGGTGATGGCAAAACACCCTTTACCAATTCTAGTTATCAGCAGTTCGGTACAGGAGAGCGACACCAATACGATTTTTCAGTTGTTACAAGCTGGAGCGATCGATGTCTTTCCCAAACCTGCAATGGGAACACCTTCAGAGTACGATCGCATCAAGCAAGAGTTAATTACCAAAATCAAAGTGCTTTCTGGTGTCAGCGTCTTCACGAAACCATTGAAGCAGCCCGTACTCTCGACCGCAGCTCTACCCTTAGTTCAAGGTAGAATTTTAGGATCTCACAGCGGGTTATCTTCAATTCGGATGGTAGCTGTTGGTGCTTCTACAGGTGGTCCTCAAGCATTACAGAAGCTTTTTAGCCATCTACCAAGTCACTTTCCAGCGCCCGTTATTTGCACTCAGCATATTAGCGAAGGATTTTTGCCGGGATTGGTGAGTTGGCTAGCAACTGAGTGTCAAGTCAAAGTTAAGATTGCTCAAGATGGGGAAATTCCATCACCGGGAACGATTTATTTTGCACCAGAAAAGTGTCACTTAGAATTTAGTTCTCTAGGCAAATTTACTCTTAACCGAGCAACTGGCGTTGTAGACGGTCACTGCCCCTCAGTTACAGTCATGTTTAAATCTGCCGCCCAGTTTTACAGTAAGGGAATCATGGGCGTGCTACTAACAGGAATGGGTAGAGATGGTGCTACAGGAATGCAAGCGATCGCTCAAGCCGGAGGAATCACAATCGCTCAAGACGAGGCAAGCAGCATCGTGTTTGGAATGCCAAAAGAAGCGATCGCATTAGGAGCCGTGCAACACATCTTACCAATCCAAAGCATAGCTCCCTTCGTGCTGAGCCGAGTTTTTGTCAGGTAGCGCACGAGCAGGGAGCAGGGGGAAAGAGAGCTGGGGGAGCTAAGGGAGCTGAGGGGGAGAATACTTACCAACTACCAACTACCAACTACCCATTACCCATTTTCATTCATTCAGAAGCTTCAAACAACCACTTCCTAACTCGTTCCATGCTTTGCCAATCTGGTTTGCGGCTCATGCCATCGGCAATGTTTTGCTTGACTTCATCCCGCATATCGGAATCAACCATGATAAACTGCATGGCGCGATCGACGTGTTCTCGCACGCCTTTTTGTCCGGTTTCCAGCATTGCTACGGCAAGGTTAACTCTGGACTGGGCATCTTGGGGATGTAACTTAACTGCCTTTTGCGCTGCTTTGAGGGCAGCATTTGATTTATCGCTTAATAAATATAACCACGCCAAACAAGTCCAAGCAGCGCTACTTTTGGGAGCGCGATCGCAAATGTCTTGAAAAACTGGAATTAACTTCTCTGGTTCTTCGCCAGCCTTGTAGCGTTCGAGTGCTGATTCAAAGAGGGATGCAACTGTGTCAGTCATTGTCAACGGCAGGAATTTGGGTAATGGGTAACGGGTAACGGGTAATGGATACACAACTACCAATTACCTATTACCTATTACCACTCAGCCACTCTATTAAACACCAAACGATTTCCCGCAGCCACAAGTTTGATTGGCGTTGGGGTTCGTGAATTGGAAGCCGCCACCGATCATGGCATTACTGTAATCTAGCTGTAAGCCATAAAGGTATAAGATGCTTTTGCGATCGCACACGATCTTGAAGCCTTCGTAATCGTAGACTTCATCATCGGCTCTAACTTTACTAATATCTTCAAAATCCATCATGTAAGACATTCCAGAGCAGCCACCCTGACGCACTCCCACCCGCAAGCAGAGGTCTTGCCCTTGGCGATCGCGCAGAAATGAAATGTGTTGCAGAGCTGCTTGGGTTAACTGAATGCCTCGCTGTTGAGACTGGGTTGCTGATGTCATAGACTGTTACAACTCCTGGTATGGTTTTAGAATGCAATATGCAGCTTTTTCGTCCATTGTAACGGCAACAGAGGTGCGGTTTGAGAAATTGTCAACGATCCTGACCAAAGCACCACAAAGATTTCTATCCTAGAATTGATAGGTCTAATTGGATGAAACGGGATCGGGGAAAATACAACTCCTGTTGGCTGAGGCAAGGCTGCCAATTGCTTAACTACAGCTCCCACACCTAAGTAAGATCGAAAGTTTGCACTGTCTCCCTGATTGGCTTGGTTGGTCTATGACAACTTCGTTAAATAGCTCCACGCGACGGCGTTTGCAGAAATTGAATCAAATTCCTTGTGTCTGGGAGGGCGATCGCCGCACGTTATCAGCGCCAAGCCCCAGAGGGGACGCAGAGGCAGGGAGCGAGTGTATTTTGTGGGTCGATGGCTCTCAAGGAGTCGTGCGGGCAATGGATGTCGTGGCTACCGACAGCGGACCCGAAGTTGTCGTGCGCACGCTGTTGCGGGCAATGGAGCATCCCAACAGCCCCGCTAAACCCGCTCGTCCTCAAAAAATTGTCGTGCGCGATCGCGAAATTCAGTTTTATTTGCGCGGCGTGTTACAAGAATTAGACATCGCGATCGATTACGTCCCCGATCTACCGCTAATTGATGAATTGTATCGCGGCTTTGAAGAATTTGGGGAAGCTCATCCCCCCGAATTACCACCTCAATATGCCACCGCCCTCAAAAAGAAAGCATTTGAGATTTGGCAAGCTGCTCCTTGGGAGTTGTTAGAAGAACACCAAATTATTGCCGTCAAGCTCAACCATTTTGACATCGAAACCCTATATATATCCGTAATGGGCATGTTGGGGATGGAATATGGCATTTTGCTCTATCGCTCTGCTGAATCCTTGCAAAGATTTCGGGCGAAAGTTTTGATTGAAGAAGATGCCACAGAACAGCTAGAAGAAGCATTTCTCAAACAAGATTGCTTATTTCTCACTTTCGAGCGCTCGGAAGAGATGGATGGTGGTGGAGAATTTGTCGATCTAGCAGACCTACCCCTGTCGGAGATTGAGCCATCTTTTGGTAATATCCATCCTCTAGAAGGACTACGCTCTGTCCTCTATGAGGAGGAGGCTAGTGCTGTTTTTGTTGCCTTGGAAGCTTTAAATCGCTTTTTGCGAAACGAGCGCCGACAACTAGGCGGGAAAACTTTCCCTGAGATTAGCCGCAATTATCGCATTACACTACCCTCATCCCAGTCGGAGAAAAAATCTCAACCCCTCAGCGTGACTGTCTCCACCTTGCCGAATTTGGCTACAGAGTTAGAGGAAATGGCAGATGCAGTTGCAACTGAGGCAATAGAAGCAGAAGATTTGGACGACATGCCTCTATTTCAGTCTTTACGGGACGATTTAATCCCAGAAGATTCTTTTCTCAGTTTGGGGGTTGTGTCTTGGGAAATGGTGCAGCAATTGCGCCAGAAAGTCACCCATCAGCAAGTCGGCAAGCCTACAGAAGCAGGAGATGGATTGCCAGTAATTTTGATTCAAACTTCCCGTCCTAAAGCCAAAGAAGCGATTGAGGCTCTCTTGAGTGCGGGAGGACTTAGAGGTATCGGTTTTAATCCCGGAGCAGATCCGTTTGGTGGCGATCGCTACGATTTAGGCGTGCTGCAAACTAATAATGGAGAGTTATTTCTATTTGGCGAATTTTTAGAAGACGATCCAGTTCACGTCGTCGCGAGAAAGAAGTGGAACGATCGCTGCAAGCATACCAAAGGCTATTGCGGCTTAATCGTCGCGAGAGGTCTAATGGGTGCTTCGCGGGGACAACCCCAAATGAAAGATATGATGGCACTATTTGAAGCGCGATCTCTTTCATCTAAAGATTTAGGCATTGGAATGCTTCAGTTAATGCCACAGATTGAATAAGCGGTCATTGGTGAGTGGCTGGTGGCTAGTGGCTAGTGGTTAGATTCTTCTCTAGTCAAGGTTTCCAATATTCCAACAGTCACTGGTGATTAGATTCTTCTCTAGTCAGCAGCCACTAGTCACTGATTTTGTTCTACTTTATGTTGCTCTAAATTGGCTAGATCGCGAAAAACAATCAAAAATTCTTTATCGCCAATTGTACTAATTCGTGCCTCTTGGTAATGCTGTTTGTTCTTAAAAGAAACCGGAAATTGAAAAATCTGAGTTGCGCCAGTTCTCAGAGCTAATCGAGCATATTCGAGCAGCTGTTGTGCCGTTTCTGCTGGCAAGAACTCATTCACGTTCTTACCTAAGATATCTCCATTCAAAGTAAACGAATTAGCTTCTTTTGCTGGCATATAGCTCAGACACGTACCATCTTGTTTCATCCGCAATATAGAATCTGGCAGCGCTCTTAATATAGTACTACTCGCCGTTTCACTTTCATACAAGGCAGATTGAACTTCTTTTTGTCGCCGCCAGTTCTGAATTAGTTTCTCCACTACGATCGCACCTAATACGCCACAGACCAAGCCGAGAATCCCAATTGGAATTAGCAAGTCTTGAGCAGAAAAATTAGATTGCGATACATTAGACACTGCTACGTTATATTCTTTCAAAACTACTCGTGACGTGATGCCGTACAGAGCGCTACAAAACACAGTTAAAAATAAGATGAGTCCCAGCCAAGCCTGTCTGCGAAGTAAAGCAACTGTATCAGCTAAAGCAGAGGGTGATAATGTTTGAACGGGAGATTGCTGAGGTTGCTGTCGCGGAATTTGACTGCCGATTAACGAAGTCATTCTAATTCCAGCAATTAATAGCACTACTAAACCCGAACCTAATAAGAGAATATAAAAGTTACTGAATGTCCCTCCTAAATATAATCCCTGATGAATTTCTAGCAAAAATCCGATTTGCTCTCTAGATAAACCAAGCCAGTCCCTTGCTATTGTGTAAGCTAAACCTGTTTCAGCGCTAATTGAAAGTGGTAAAAGTAAAATCAATGCGAGCAGCCGATGGATATTGCGAATATTCGATTTTGCCAGTTCGCGATCGCTACTCCGACGATCGAGTAAATGCGTACCTGTTACGCTCATTCCCAATATTCCCAAGCTAATCAGAATAATGTATATGGGAACGAGACGTTTGCCCAGATATTCACCTTGATGAATTGTCATCAAAACATCACCAACTGAGGTAGAAACTCCAAACCAACTTTTGCCCAAGCGGTATGCAACTCCAGTCAGCGCACTAGCAAGTAGAGGTAAAAAAAGAATTGGAGCAAGCTGACGATGCAGTTTACGAAACTCTACTTTCATAGCAAAAAAACATCTAGGGCAGTTTTTATCTTACTCTTAATAACGCTATTTAGTAAACTGTTTAACATTAAAAATGATTATACTTAAGCCCTCTGATATTGAGAATAACTCCTATTTTTTTGCACTTATTTAATCTGCGAGTATGAATTAATACAACCAATCATTGATAAGAGTTCATCGCTCTGGAAATGGAAAACGCGATCCAAAAACTGCTCCACATACATTCACTATGAGGCTCAGCTTTCATTAAACCCATCCAGACAAATCGCCAAATTTTTGTAATTTTTCTATCTAGCGATAGATGCTTTTTTCCTTGTGTTATAAAGACTTTACAATCTAAGTATTAACAAATACTAAATTTTAGTAGCGAAAAATACAATATGTAATTTGATTTCTCTTTTATATTTCAATTTGAGTCATCAAGGGTGCATTTTTACGCTCGGAGTCAATAGTTATTTTTATGAAAGTTATCTGGTTGCATTTGATTCGGTTGTTGCAGCGGCAGAATTTTTTTTCTTCTTCCAAAACCGTTCTTCCTGAAGTTGCAGCAGCTGCACTCGTTCCGCTCATTAGTTCAGCTAATTTTAATTCTTCTCTAGGTTTTTTCCTATTTCTATCAAGTGCAACCTTACTCAGATTGGTTTGGAATAGTGCAATTTTCATTCATGGCTTGGGACACGCAATCGCGATCGCCACTCTCGACCGACAAATAATTGCCCTCAATATCGCCAATATTCTCGAACATAGAAGTATTGCTGTAACTCTGCGATCGCTACTACCTTTTCAGCCAATATTTATTCCTGGATGCGATCGAGCCGATTTATGGGTGGCAGCAGGCAATCTCACTCCTTGGCGGATCAGAATTAAAGCTCTTGGCGGGGTTTGTTTTAATCTTCTTGCTATTGCCATATTATGGCAACTTTCTTCTGATAGTTTCGGCAATATTGGGACGAGAGATCGTCAGGCGATCGCTTTTATTAGCACATTTTTTAGTCAAACTTTTCTGGGTGCTAATTTGCTAATTATTCTTAGCTCCTGGTCCGATCTGGCAGCGTTTGTGACTGGAGTTGCAGAGATTTTTTGTTGCGGTAACTTTGGCTTTTTAGGTCAGCGCAATACGGACGACGATCCGCGCCAGCTTTTGCCAGAAAGAGTGGTAAACGTCTTTCATGCAATGGGTAGAGAGACAGAAATTCGTGGCGAACAAGCTGGTGGTGGACTGGTTGTGGCGACAAACCGAGATAATCAGACTGTATTTGTTGGGAAAAAAGTTGTCAACAAAAAAAGGGACAATTTGACTAAATCCTTAGAAACAGCTTTTGCAGCAGAAAGACGCAGAGCAGCACTCGCAGGCATTAAACCCCTAGAATCGACAGTGATGGGGGTGTGGCACTATCGCTTTGGAACGAGTGGACCCCCTGCTGTATTGGAAACTCATTGGCATGAATGGATGAGTGCCAGACAAGCATCTATATGGCAATTTCTTGACGGAGAGTGGGTTCACCAGTATAAAAACGTCAATTATCGGATTACCCACAATGGCGATTTTGATGCTTGGACGCTGTTCGATCGCTCGATTGGAAATACTGAGTTAGGCTGGTGGTTAGAAAGAGTTTTGCATACCCCCAACCACGCACGGGGAGATTCGCCCAAAATTGCGGGCATGATGGATTTACTCGTGACTCAAGGTATGTGGGATGCTTCGGTAAGATTAGCCTATCAACTGGCGATCGCTCCTTCAATCGAATCAGCCTTTGGCGGACAAAAACCCGCCGTTGATGCTCCGAATACAGCCCCTTCCCCGCAAGCGATCGGTAATTGGGCTGCCACGTTTGAAAATATCTTTGTGCTGTATCGCAAGCTTTTAGCAGCTCCAGATTCTCCTGCCTGTAGCCAATACTTTTGTCGTCTGGAACACGATATTTTACAAGCAACGACTAACGATAGCTCGATGAGCCAATGGTCTTGGCAAAGAAGAGTCACCTTTGTCAGAACGGCAATTCATGCTTTCTTTCACAACGACTTGTATTTTGCTACCAAAACGTTCATGTCGAGAGCCGAAGGGAGTTTTGGTTTAGTTACGGTTTCTACCCTAGACGAAGGACGACTGGTACTGAGCGCTCAAGGACAACCAATGTCCGTTGGCTTCAATTGGCAAGACGGATACATGGTTTATGCCTCCGAACCAGCCGCAGTTGATGCTGTGTTACTGAATTTACCAGAGTCTTACCGTTTGGACTTAGACCAGAAAATGGGAGAAATTGCAATGGTTACAGCCAAAGACATTGCAATTTACTCGATGAGTCAAAAATGCGAAGTACCCCAATCAGACCTCAAGGATAGATGGATCTCGATGGCAGACCACCCCTATCTGCCGCACGTTAAATATCCTGAAAACGACACCATAGACCCAATTGCGGCTGACTGCCGAGAAATTCCACCAATTCTGGCAGAAATTAGACTATCGTGGCAGAATTCAGCCTCGCTCGATCGCCAAAGTGCAGATTATCTGGTTCATCTCTTTTGTGAAAAGGCGCATAAATTCGAGCAAAAGCGGCAAAAAATGGTGCGTGCTGGGTTGACCGGACACATGCAGCAATTACCGTCTGTCGATCTGCTCGTGACAGGTGTAGAAAATAGTTTGTGGCTGGGAGAGAGATTTGCCCAGGATTTAAAGATTGTCTTTCCGTGGCTCAACGTGCGGGTCATCTCTTCTAATGAAGTTTTGCAGCAGCTTCAGCACGACTTTAGCAGCTTGCAGCTCGGTAAAGATTCAATCGTCCTAGCGATTACTCAATCGGGTCAAACGTTTCCTACGGTACAGGCGATTAATACCTTCGACCAGTTGTATCGGCAAGACATTATCGGCGAGCTGTTTATCTTGACTGGAGAGTTAAGCAGCTTTTTAGGCTCTCGGGCGATCCAACCGAAGCACTCAAATACTGTGCGTCACAATATCTTCGTCAATGGGAGCGGACGCAGAACTTCTGAACCTGCCACGATCGCAGTTGCCGCAGCTCAACATACTTTAACGGAATTGTTACTTTATCTAGCGAAGCAGGTCAAACATCATTTTCCTGACTCCAGCCCCTTTGGAATGACCTTGACTCAAGAAAGTCTCGCCGCCTTAGACAAGATGAAGGATGACTTTCTCGATATCAATGTCGTGCAAATTATGGGGACAACTCCCACTGGAAACACAATTGAAACTGCGATCCGAAGAACTCTGATCGCAGGTGGTCGCACGTGGGCGCTCCATATCTTAGAAACGCCGCTAGCGTGGGGAATTCATGCTTTATATGTCGCGATTACAGTCGGATGGGCAATTCCTTTCGGTCACACAATTCCCTTAGCTAAGACAATTTTGGATCTGATTGTTTGGGCAGCTCACATACCTCAAGATGCACTTTTTTTGGGAATAGTCAATCCTGCTGTTAGTTTAATTGACATTGCCATATACATTTTCGGTTCGTGGCTCTGGACGTTGGGACTGAGGTATTTTCAAGGCAGACAACTCCTCGCTCGAATTGGCAAAAGAACCTTGGTAATTGGTGACGTACCTTGGGTGAGCAAATTATTAAAATCCTATGTCAGTAAATTGTTTTCTCTCAGCTACGGAATTGCTTCTTTAGAAGTTCACGGAGCAAATCCAGAGGACGATTTATTGCACGATTTTGGACACCGAGTCGTGAGAGGAACTCTGCTATTTTTGGGCGTACCCGATGGTAGGCGGGGACAAAAGCAAAAACACCAAGAAAACGCCGCCATTATGACTGGTAAACAAGCAGACGGCGTGAGAAATATTGACGTGGGACCGGAAGTTGTTGTCATGGGTACTAACCCTGAAATTGCCCGCAAAGGCTTCAGTAGCGCGATCGTTTTAGAAGGTAACGATGAGTATTTTTATTTCAGAAATGCCGCTTTTTACTTTAAAGACCAAAATGCCGAAGATCAAAAAGAGCTGATTGAGGATTTGAGAGAATCTCGATTTGGGGCTTTTGAGCGATTGCTTGCCAGTTACGTATTTTTCTGGGCTTTAGCGAAAAAAGTCGCTTCATTTCCTTTCTTGCGATACCAGCACTGGAAGTCTCAAAGCCGCACCAAGATTATGACGACTGCCGCACCAGTAGCAGGAATGAGTGTAGAAACACCAAAACAACTCTACCAACCAGGCAGAGACGACAAGCCAGAAGCAGTTATCAGTGACTAGTAACGTCATGAGTCCCTAGCCGCTTATTAAGGTATTATTAGTAGAGCTGTCTGAGTTGAATCAGACACAAATATCAGCTTCTCATACAGCTTGGAGATACACCTATGCTGACGCTTAAGATTGTCGTATATATCGTTGTTGGTTTTTTCTTGACGCTGTTCGTCTTTGGCTTTTTGTCTAATGACCCAGCTCGTAACCCCGGTCGGAGAGATCTCGACTAGGTAATGATAACTAGGTAACGATAAAAAGAAACCTTTACTAGCAAGTGATGTGACAGCGCGTTTGGATTTGCCAACGCGCTAAATTTCTAGCAACAAGCGGTAAAGCTGTGCGTTGGTTGGTTATACTCTGGGCTGGTTGTTTGCATCTTTAGCTGAAATATGACTCAATCTGTGCCACCGCCCAAACCACCCGCTCTCGTTCAACATCTAACACCAAAGCAAATTTCCCCGCCCCGCAGTCGAGAAGAGCGACCTTTTGCTGTTGCTGAATTGTTGACAGCTAGATCTCCTGCCTCCCCAGCAGCGACAACCAGAACCGCAGCCGCGATCGCCATAAAAAAGGCTGTGATGTTAGGTTCTGAAGTAACCGTTAGTTATGGTGCGGAGCAGTTTGATATTGCTCAGACAGATATAGGTATAGAACCAATTGGTAAGACAGAGAGGAAAAGACAGAAGGTAGAAGAAAATTTTATCTGCTCCGCTGCCGCTATCTGCCATCGTACTTCTGCCGTTAAAAGACCCGCGCAACCGATTCCGGCTTTTCGCCCGTCTGGAGCGATCGTCAAATTTAACAAGCTGTTGGCACAAGTCACGACACCAACAAACCCTTCAGAACTTAACCAAACTCGTCCTCAAGAATTAGATTTTCGCGCCCCTACACCTTCTAGCCCTTCTGGGCAAACGCAGCCGCCGCAACAAGCACCACAACCAACCCCTACCAATGTCCCAGCGACGAAACGCAGGGTGATAGAAGTCAATTCAGATCGTCAAGAATACGATGCCAATCGCCGCATCGTGACGGCAGAAGGTAGGGTTGAGGTGAGATTGCAAGATGGAGTCCTCAATGCCGATCGCTTGCAAGTTAGCATTCCGAATTTAATTGCTGTCGGTGAAGGTAATGTCGTCTACACCACAGGCAAGCAAGTCTTAAGGGGAGAACGGTTCACATTCAACATCGTCCAAGATAGCGGGACGCTTCAAGGGGGTAGAGGAGAAATTTTTATTCCCTCAGCGAGTCAAGATTTTGCCGCTCCGCTTGAATCTGACGTGACTACGAGTAGCGTTTTGCCAGGTGGCGATCGCTTTACTCCCAACCAGCCATTACAGCAAGTCACCAATGCCGGAGGATTGAATATCAACTACGGCAGTAAAAGGGGCATAGCTGGCGTTCCTCCACTCAATCAAAAAGGTGGGACGGTAAAGCGGCTGCGATTTGAAGCCGAGACAATAAATTTCTACCGCGAAGGCTGGCAAGCACAAAATGTCAGAATCACAAACGACCCGTTTTCACCACCGGAGTTAGAGCTGAGGGCAGATCGGGTAACGTTAGTGCGAGAAACGCCTCAACGCGATCGCATTCGCACCCAAAAGCAACGTTTGGTATTCGACCAAAGATTTTCATTACCAATTCCCCGCGACCAAGCAGTGATCGATCGCAACCAGCGCGAAACCAACCCCGCCTTAGCTCAAATTGGTTTTGATGGTGACGACCGTGGCGGAATTTTTATCGAACGCAATTTCCCTATTTTCAATGCCGATGCAGTCCAGTTCAGCGTTACGCCTCAGTTTTTCGTGCAAAAAGCTATAGATGAGGGGAATGGTAATTTCTTTGACTCAGAGTATTTTGGCTTGAGGGCAAATCTGAGGGCGAGTACGGGATTGAGAAATGCGATAACTGGTTCGGCAATCCTAACCAGTCTAGATTTTGGTGACTTAGAAGACAACTTGCGTGGCAGTTTGCGCTTTCAACAGTTAGTTGGCGGACGTTTAGCCCATACCGTCTCATTGGAAGCTAGCTACCGCGATCGCTTGTACAACGGTACTTTAGGATATCAAGATGTCCAAAGTAGCATTGGTGGAATTGTGAATTCTCCCATCGTGCCGTTGGGGAATACAGGTATTAATTTAAGCTATCAACTAGGTTATCAATATATCAACGCCAATACAGACCGCTTGGAATTGTTAGACACCGTGCGGGAAAACGATCGCGCTTCTCTCGGTCGCTTTCAAGGTAGTGTAGCTCTAAATCGCGGTTTTTTACTTTGGGAGGGAAAAGGTTTACCGGCAACAGCCGAGCAAGGACTGAAATACACCCCAGTTCCAGTCGTTCCCTACTTAGCAGCTTTTGCTGGTGTCACAGGAACTAGCAGTTTCTATAGTAACGGCGACAACCAATCAACCTTAATCGGTACGGTGGGACTAGAAGGGCAAATCGGTCATTTCTCTCGCCCATTTTTGGACTACACTCGCGTTAACGTCAGTTATTCCGAAGGGCTTCGCAGTGGCATCTCGCCATTTTTGTTCGATCGTGCTGCCGATACTCGGGTTTTAGGCTTTGGGTTTACCCAGCAACTTTACGGTCCTTTTCGCATCGGTTTTCAAACATCATTCAACCTAGACAACAACGACACGCTCAGTACCGACTACGTTTTAGAATACAGTCGGCGTACCTACGGCGTTGTCTTGCGCTACAATCCCGAACTAGAAATCGGTTCTATCAGCTTGCGAATTAGCGATTTCAACTGGACGGGTGGCGGCGATCCTTTCTCTACCACTGGAGTTCGTCCCGTGGTTGGTGGAGTGGAGAGAGGCGATTAAGACACCACGTTTCCTGCGGTAAAGACTCGCCCGATCGCTTCTTCGACTGGCGGATCGGTAACGGTTAAATCGACGACTTCTAATTCTGCTAACATTTTTGCGACTGCTCGTGTCATTTCTTCGCGCTTGATACAAAAACGTACCGACAGACCCGTAACGGCTTTAATTTCACCATAGGGTAGCAACTCCTCTTTAGATACAGGATGGGCAAGTTCTACCTGCACTTCGCGATAGGGAGAAAAGTTATCTACAAGTTGGTCTAAACTACCATCGTAAACTAATTGTCCTTTATGAATCACCAAAACTCGCTGACAAAGGGCAGTAATATCTGCCATATAGTGGCTGGTTAACAGAATTGTTGCCCCATACCTTTGATTGTATTCCCGCAGAAATTCTCTCACTCCAACTTGCGCGTTCACGTCCAATCCTAAAGTCGGTTCGTCTAAAAATAAGACTTTAGGTTGATGCAGCAAGGCGGCTAGAAGTTCCGCTTTCATGCGTTCCCCCAAGGATAGTTTGCGCACGGGTTGATTCAGCTTACCTTGCAGGGAGAGCATTTCTGTTAGTTCCCCGACACGGCGGCGATACTCTTGAGTCGAAAGTCCGTAAATTGCAGCATTGATTTTTAGCGAGTCTAAAGCTGGCAAATCCCAGATCAATTGTTGCTTCTGCCCCATAACTAAGGTTATTTGCCGCAAAAATTCCGGTTGGCGTTGAAAAGGAACGTGTCCGGCTACCCTGACTCGTCCGTTAGAAGGATGGATCAAACCCGTGAGCATTTTGAGCGTCGTCGTTTTGCCTGCTCCATTTGCCCCTAAAAAGCCAACGACTTCTCCAGGTTCAATTTGAAACGAAACTTGCTTAACTGCTTCAATTTGTCGGTACGTACGGCGAAAAAAATGACTGACAGTTCCTTTTAGTCCAGGCTCTTTTACTGCTACGGGATAGACTTTACTTAAATTTTCTACTAGGACAATAGACATAATCAGGGGAACTGGTAATAGGTAATGGGTAATTGGTAATGGGAAAGTTAAAAGTTAAAAGTCAAAAGTCAAAAATTACCGATCGCAAATGACGCATGACGAATGACCAACCACCAACTACCAACAACTAACAACTTTCATTAAAGAGAGGCTATAACCGAGTAATCTAACAGGCGCGCATACGTTAAGGATAAATCATTGACAGAAGAAAGGGCTTTTTGGTTGGCATGGGCGCAGGTTTCTGGCGTTGGTCCAGTGTTGTTACAGCGCTTACAGCAGCATTTTGGGACGCTGACAGCAGCTTGGCAAGCGAGTTCGGCGGCTTTACAAGCGGTGGAGGGGATGGGAACGCAGACACTCGAACAAGTTAATGCTGCGCGATCGCAACTACATCCAGCAGAATTCCTCGTCAGCCACGCAGCACAAAACCCTCACTTCTGGACACCCGCAGACAGCCATGAGTATCCCCGCCTGCTGTTAGAAATTGCTAGTCCGCCACCCGTGCTGTACTATCGCGGTATCGTGGATGAGGGAGAAAATCAAGGTGGTAAAGCGCTAATTGGAATTGTTGGCACGCGCAGTCCTTCTGAATATGGCAAGCGTTGGACGCGAAAAATTAGTATGGCACTTGCTCGTAATGGGTTCACCGTCGTGTCTGGGTTGGCAGAAGGCATTGATACGGAAGCACATCAAGGTTGTCTGGATGCAGGCGGAAGAACGATCGCGGTTTTGGGAACGGGAGTTGATATCGTCTATCCACCTCGAAATCGAAAGCTTTACGAGCAAATTGTCGAGCAAGGTTTAGTAGTCAGCGAATTTCCAAGTAAAACTCCTCCAGATCGCGCCCATTTTCCCCGTCGTAACCGGATTATTGCAGGTTTGTGCCGTGCAGTGTTGGTGATGGAAGCTCCTACTAAGTCAGGTGCTTTGATTACAGCACGGTTTACGAATGATTTCGGGCGGGATGTTTACGTATTACCCGGTAGTTTAGACAACCCGCGATCGCATGGTTGTTTGGGCTTGCTCAATAAGGGTGCTACGGTAATTTTAAGTGAAGGTCATTTGCTAGAACTGCTGGGAAGTATGCCCCAAATTGATTCAGTGCCTGCTGCTTTCGAGCAATTAAGTTTACCTAATTTAGAACCAGAACTTCAGCAAGTGCTGACGACAATTGCTTCTGAGTTAATGTCCTTTGATGCGATCGTCCAGCAAACAGGTTACGCTACAGGTATAGTCGCCAGTGCTTTGTTACAGTTGGAATTGCTAGGGTTAGTATCTCAGTTACCAGGAATGCGGTATCAACGTTGTTAGGCTGAATCAGTTGTCAGACAGCAGGGAGCAGGGAGCAAGGGGAAGAGAGCAGAGCAACAACAACCATCAATCAACCATCAACCATCAACCATCAACCTACCCCTCATGTCACAATCTTCTCTAGAAGTACCCGCAGCAGTAACTTTCGAGCAAGCGATCGCCCTAACTCAATCTTTACTATCACAAATAGAAGCAGGATCGCTCTCTGAAGCAGACATAGCCACTGTTATATCGGCATTAGTCAAGACAGAAAACGGTGCGAGGGGGTTTTTCGTCACTTACCTCACCTCAGCATCATCCGCAGCAGATTCTCCTTCCGCCGCCGTTGTCGAGGCACTGCGATCGAGTCCTGAAATTGTATCAGAGCTATTAGTGAAAAATATAGCTATGTCAACGGCACAAGCCATCTTTCACCGTCGCCAGCAAAAAGAAGACATGGCAAAAGGCTCGGAACAAGTCAGTCGCCGCACGACAAAGCTCATACAGCTTGTCGATCTGCCTCAAGTGCGCGATCGCGCCCAACAGCTCATGCACTCAGCCAAAACTGGAGAAGGCAACTACAAAGGCTTTTTAGAACGCTGGAATTATGATGCCGAGCAAAAACAAGCGATTTGTCAAGCTTTAGAGCAAATAAATTAATTTTTCTTCACGCACCACGCACCACTTTTGATTGTGCCAGTTAAAAGACCGGAATCGAGTCCGATCGTTTTGTAGAAAATATTAGGCACACTAAGGCAAGAGTGAAAATTGCTTTCTGTGCTGCCCAGACGAGATGGCAATTACGTGTGTGGTGATGAGGAAAGAGTTATGTTTCAAAGAATATTATTAGCTTTATCGATCACTTTATCCCTCTATTTATTTTGGGGAATCCGCTTACAACCAAATACTTCTAGGGTAGAGCGTCAGACTTATTTTGCCGAGATCACAAGTTTTGCATATCTTAACAAAAACTTAGTAAAAGGCAATTGAGCGTGACGATCAAACGATATTCTTTTAAATAAGAGCGATCGTTCTCTACTCGTTTCCCTAATATTTGGCTTGAGTTGTAGGGTGGGCATTGCCCACCCTACTTATTTTAAGCTCTAGCTATCAATTATCCCTTCAGCAACGATTCCCCGCCATCAATCCACATTTCCGTACCTGTAATGTGACTAGAAGCATCTGAAGCTAAGAATAAAACTAGCTGTGCAACTTGTTCCGATGTTCCTGGCTTACCATCTGTTAAAGGAACTTTGCCTTCGGGAAACTCTACAGGTTCCTTAATTTCTTCTAAATTGCGTCGTTCGGTATTCTCATCAATACTAGTCTCGATCGCCCCAGGACAAATCACATTTACCCGAACTCTGTGTTCTGCCAACTCTAAAGCAACCATTTTAGTAAAAGCAACTTGAGCCGCTTTCGTACAAGAATATGCGGTTGCACCTGTATTACTAAAAACCCGCGTTCCATTAATTGAGGAAGTAATAATGATGGACGAACCCGGTTGTTTTTTCAAATAAGGTACGGCGTACTTAACTGTTAAAAAAGTTCCTGTCAGATTGATATTTATTGTCTTATTCCACTCTTCGGGCGTTAATTCCTCCAAAGATGCCCAAACACCATTAATTCCCGCATTTGCAAAAACAATATCTAACCGTCCCCACTCATCAGCAGCTTTTTGATTCGCTTGTTGCATCTGTTCGGGTTTGGAAATATCACCAATTACAGATATTGCCGTACCCCCACTCGATTCAATTTCAGCTAGAGTTTTCTGTAATTCATCTTCAGAACGTCCCAACAGTGCAACTTTTGCTCCTTCCTTTGCCATCAACTTAGCGGCTGCTTTGCCAATTCCAGAACCCGCGCCCGTCACTAATGCGACTTTTCCTGCCAATTGCATAAATATATCTCCCTCTGCTCTGACAGCTGTTTATCACGCGGTCGAGAGATCGGTCATACTGCTGAGGTGGTAATAGGTAGTTGGCAATGGCAAAGTCAAAAATCGAAAGTTAAAATTCAAAACTTCTCTCTTATCTAACTCACCAACTACCAACTACCAACTACCAATTACCCAGCTTGATATCCTTCAACTGTAAAACCCGCAGCTACGATTGACTGCTTAATTGTCTCTTCTGATGCCGCAGATTCTACCGTTACCGTCTTAGCATCGACATCAACATCGACTTTAGCATCGGGTTCCATCGTATGGATAGTTTCGGTAATTGTTTGTGCACAATCATCACACTTAATATCGGGTACTTTTAGTTTGAGTGCCATAGCAAAAGTGAAAATTCGTCATTTTTTGTCTTCAGGCTTCAATCTTATCGACTCAAGGCGCGATCGCTCATGACTCTTCAGCTAGATTTGTGAATTGTCGGGAGTGAGGTGTAGAGACGTTACATGTAACGTCTCTACACCTCACTGATAACTGATAACTGACAACTGATGACAAGTAGCTGTAACTAGAGCTGAAATGCAAAAATATATTGAGCGGGAGTCGTAAGTCGGGAGTCGGGAGTCGTGAGTTGAGAAAAGTCAACTACCAACTACCAACTACCAACTACCAACTACCGCGTTCCCAATCACCCCCAGCGCCATGCAGTATCTTAGTGGTAACGAAATTCGGCAAAAGTTTTTAGAATTCTATTCCCAGCGAGGACATCAGATCCTCGCTAGTGCATCCCTCGTGCCAGAAGATCCTACCGTGTTACTGACGATCGCGGGGATGTTACCATTTAAACCAATTTTTCTGGGACAGCGATCGCCTGAGTTTAAACGCGCTACGTCATCTCAAAAGTGTATCCGCACCAATGATATTGAAAATGTCGGACGCACGGCAAGGCATCACACTTTTTTTGAGATGCTAGGAAATTTCAGCTTTGGTGACTATTTTAAAGAACAAGCGATCGCTTGGGGATGGGAAATATCGACAACAGTTTTTGGCTTACCTCCAGAACGCTTAGTTGCTAGCGTCTTTGAGTCAGATGACGAAGCTTATGCTATCTGGCGAGATAAAATTGGCGTTCCTGAAGCTCGAATCAAGCGCATGGGGGAAGATGATAACTTCTGGTATTCTGGTCCTACAGGTCCATGCGGTCCTTGCTCGGAAATATACTACGATTTTCACCCAGAACGCGGTGACGCAAATATCGATTTAGAGGATGACACGCGGTTTATCGAGTTTTACAACTTGGTATTCATGCAATACAACCGCGATGCAGAAGGTAATCTCACACCCCTGGCTAAGAAAAATATCGATACGGGAATGGGACTGGAACGGATGGCGCAGATCCTCCAGAAAGTTCCGAATAACTATGAAACCGATCTCATCTTCCCAATTATCAAAACAGCAGCAGAAATTGCAGGAATTGATTACAACAACTGTGATGAGAAAACCAAAGTCTCTTTAAAAGTGATTGGCGATCATATCCGTGCTGTGATGCACATGATTGCGGATGAAATTCGCGCTTCAAATACAGGACGGGGTTACGTTTTACGGCGGTTAATTCGGCGTGTCGTCCGACATGGAAGATTAATCGGGGTTTATCGTAGAGACGTTACATGTAACGTCTTTACACCTGAAGTAGTAGAAACCGCGATCGCCTTGTCTGAATCTGCTTATCCTAACGTGCGCGTGCGAGAAGCACAAATCAAAGCTGAGTTGCAACGAGAAGAATCTCAGTTCCTCAAAACTTTGGAACGCGGTGAGAAACTGCTGGATGAAATTATCGAAATAGCTAAACAGCAGAAGCAAACTCAAATTAGTGGCGAGAGTGCTTTTACTCTCTACGATACCTACGGTTTTCCTTTGGAATTAACCCAAGAAGTTGCTGAAGAATATAACCTCACTGTTGATGTAGATAGCTTTGAGGTGGAAATGGAAAAACAGCGCGAACGGGCAAAAGAAGCACACGAAACCATCGATCTCACCGTACAAGGTTCGTTAGATAAACTTGCCGAGCATATCCACGCTACAGAATTTGTGGGATACACTCAACCAGTGGCTACGGCTGAAATTAAAGTGCTGCTGATGGCTGGACAATGCGTTGAGGAAGCAGAAGCAGGACAAGACGTACAAATTGTCCTTGACAAAACGCCATTTTATGCTGAATCGGGCGGGCAAATAGGCGATCGCGGTTATCTTTCTGGCGATGCAATTTTGGTACGCATTGAAGACGTGAAGAAAGAATCCGATTTCTTCGTCCATTTCGGCAGAATCGAACGCGGGACTTTACGTGTAGGAGATAAGGTAACAGCCCAAATCGATCGTGCTTGTCGTCGTCGCGCCCAAGCTAATCATAGCGCCACGCATTTACTACAAGCTGCTTTGAAAAAGATTGTTGATGATTCAATTTCGCAAGCAGGTTCTTTGGTAGATTTTACAAAATTGCGATTTGATTTCAATTGTCCGCGTCCAGTGACACCAGACGAGTTACAACAAATTGAGGAGACAATTAATACTTGGATTGCGGAAGCACATACAGCCGAAATTTCCATTTTGCCACTAGCAGAAGCTAAAGCTAGAGGCGCAGTTGCGATGTTTGGCGAAAAATACGGCGAGGAAGTGCGCGTATTAGATTTCCCTGGCGTATCGATGGAATTATGTGGTGGAACTCACGTCAGCAATACAGCCGAGATTGGCGTATTTAAGATTATTTCTGAAGCTGGTGTCGCTTCAGGAGTAAGAAGAATTGAAGCGGTGGCTGGTTCCGCCGTGTTAGATTATCTGAATGTAAGGGATAAAGTTGTTAAAGATTTAAGCGATCGCTTTAAGGTCAAACCGGAAGAATTACCGGATCGAATTACAACTTTGCAAACCGAACTTAAAAACACTCAAAAGCAACTCGATACCCTCAAAGCACAACTTGCTTTAGCAAAATCTGAATCGCTATTAGCTCAAGCTGAATCGGTGGGAGAATTCAAATATGTCGTTGCCCAAATGGAAGCTGTCGATCCTGAATCTTTAAAAACAGCTGCTGAAAGATTGTTGCAAAAATTAGGCAATGGTGCTGTTGTTTTAGGTTCCGTTCCAGAGGAAGGAAAGGTAAGTTTAGTTGCGGCTTTCAGTCCAGAAGTGAATAAAAAAGGCTTGCAAGCTGGCAAATTTATCGGCGCGATCGCTAAAATTTGTGGCGGTGGCGGCGGTGGTAGACCGAATTTAGCCCAAGCTGGCGGACGAGATGCTAGTAAGCTTCCAGAAGCCTTAGAAACTGCTCTCTCTGAGCTGCGATCGGCTTTAAGCTAGGTTGAAGGGTGAGCTTTTGCTCATCCTTCTGTGGGGGATTTTACCTTAACCGAAAAGTATACAGCCGCAATCTGAGATCAATTCTCCTTGGAGCCAGTCCACTCGTAAAACTCAATTGTTTCTGGAGCGCAACTGTGGCAACTACCGCATTTTTTGCCTACCGTTTTGCGTATCCTTTCCTTGCGAACGAGGCGATCGAGCATCCCCCGCAATACATCGACATCAATGTGGAGATCTTGTTCTAGTTGAGACAAAGATGCATGATGATGCTGGCGCAAATAGCTCTGTAATTCTTGTAAGACCATTATTATCTCCTCATGGCTGGTTCCGCTGCGCGTTGGGCGACAGTGACGGTTCGTAGTTGCTGGCGACGAGAACTAAAGCGTTTCAGCACGACTACCGTAGCAACCATAAACACTAGTAGTCCGATTAGCCAAGCGATCGCTGTCATCGGATGTTGTTGCAGAGTCATCAACTGGTAGTAGAACACGGCAACCCAATACGCTATTCCTGTCGTCCAACAGCTAGAGAAAATCGTCCATCCTAAGTTAGTTTCTCGATATACCGCAGCTGTAGCAGACACACAAGGGAAGTAAAGTAGAACGAACAGGAGAAAGGCGATCGCCGCTGTGGTGCTACCGAATCGCTGTGCCATTTGTCCGTAAGTGCTGTAGTGTACTTCTTGCGCTGCTGCTGCTGCTTTGCGATCGCCACTGGTATCGATAACGCTTATACCCACGGGATCGAGTAATTGATTCGAGAGGTCTGCTAGGTTTTTGGGAATGCTGGCAAACGCTTCACCAATCCCACCCCAAAAACTA
The DNA here is from genome assembly GCF_000317125.1 of Chroococcidiopsis thermalis PCC 7203. Classification (GTDB taxonomy): domain Bacteria; phylum Cyanobacteriota; class Cyanobacteriia; order Cyanobacteriales; family Chroococcidiopsidaceae; genus Chroococcidiopsis; species Chroococcidiopsis thermalis. Next base: position 45,271 of record NC_019695.1, read on the forward strand.
TATTCTGCCTCTGGCTCCTCCTGACCTGTTTCTTGCTGTGCTAAGTCAGTATAAAGAGCGTCCAGCGTCCCCACCATTACCTCTTTAGCAAATACACCTGTAAAAATACCCACTGTAGCAACCCAGTTTTCTTGTTGCAACCCCATTGGGGTAAATACAGGCGTAACCGTGCGGCTGAAGGCACTGAGAATCGAGTCCTGGCTATCTTGCTTGCCGAAAGAACCGTCTACGCCAACCGAATTGAGCAAACCCAGAATCACCACCATCGCCACGATCGCTTTCCCTGCACGTTTAATAAAAGCCTTGAGCCGATCCCATGCCCGTAACAGTACTCCGCGTAGAGTTGGGACGTGATATGGTGGCAGTTCCATCACAAAGGGAGCCGCTTGCCCCTTGAGTATCGTATTTTTCAAAACTATTCCGGTAAATACAGCTGCCAAAATTCCCAGAATGTAGAGTAAAAACACGATGTTTTGCCCGTTGGTAGGGAAAAAGGCAGCGGTAAACAGCGCATATACAGGTAGCCTAGCCCCGCAGGACATAAAGGGGTTCATCATAACCGTCATCAGGCGATCGCGTCGCTTCTCTAACGTCCGAGTTGCCATAATCCCTGGAATATTGCAGCCAAACCCCACCATCATCGGCACAAACGATTTACCAGGCAGTCCTACAAATCGCATCAGCCGATCCATGACAAAAGCTGCCCGTGCCATATAGCCAGAGTCTTCCAACAGGGACAGGCAAATAAACAATAATCCAATTTGCGGAATGAACGTTGCCGTGGTTTGGATGCCACCACCCACCCCATCTGCTAGCAGCCCAATCGACCAGCCAGGTGCGTGAATTTGCTCTAGGAAATGGGCGACTCCATCGACAAATACAGTACCAAATGCCAGATCGAAAAAGTCAACGAACGCACCGCCGACGTTGATGGATATTAGGAACATCGCGTACATTACCACCAGAAAAATCGGGATACCCAACCAGCGATTCAGCACTACGCGATCGATCTTGTCAGACTGCGTTTGCTGTACCTGGCGCGTGCGCTGTGTCACTCCTCCGATCAGTTGATGAATCCAGTTATAGCGACTGTCAGCAATTAATAAATCGATGTCATCGCCCAGCGTTTGGTGAATCCGCCGACGATGTTCGACGATCGCTTGCAGCAATGCTTCACTGCTGACCTCTGGTGCTACTCGGTCTTCATATTGCAGTAAATTTAAAGCTACCCAACGCGGTTTCACCTGGCGATCGCGAATATTATCTTCTATCAGTGGAATCAATTCAGTTAACGCCGCTTCAATGACTGCCGGATAAGCGACATAAGTTTTGGGAAGCGATCGCTGCACCAAGGCATTATTGATACTGTCACGCAGTTGTGGCACTCCCCTACCAGTATTGGCACAGATAGGAATAACTGGACAACCCAAGCGTTCCGATAGCAGCGAAGGATTGATGCGAATTTCTCGTTTCTCTGCTAAATCCATCATGTTCAGCGCCACGACGAGCGGCACTCCCATCTCAAGCACTTGTGTTGTCAGGTAAAGGTTGCGCTCTAAATTAGCGGCATCGACAATGTTTATGAATAAATCTGCCTCGTTACAGAGGAGATAGTCTCGCGCTACAAGTTCGTCGAGTCCCGTTGCTGCATCTTCTGCATCCAGCGAGTAGACTCCTGGTAAGTCTACGACAGTAACTTCTAATTGCTGATATCGATAACTACCTTCTTTGCGCTCCACCGTGACCCCAGCCCAATTTCCCACTCGTTGATTGGCTCCAGTCAAGGCATTGAACAAAGTTGTCTTACCGCAGTTAGGGTTGCCGACTATGCCGATTGTTGGTTTGCTCATGGTCAGATGCTCCCGGCAATCTCAACTCGCAAGGCATCAGCTTCATCTTTGCGCAGACTCAGGTGAAAGCCTCGCACTTCAATTTCAGTCGGGTCACCCAACGGTGCGTGGCGCGTGACGACGAATTCAGTTCCTGGAGTGAGTCCCATTGCTAATAATTTTCGTTTGTAAGCGCGGGCTGCGGGTTCGTAGCCAACGACTTGCAGCGTCGAGCCAACGATCGCATCTCGAAGCTTGAGCGAGGATGTACTAGATTGGCTCATCTGGAAATCTCCATCTCTTATAGGGGCGATCGCGACCTGAATGTGACGTGCCATCTCTGCATTCACTCCGATCCGCTGTTCTTGAAGTGCCACAATCGCCGAGCCGCTACCAGTGCGGCTGATAACTTCTAACTGAGTACCAGGCATCAATCCCATTCCGATCAGGTGGCTGTTTGCTTCACCGCAATTCAAACCAACAATGCTGACGCGATCGCCAATATTTGTCATTGCCAGAGAAAGAGTTAACCGATCTGGCATGGAATCGACCTCATCAGCTTTTCCGCGATCGCTAGACTTGCAAAAGAAGATAAACTTCTTCCAGTTCGGTCGCTGCCAATTTCGATGCCGAGGATTAATCCGATCGTCTTCGCCATCCATCAGACAATCTCCCGATGAAAACTATTCTGATTGAAAAGTATCATTAAAAAACTGATGTATTTGAGAGTTTTTATCAACAATTAAGAATTAAGTTATTGTTATTTGTTCTTAAAAGATGAGCTTTAAAAAAGGAGTAGGGAGGCAAGAGAGCTGCTCTTGAGCTGTAGGGCGTAGACGCGAAGCGGCTTCTCGAAGAATAGCCCTTCTCGGAGAATGGAGGCGCAAGGTTGCTGAGGGAGAAAAACGACTTACGACTTACGAATACCCGACTTACGACTTACCAATTACCAATTACCACCCCTCATTGACAACTGTTCGCCGATCGCGAGTTTCTACTAACTTAATTGCACGGCTGACGCTTTCAGGTAGAATCACGACTAAACTACCATCAGTTGCAGTATCCAAGGCAGTGTTAATTGCTGTAGTTTCGTCGAGGATGGTTTCGTAGTGAAAATCGGGTTTTTCCTCTTCAATGCCTTGACGAATGAGTTCGGCAGCTTCACCACGGGGGCGATCGCGGGTGTCATCATCTTCTTTAACAATAATGCGATCGAAGATTCCTGCTGCTAGTCTACCCAGGTTAAGTAAATCTTCATCGCGGCGATCGCCTGGACCCCCCACTACACCGATCCGTTCTCCCGTATGATGCCGGACAAAATCACCCATTGCTTGATAACTCGCCCCATTATGAGCGTAGTCAATTAAAGCTTGATATTTGCCCAAGTCGAATAAATTCATTCGTCCTGGAGTTTGACTGGTCGATGGTTTAAAGGCAATCAAGGCAGCGCGAATATCCTCGATTTTTACACCTTGCACGAAGGCGGCTAGACTGGCAGCTAAAGCATTGGCGATCGCAAAGTTAGCTTTTCCGCCTAATGTCAGCGGTACGTTTACTGCTTGTTCGATCTGTTCCGACCAATCTTGTTTTCTAAATGTTAAATAACCGTTTTCGTAGACTGCGGCAAGTCCCCCTTGTTGGACATGCGACTGGACGATTTCGCGATCTGGCTGCATGGAGAAATAAGCGATCTGCGCCTTAACCCGCTTTGCCATCGCCGCCACTAAAGGATCGTCAGCATTCAGGACAGCATAACCTTCAGGCATGACTGTTTCTGCAACTACGCTTTTGACATATGCCAAGTCTTCCACTGTATCGATCCCGTCAATTCCTAAATGATCGGCGGCGACATTCAAGACAACACCCACATCGCAAGTCGGAAAGCCCAAACCAGAACGCAAAATCCCGCCCCGCGCCGCTTCCAAAATTGCAACTTCTGTCATCGGGTCTTGCAGAATCAACCTCGCACTGTGGGGACCCGTATTATCCCCTGCTTCCACAAGGCGATCGTCTATATACGTCCCATCGGTAGTCGTGTAGCCAACAATGCGTTTGGTTTGGCGAAACATCTGGGCAGTTAAACGGGTGGTCGTCGTTTTGCCATTAGTTCCTGTAATTGCCACAATCGGAATGCGGCTGGGAGTACCAGGAGGAAACAGCATATTTAGAACTGCTTCCCCCACCGGACGCGATAAACCTTGGCTGGGGTGAGTGTGCATCCGAAAACCAGGCGCGGCATTCACTTCAACAACTACACCGCCAACTTCTGCTAAGGGACGGGAAATATCGGGGGTAACAATATCGATGCCAGCAATATCGAGTCCGATGATTTTAGCCACTCTTACCGCTAAATAGATGTTATCAGAGTGAATTTCATCGGTGCGATCGATCGCCATTCCACCCGTACTCAGATTAGCTGTTGCCCGTAAATAGCAGATTTCTCCTTCTCTCAGCACCGTATCCAGGCTATACCTTTGCTGGCGCAGAAGTTCAAAACTGCTACGGTCTAATTCGATCCGCGTCATCACGTTATCGTGTCCCTGTCCTCGGCGCGGATTGCGATTTACCATTTCAATTAGTTCGTTAATCGTAGAACGTCCATCCCCCAGTACATGGGCGGGGACTCGTTCGGCAACAGCAGCAACTTTCCCATCTATAACTAATACGCGGTGGTCGCGTCCCGTGTAGTAACGCTCGACAATGACAGCCCGAGATTTTGAGACTACGCTTGCCGCATCGTAAGCTGCTTCTGCATCTCTCCAGGTATTTATATCCAGCGCCACACCTCTGCCATGATTGCCATCGAGGGGCTTAATTGCCACGGGAAAGCCGCCTACAGCATCGATCGCATTTTCTAACTCGTCAAAATAGCTAATCGTCATGCCACGCGGAACGGGAACCCCTGCATCTTGAAGAATGCGTTTCGTTCCTTCCTTATCTCCCGCTAGCTCGATACCTAAAATACTAGTGCGATCGCTTTGCGTTGCCTGAATTCGATGCTGGTAGGCTCCATAACCTAACTGAATTAAAAACCGCGCCCCCAATCGCAGCCAAGGAATACCTCTTGCCTCCGCAGCTTTGACAATTGCTTCCGTGCTTGGACCCAGCGCCGCCTCTGCCCCAAGTCTCTGCAAATCTTGCAAATCTTGCCGTAAATCGTCGGGATGATAGCGTCCTTTATCTGCGATACTTTCGCACAATCGCACGGCAGCCCTCGCCGCATAGCGCCCCGCTTCTGGAGCTTGATATTCAAAGATGACGTAATAAACTCCACGAGTTGCAGTCTTTCTAGTACGGCTGAAACTCACGGGCATCCCAGCTAAAGTTTGCAATTCTAACGCCACATGTTCGACGACTTCCTCCATCCACAAACAGCCGTCCTGCAACCGATCTAAAAACTTTTCTCCCAAATCGCACTCGCGATCGCCCAAACTCGGTAACGCCTCAGTCAGCCCCTTTACAAAGCCAGAAATTCTATTCGGTTTGCGATCGCTCAAATCTTGCAAATCGAGACGCACGACGATCAGCTTGTGGTCTTGGATACTCCAATAATTGGGACCTTGTAACGTCTGAATCTTGAGTATTTTCATCGCAGTTTTTTCGATTGATAACTAGCGATCTGGTCATTACACTATCATTTCTGACTCCACGTTTATCTTCCCATGACTTGCAAGAGAATTGTCAATCATTACTCCTAGCAATTTGCAGTTAATATCAAAGCTACTTAGCGTTCTTCTTCGCGTCTTTGCGTCTACTCTCCGAGAAGCCATTTCGTGTCTTTGCACGACACAAATCTTCTCTATAGCTGTAACTTGGTACAGCTATCAAAATGTATTCCTCATCATTTCCCTGAGAATTAAAGTACTAATTCCCACAAAAATCAGTAACCCTTGATACTAACTTACCTTTATAAAAAGCTACAAAAACTGCGATCGCCAAACCATCCAACTAAGTACGACAACAATCTAAAAGTGATTCTAACTCTGCAACCATTCTAAACGGATTCTTAGCTTGAAAAACAGATGCGATCGCAACTTCGTATGGATTTCTACCCATCTGCCTCACTGCTTTAATTGCTTCTCGGTTAGAAAAACCGCGACCACCTACCAACCAAGCCGCTAAAACATGACCCGTGCGCCCAATACCCCCACTGCAATGCACGACGACTTTCTCGCCCTGTCGGTCGGCTTCCAGCAAAAATGGTAAAATCTTCCCTGTCAGTGTTTCAGGCTCAGCCAGGGTAAAATCTTCAATTGGTGTCCAACAGACTTGTTGAGTGCCAAACTCTTGCGCATAAGTGCCAAGTAAATCTGAGTAGGGAGCGAGTTGCTTTTGGGGAAGCAGACAGCAAACTCGTTTGACATCTTGCCCTTGCATATATTCCAGCCAACCTCGTACTTGTGCTTCTGAATAGCCAGGTCGAGCCGAGCCGAATACAATTGTTTCTTGCTTGGAAGCTGGGGCAAATTTGTACATAGCCACTAGATTAATTTTGCTGTTGCAAAGCTTGAGTGAATACTACTGTTGCATCGTACTGGTCTGGTATATTCAAACAGCGCACCAATAGATCTAAATTTAAGTCAGGTAAAAACTCGCTGCTAAATATTTGCTCGTATCCATCAGAGCGTAGACGGTAAATAAATAATTGTCTACTGCGATAAAACCAGACTTCCGGCACTCCCCAGCGACGATATTTTTCTAATTTGTCTATCCCACCACTAGTAATAACTACCTCAATGGCAATATCTGGAATTTCTTTTTTAGTAACTAGATTATACGACTCATCAGGTTCTCCCCTCACACCTAATTCGCGGCTTCCCAGAGTATAGCTGCCGCAACGGTAAAAGCGAATGCCAATATATCTCAGGTAAGCTTCCAGCAAAAGTCCAACTGTTGATTTATACTCTTCATGCTCCGGCGAAGGTGTCATTATTTCTACAGTTCCATCCAGGTAAGTCAAGCGTACTTTTGTCTCTTCTAATAATGCTGCGATCGCCTCAAATTTCTCCCAGGAAATATCGTACAGCGTCACGCAATTGTCTTGAAGCTGTTGAGTTTGAAACATCTTTTTTCCTCCAAATATCGAGCATGAATCACAAGAGGAACTTTATCGCGGTGGAACAGAAGGACTCGCAGCAGCTTGAGACACCACCTCAGACGATGGCATTCTACTATGGGAAACCCACTTATTCGCGATTGGCATTCGCCAGCCAGTACCAAAAGCGCGATCGGTAATTTTTAAGCCAGGAGGCGCTTGACGACGTTTAAATTCCGCTTTGACGACGAGTTGCACGACGCGATCGACTACAGCCGCATCATGTCCAGCAGCAACAATTTGCGCCGCTGATTGATGCTCTTGAATCAACTTTTGTAAAATATCGTCCAAAGTATCGTAGTCAGGTAGAGAATCTTGGTCTAATTGACCTGGTTTCAACTCTGCGCTGGGGGGTTTGTTAATGACATTTTCGGGAATTGTGGGGAGTCGGGAGTCGGGAGTCGGGAGTCGGAAATTGGTATTTACTCCCTCACTCCTCACTCCTCGCTCCTCGCCCCTCTCATTCAGCCACCGACAAATAGAATAGACGCGGGTTTTGGGAACATCTGCGATCGCGGCTAGTCCTCCATTCATGTCGCCGTAAAGGGTACAGTAACCCACAGCCATTTCTGACTTATTACCAGTAGAAAGCAGGAGATAGCCAAATTTGTTGGCAACCGCCATGAGTAAATTGCCACGAATCCGCGATTGAATGTTTTCCTCAGCAATGCCAAAAGGCGTACCTGCAAACAACGGTTCTAAAGTTTTGTCGTAGCCTTGCATTAAATCTCCAATCGGGATAGTCTGAGTTAGTATGCCCAAATTTTTGCCTAATTCCAAGGCATCATGGACTGAGTGTTCCGAACTGTAGGGAGAAGGCATGAGTACGCCAAGGACATTCTCTTTACCTAGCGCTGCGGTGGCGATCGCTGCTACCAGTGATGAATCAATTCCCCCGCTCAAACCGAGTACGACTTTAGAAAAGCCACACTTGCGCGTGTAGTCTCGCACGCCTAAAACAAGTGCCTGCCAAATTTCCTCATCTAGATTTGCAGGCGTTGGAGCAATTTTACTTGGTTGTAAATCTCCTGCTTGCTCGTCGTATTCTACAATTAATAAATCTGTCTCAAACGCCCGCGCGCGGCAAACCATTTCTCCCGCACGATTAAAGCCAACGCTACAACCATCAAAAATCAGGTCGTCATTCGCTCCAACTTGGTTGGTATACAATACCGGAATTTGGTGACGCATAGAGCCATGTTGCAACATTGCTTCTCGTACCTGCTGCTTGTTGGCGCTATAGGGAGACGCAGATAAATTCACAACCAGATCGACTCCCTGTTGAATTAACTCTTCAATTGGATTAATCGCATAGCTGCGCCTACCCCAGAATTCTTCGTCATTCCATAAGTCTTCGCAGATGGTGACTCCAATTTTTATGGGGGAGTCGAGTTGCGATCGGTAATTGGTAATTGGTAATTGGTAATTGGTAATTGGGGCATTGTCTTTTTCATTCCCCTTACCTCTTGCCTCTTGCCTCTCACCTTCCAAAACCAGAGAATTAGCCTCCAATCCAGGTTCAAAATAACGGTATTCGTCGAATACGTCGTAGGTGGGTAGGAGGCGCTTGTGAAAGATTTGTTGAATTTTGCCTTTCTGTAGTAGAGCAATACTGTTAAATAATGGCTTACCACCAAAAGCAAGCGATCGCTCGTTGGGTTGAACGCAACCTACCAAAACTGCCATTTGAGATGGTAATTCTTCAGCTAGTCGTTGCAAAGTTGCTCCCATTTGAGAGACAAAACTGGGGTCTAGTAGTAAGTCCCGTGGTGGGTAGCCGCATAAAGATAATTCTGGTGTCAGCAACAACCGCACGCTCTGTTTTTCAGCTTGTTGTGCTGCTGCTAAAATTTGCTGAGCATTTCCATTTAAGTCGCCAATTGTAGGATTAAGTTGAGCGATCGCAATTTTCATAATAATCAGTTATCAGTTATCAATTATCAGTTCATTCCAACTTACGACTTACGACTTACCAGTGAGGAGTCTATATCTTGCAATTTGGCGCAGCCGCTTAATGCCATTGCTAAACTGAGTTCGTCGCGTAAAATTTCAATGACGTGCTGTACTCCTGTCTCACCTGCTACGGCTAAACCCCACAATACGGGACGACCGATTAGAACAGCTTTTGCTCCCAATGCTAGCGCCTTTAAAATGTCAGTACCACGTCTAATCCCACCATCCATTAAGACTTCAGTACGATCGCCTACAGCAGCGACAATTTGAGATACAACGTCAATAGTTGCGATCGCTCCATCGAGTTGTCTGCCACCATGATTTGAGATAATAATTGCCTCAGCGCCAACTTCTACGGCACGTATTGCATCATCTGGACGTAAAATTCCTTTGACAACAAGTGGTAACGGTACGAGCGATCGCAACCATGCTAAATCTGTCCAAGTTACGCCAGGATCGAGTTGTTCGGCAAAATAGGCAAACAAACCCGACTCGCCTTGACGGTGGGGGATATCTAAGTCTTTGGCTTGTAAATTACATAAATTGGCTAATTCCATGCCTTGAGGGAGGACGAATTGATTGCGCGTATCCCTCTCTCGTCTCCCTAGAAATGGCGCATCTACGGTGACGCAAAGCGCCTTTGCACCACACTTATAGGCGTACTCCACCAACGCACGAGTTAAATTGCGATCGCGATGAATATATAACTGAAACCAAGTCTGAGGATTGGCGATCGCGACTTCTGACATACTCTTAGTAGACAGCGTACTCAACACCATCCCAATACCTGAATGAGCTGTCGCCTTTGCTGTAGCAACTTCTCCTGCGGGATCGGCGAGACACTGAAAAGCCATTGGTGCAATCAGGACTGGCGCACTCAAAGATTGCCCTAAAATTGTCGTACTCAAATCTCGTTGACTCACATCCACCAACATGCGTGGATGCAATCGGTAGCGATTGAAAGCAGCACGATTATCATTTAACGTCACCTCATCCCAAGCGCCGCTAGCGTAGTAATCCCAAGCCATTTGAGATAAGCGATTTTGTGCCAGCGTTTCGTATTCAAATAGATTGATTGGGGTGGATGGAATCATAATTACTTCGATTCCCAATGCTTCAATTCTTCTTCGATAAAATAGCCGACTAAATCTCGATAGATCTTTTCAATTGCATCAGGATTTAGCTCGGCTTCTTCCGCCCAAATTCGTCGCTGTTGTAACATGGCATTAAACCGATCTATAGCCTTTACACCATCAGCATCTTTTTTAAATTGAGCCGCTGCTTTCACATAAGTAAATCGCTGACCCAGCAATTCTATAACTTGGCGATCGATCGCATCAATTTCTTGTCGAATCTCATGAATATTTAAACACTCTTCCGGTACTTTCATAAATCAGCTATCAGTTATCAGTGACTAGTGGCTAGTGGCTAGTCGCTAGCCACTCACCCATTACCCATTACCCATTACCCATTTAAATAAACACCAAAGGTTTATCTTTAAAAGGCGCAAATGCTGTCGCGTCAAATCTGTATAAACTAGCCGGACGACCTGCGCCTCGCGACACTTTAATTCCCGTGTCGCATAAAAAACCTAATTTTAATAACTTGGCTCGAAAATTAGAATAATCAGAAAAGTTCTCGCCTAAAACTGTGGTATAAAGCTGATATAAATCGCTTAAAGTAAACATTTCCGGCAACACTTCAAATGCGACTGGACTATATTCCAACTTATTTCGCAAACGCCGATGTCCGTATGCCAAAATCTCATTGTGATCGAAAGCTAATTGTGGCACTTCCTTAACGGGATACCAAGCAATCCCACTCACTCCATCGGCAATGAGTTCTGCATCCTCAAATCTGACTAAGGCAAAATAACTCACGGAAAGATATCGAATTCCAAAACTATTAGCTTCCTCGCGCGGATCGCGGTGAGGTCCACCAAACGTATATAACTGTTCTAAATAGAGATTTTTGGCTCTAATTTTTTCTGCCAAAATTCGATAAGCAGCATTTTCTAATGACTCTCCTTGACGCACCAATGTACCAGGTAAACCCCAGTAATTTACAAAAGGTTCCTGATGGCGCATAACTAATAGTACTAAAAGCCGATTTTGAGAAGTATCAACGGAGAAAATAACGCTATCAACTCCAACTTTAAAATCAGCTAAAGGTTGCGAACTTATCGGATCGATAACTTTTCTTTGGGTGCGTCCTGGCATTTGTACAAATGCTGTTGGTGAATGTATGCCTTGACTTTTGGGGTAACGGCTTCTGGATCGCAGCGATCGCGATACGCTGTAGAAGAGACATCTAAACCAGTCAAATCGGCGATCGCAATCTTTGCCCCTAACTCGCGTAAGCGTGCCAAATCCGATTCCTCTATCCCATATCCTGGGCGCGGTATGACTAGTAATTGTACCTGCTGTAATAAATCTTTAATTCGATACCAGCGTGGTAATTGTTCGATTAAATCCGCACCAATAACTAATGTTAGTTCTACCTGTCCCCATTGTTGCGCCTTTTCCACTGTTTCCAGCGTTCGATGGCTGCTCAACTCCTGATAAAACCCAATATTCTGCCGTTGAGGATCGATCTCGGCAATTAACAGTTGCAACATTTGAGCGCGATGTTGTAACGGTGTTTGCTGCGACTTAAACGGGTTATCTGCTGCCCAAACCGCTACGCGATCGTAACGTTCTGCCAGCCAACACAAAATTGCTTGATGTCCTGCTGTCGGTGGATCGGCACTCGTACCAAATAAAGCAATCCTCATTATCTTCCTTCGCTAGCTACAATCCTGCGCGGTTGGTGTTTTGTTGTCTCTGTCAACTCCTGTAAAGCAGCAGAAATTTGCACCTCTACTGTTGTAGGATTATCGAGTTGCCTGCACTGGGTAGGTAGGCTTTCGACTGTCGCCGCCGTTCGTTGGCGAATCTGAGCGATCGCTTCTGGTGGCTGTATGATTTTCCCTCCCTGCATCACCATTTGCAGTAAAGGTTGTTCGCCCGATCGCGGATTTTCCGTTATTAATCCCAGGCGATCGCATTGTACAGACGTTCCATGTAGAGACGTTCCATGTAACGTCTCTACATGGCGAAAAATCTGCTTGCGTCCAGGATAAGTCATTTTGCCGCTTGATTCTTTCATGACTGGAATGCCGTCAATTTCCACCAGCTTGTAGACACCATTCACAGGCGCACCCGTAACCAATCGCGTTCCCAATCCATAACCGTCAATGCAAGCACCACTTGCTTTCAGTCTGGCAATCTCCCACTCGTCTACGTCACCACTGGCGAAGATTGGTACACCAGGGAGGAGCGATCGCACCTGTTGCGATAGAGTTAGCAAATCCCCCGAATCGATTCTCACCCCAGCCAGTTGCATTTTGCCTGACTGAATTGATTCTGCTAAGGATTGAGCGGCGGCGATCGTATCGTAAGTATCAATCAATAGCGGTGCGCCCGGAAAATAGCGATGGAAAGCTGTAAATGCCTCAGCTTCGCTACCTGCTGTAGCTGCAAGTGCCATCACTAACGAATGTGCCATCGTCCCGCTGGGTTTTTGCCCCAGTCGTACCGCTGCTAGTACGTTCGATGTAGCATCTAGTCCTGCTGCTAAAGCTGCGCGGGCTGCCCACAGAGAGGCTTGAGGACTAAATGCCCGGCGCGTCCCAAATTCTAATAGCGTTGCCTCCGCACCCGCAACATCCCGCATTCGAGCAGCGCGTGTAGCTACCAAGGTTTGGTAATTAATAGTATTGAGGAGGTATGTTTCTACTAACTGCGCTTGCCACAAAGGGGCTTCGACTCGTAACAACGGTTCGTGAGGAAATATTGCCGTTCCCTCTGGTACAGCCCATACATCACCCGTAAACTCAGCCTCAGCCAGCAACGACCAAAATTGTTTGGGTGCGTGCTGAAACAGTCCCGTAGCCTGCAAAGCTGCAATCTGTTCGGGGCTAAACCTCAGTTTTTCCAGATATTCCAATGCTTGCGCCAAACCCATCGCGATTAAGTAACCAAATCCTTGGGGTAAGCGACGCACTGTCAATTCAAAACTTGCCTGAGATTGTTCCAACCCTTCACCAACATAGCAAGCTGCCATTGTTAGCTGATAAAGATCGGTCAGCAGGCTGTAATCAACCTCTGTCAGCGTCAAGGCTCGATCTTCTCGTTCTTGGAGTATGGTGTTTTCCGCAACGTTCCAGCGTGAACTCGTCATCTCATCGTTCTCTCATGGCAGCGTTGTTCTAATTATAGTAATTTCTACCAAAAATATGTCAAGTCTTTTTGGGCAGTTATTTAGTTGTCAGTCGTTACGTAATTGGTAATTGGTAATTGGTAATTGGTAGTTGGTAGTTGGTAGCTGGTTGACGGTTAACTGACAACTGACTAAATATATACCTTTCTTAATGGTGATTTCAGAAGAAATCCAACTGTAGAAAAAGTAATTGTAGAGAGTTTTATTCATATAAAACAAGAATACTGATAAGTTAGCGATCGATGGCGATCGCACGATCGCAAAAGACTTGTTACAATATCTAGCCAATGACTAATGACAGTCATAATAAACTATTTGAGTCGGCTGTATAACGAATTACAAACATCAACAAATAAGTATTGCGATCGATTGCAATAGATTGAGTAACGCTCATAATTAGCCGATAACAAACATAAAATAAGAATTCATACAGCTATCTCATTCATCCTCACTTCTGGAGATGAACTATATGAATATTTCCAAAATGCTAGACAGCGCTGCTCAATATATTATTGAAGCCATGACACGGATTTTTGGTCCTAGCGATGATGCATATCCAGCTATTGGTACGCAGCCTTTTACAGGAGAACCCTATAAACATCGTCGTCACGCTGATTGGTAGACAGCCGATTAGAAGACAACCAATTGAAAGACAGTAGTATTGAAAGACAATAGTAGGGGCGTACTGAGGTGCGTCCCTATTTGTATACTTGACCCGCACGACCGCTCCTCTTCCTGGCGCTCAATCTCCTTGTGGATACTCCTGCCATAGATCGGTTAGCTCTCGCAAGCTTTGATGGTTGCCATTACCTAAAATTAGATGATCGAGTATGGGAATACCTAATAATTGCGCTCCCGCTAATAACTGGCGAGTCAATTCAATATCTTGCGAACTCGGTTCGACATTGCCTGAAGGGTGATTGTGAGCCACAATGACTCGCGTTGCTCCTTGACGAATTACCTCGCGAAAAATTTCGCGGGGAGAAGCAAGAGTTTCTGTTGCCGTACCAATTGTTATCACCTTCGTCCCAATCAGACGATTTTTTACATCTAAAAGTAAGACGGCAAAACGCTCCTGCGGTTGCCACATTAAATCTTGACTCAACACCGCCGCCGCTACTGCGGGACTTTCTATTGGTTGACGGTCTAAAGGACGAGACTGAAACACCCGCTTACCCAACTCAACTGCTGCCAAAATGGTTGTTGCTTTAGCAGGACCAATACCATCAATTTGCATCAGTTCTTGAATGCTGACTTCTCGTAACACTGCTAAAGGTTCGCGTTGATTTTTACTCAATTCTTGTAAGATATATTGCCCTAATCCAACCGCGGAAAGTTTTCCTGCTCCTTGCCCCGTACCGAGCAAAATAGCAATTAACTCGGCTGTGGCTAAAATTTGCGCTCCATGAGTTATTAGCCTCTCACGGGGGCGTTCTGTAGTTGGTAAATCGGCAATTCTGAGACAATAGGTCATAAAGAAAACGATCGCCCGAGCGATCGCAAAGGATAAATTTTCATATTGGTAGCTTTTTGTCAACTACCAATTGCTATACTTTTTATTTATCCCCAATTAGTTAAAAGAATCACGATTGAAATCAGTAGATCTCCTGCGTGAATACTTGAATTGTCATCCACACGCGAAGCGAAACATCTGGGAGATTCTTCACTACACTGCGTTGCGTACCCTTCGGGAAGGCTTCGCCAACAGAATGACATCCATGATTTTTTGATTCATGCAGGAGGTCTAGTTATCAGTTAACCGTCAACCAATTACCAACTACCAACTACCAACTACCAATTACCACTAAACAATCCGAGCGGCTTTGAGCATGTGATAGGAAATTAGAAGTTGAGTTAAGGCGAGTGGATAACTTTGCAGTATTTCTCCGGTTGTTCCCACTAACTTACCCAGATCGGGATTGCTATCCGTACTGCAAAATGGGATTAAGGAAGGAATTTCGCTACACAACATTCGTTCTAAGTGAATTACGTCTTCCTTGGTGGCATGACCGTCAATTTCGAGGACATCGACTGGCTTACCCATATCGCGATCGAGTTCTAGGCGAATTGGTGAGGTATAGTTAGCTCGATTAGACTGAATGATTTCGGTAAAACCTGGATGGGGAATGGTCGGACGCAGAACTAGTCTGACGTTCAAATTCTGTTGACTGTTGCTCTCTTCTGCATCTTCGCGCGGTGGATAAAAACTGACTACAATATCAGACCACTGGCGCTGGGGACGGATAAAAGCTTCAGAATCGGGTTCGCGCTTTTGTAATTCTCCCATGACTTGTTCTGGAGTATAACCGCGCTTCATGGTGTCGCGCTTAACTTTCCAAGTTGCCCGCAGCGATTCGGGTGGCGCAAGGTAAACTTTGACATCATAGCTATCTCTCGCACCCCGGGTAGAATAACCGAGCAAGCCTTCGACGATCACAAATTTATCCGGCTTAATATACTGTGGTGGCTCAAACGTACCTGTGTTGTGACTGTAGACTGGTTTGAGAATTGGCTGTCCCGTTCGCAAGAGAGACAGATGTTGTTGCATAATATCCAGATAGTTGCAGTCGGGATGTAATGCCGTAATTCCTAGCTCTTTACGTTGGACGCGATCGTAGCGATGGTAATCATCGGTACAAATTACCGTGACATTTTCTTCACCTAGTACCTGAGCAATTCCTTTAGTTAAAGTTGTTTTGCCAGCGGCACTATCACCAACAATACCTAGCACGATTGGACGATTGCTCATGGTGACTCCTACGAAGCTAAAAAGGCTAGCCAAGGTAATTCTTGGATTGGCTTTATTCTAGGCAAGAATGCAGAGCAACTCAACAGTCATTAGGGAGTAGGGAGTAGAGAGCAGGGAGCGCACGAGCAGGGAGTAGGAAGCAATCTATATTAATTCCGAATTCCGTCCGAATTTTGAATTCTTTGAGTGGGTTGATTTGGTGGAATTCGTTCCGTAGAGATTAAGGCATCTATGACAGATTTCACTACGGGAACGGCTGTGGTGGAACCGCGAATTAGTTGACCTTTAGGTACTTTGGTCGGTTCGTCTATGACTGCTAAAATAACGTAGCGCGGAGCATCTACGGGTAAAATACTCACAAAACTAGTAATTTTGGCTGTACTATCGTAGCCACCTCTGGCACTGGCTTTTTGAGCCGTACCCGTTTTACCCGCAATTCGATAACCGGGAATCCGAACACTTTTCCCCGATCCTTGTGTAACCACAGTCTCCATCATTTCTAGTACTGTTTTCGCAACTGAAGGAGAAAACACTTGCTGCGGTGTTGGTAAGGTCGGTTGCCATTGAGGATGACCATTGGCATCGAAGCGCCCTCTAACGACATGAGGAGTGACGAGTTTACCACCATTGGCTAAAGCAGCGTGCAACTGGACGAGCTTAATCGGCGTGAGAGCAAAACCTTGACCGAATGAAGCGGTAGCTGGCTCAATTGGGTAAGTTACAAACTGCTTTTTACTTTTGATTTGACTAGGAGCGACAGCAGCTAAATCTGTAGCGAGAGATTGCCCTATCCCTAATTTTTTCAACCAATCATAGTAGGTAGCTGGAGAAATTCGTTGTGCAATCTGTACCATTCCAACATTACTAGAATGTTGTAAGATGCCAGCGACAGAAAGCTCTTTGTAAGGTTCTGGATCGGCATTTTTAATGATCCTTCCGCCTATTTTTATCGTGTCTGGATCGGGAAAGATTTCATTAGGATGAATTGCTTTTAGCTCCAGCGCGATCGCCACATTCAATGGCTTAAATGTCGATCCTGGTTCGTATAAATCTGAGATTGCCCAATTCCGAAATAACTCAAAATCAAATTTGTAAAATTCATTTGGATCGTAAGATGGTTCGTCCACCATTGCCAAAATGCTGCCGTCTCGCGCATCCATGACAATAACGCTACCCCGCTTCGCCTGCACTGCCTTTAACTGCTTACTGAGAGCTGCTTGAGCTGCACGCTGCAAGCGCAGATCTACAGTCAATTCCAAGCGTGTATCGTCAACCTCGGCAAAGTTATCGGGAACGGAATAACTCATAATTTCATTATTTCCGTCCCTGGACAACGATGAAATTGGTTTGACCAAGCTTTCTAGTTGCTGATTGTGACTCGCTTCTACCCCTGCCTTGCCTTCACGATCCGTATTCACATACCCCACTATGTCTGCTGCTAGAGTGTGTTGCGGATAGAAGCGCGAAAATTGTGGAACTAGCTCAAGACCTCTAACTTTCTTACCATCAATCGTCAAGCTATCGATCTGCTGGAACATTTCTTCAGGGACAACTGAAGTCAAGCGAATTGAATTACTAGGTTGATTGAACCGCTTGACAAGCTGAGCAGGAGAACTCTGGAGTAGGGGTGCTAGCCGGTCGGCAATTTTTTCTTTGGATACATTAAATTGACCGGGACGAGCATATAAGTGATAGACCAACCGATCCATCGCCAGTACATTTTGATTGCAATCTACAACTGGGCGACGGATGACAAACCCAGGCATACTTGTCAACTGCTGTTTGCGTGCTTGTGCAAACAATTTTGGTGCGTGTATGACTTGCAGCCGATACAATTTTATTCCCATTGCTACGCAAGTTCCCATCAGAACACTCCATACAAGTAGCAGCCGCAATAAGGGCAAGCGGTTGCTCTTTTGTTGCTGATTTGAAACTGGCTTTTCTACCGTCCGAGGTTGCTTCAGCCGTTGGCGATGCTGAGGGCGGTTTGCTTGGCTGCGATCGCGGTTTTTAGCAGTACGACGCTGACGACGGGCATCAGAAGAGGGAAAGATAGACATTTTCAGTAATGCGTGGTGAGGGAGCAGGGAGCGCACGAGTCGGGAGTCGGTAGGGGCGAGTTTGGAAACCCGCCCGTAGGGAGTCGGGATAAGAGAGCTGAGGGAGCGAATAACATAAACTCTACACCCTACACTCCACACCCCACACCCTGTTCGCTGATAACTGATAACTGTCTAATAACCGAGTGGCAAAGAAGTCAAACGAGGAGGTTGAGTTGCGGGTGAAATTGGCTTTGGCGCTCTGTTAGTCTGGCTGGCTGGCTCTAGGGCGATCGCCTCAGCAGGGCTAGGATACACGAGTCCCGTTTCTGGTTGCTGTGCTTGCGTTGCTAAATCATTTTTTAGCACTTCATTTTTTTGCATCAATTGCCGTTCTTGTTTTTTTAAGTCTTCTAGTTGGCTGCGCGCTTCTTGCCACGAGCTTTGGGAGTACGCCGACCAGCCATAAGCTACCAGTAATGCAGTCACTAATAGAGCAGTCACAGCCGCACAGCGATTTTGTAAGTGGCGTAAACTAGTCAGCCATACAGGAGCCGAGCGCGAACTACTCAAAGATCTGACGCTCTTAGCATTAGCAGGCACTGGTTTTTGCCGCTGGCGACTGGAAACACGAGTTTTAGGAGCCTTAGCCATAATACTTAGCCATCATACTTTGGGCAGATGAACACCCCAATTCTAATGGCAACTTTCTCTAACAGATACTCTCGTCAACTTTGTTAAAGAAATTTATTCACTGAAGAAGTCGCCAGAGAACATTCTGTCTCCTGTCTCCTGTCTCCTGTCATAAAAGTACTGTATTAATTTCTCACACTCAAAGTTACGTCCAGAGAGGGAAGATATTTGACATCAGGAACGACTTAAATAAAACTTTAATTTTGAGGGTATGGCATCCATGCTTGAAGTATAAGCTTTATATATGAAGCTCTGTGCTGCAAGTAAATAAATTCAACCAATCGTCAAAACCCTCAGTCCAAGCTGTATATCAGCCGTCAACTTAAGCCGCTATAGTTCCGGTAGTGTAAAAAAAGTCAACAAATGCGGTATCGTGATCAAGAGCGGCTCGTTCATTTTTACCGCATTTGGTGAAAGAGGAGTTATGAACAAAAAATTCATCGGTTTAGCTTTAGTTTTCAGCTTATTGGGCGGCTTTTTAGGAGCCTGTGGTGATGCTGGTGGTGGTGGCGGTACTGGTACTAGCCCCTCTCCGGCTGAATCCCCTTCTCCTGCTGCTACCCCCTAATTGCAGCGATCGAGTCAAAAGCTCGCTCTCTATTAATTTTCAAGATCTCCTGCACAGCAACAATTCTCAGCCTTATCTCCCTGTGAAAGCTGCTGTTGTGGGGGAATTTTTTGGTAGTTGGTGAGTGGCTTAGATTCTTTATCTAGCCACTAGCCACTAGCCACTAGTCACTTAATTCTTATACTCGTACCGCGATCGCCCAGGGAAGCAAAATCTAAACTCTCTCCTGCTTCTAAGGCAGCGCGAATGGCACTTGTGTTTGGTTCGATTGAAGTGGTTGTGAACCGTTCGGGGAGTTGCTGCGGTGAGAGATCTGGTTTAAGGATTAAGGGGGCTTTACCGCCATTTTTGGATAAAGACAGCCGATAACGAGTAGTTTCAATCGTCTTGAGTTGCTGCGACTCAAAAAACCATTTCAATCGCTCTTTTAAGAGTTGCGATCGCCTTTCGTCCGCTCTAGCTAGCTCCATCAGACGTTGCGCTTCTGCTTTTCTCGCCTCAGCACGCGCTTGCATTTCCGAGATCAAAGCCGCGTATCCATCCAACTTGCGATCGCGTTCTGTTCCTAGCTGTTGTAACCATTCGTTGAGGAGTTCTTGTTGTTGGGTGTCGTCTCCAGCTTCATCTAGGATTTCATTTAATCGCTCTAAATCTTCACCAATACTAAAGAGCGATCGCGATCTAGATTGGGGCAAGTTATTTTCAGATGAATTTTTTTCGGCTGAATGAGATGGAGTCACCTTTCAAGTGTCCTAATTCAATTGGTAATCGGTAATGGGTAATGGTTGATGGCGATCGACGACCAACAACTAACAACTAATTACCTCTCATCATAAGCAAATAATTATCAGCTTTCTTGCAGAATCGGTTGGGCTTCTGGTTTCGGTAAGGAACGGAGGTGATTGAGAAATTGTTGTAGTTCCTGCTGGCTGAGCTGCTGACGGCTGGATTTGCCAAATTTATCTTGTAAGTATAGTCGTCCTTGGGTACTCGACCAACCGACACGCTTTAATTCTGCTGTGGTTTGTTCCAGCAATACCGAGTCTACTTTGCTAGGATTGACGACATATCGATTCATCGGCTGTCTGGAATTGAGCCTTTGTGGTGTCCTTTCTGGATCGTCATCTGATGGGAGACAAAAGCAAGAACGGACGGCGTATTTTGTGGCTCCTGTAATTGCTTTATATACAGCTTTATCGCCAGTAGGACGACTATCTTTCCACGAATAGTCTTCGGCGTAACCTGGCGCGCTGACACTTAAAGACTCACCTGTTTCTGTATCTACAATCGTTAGGCGGACGACTACTGAAGCTCGTCCCGGCTCGATGTGAGATTCAATACAATCGGCGATCGCAATTAATCCTTGTTCGCTACAGGCTTTGTGTACTGGTAGAAGAACATCGCCAGCAGTGGTGTAGCTATATTTCTGAAAGTCGTTCCAACCAGTTTTTTCTAAAGGTTGCAAATTCTTTTGTACGGCTAAAATCTTTTTATATAGCTGACTTTTAGTATGAGTCGCTGTTTCGCTGGTTGCTGTGGCGCTAGTTAATGTTTCGCTCATAACGCTATCCTTGGTGGTGTTACCTCAAGCTGGATTCAGAGGCGATCGACTCCGTTCGAGCTGTAAGTGAAAATATACCTCGCCTACTATTATAGTACACATGTACTTAAACCTGATTTCTATACCTCCTCTATTACCAACCTAGCCTGGTAATCTGGGAATAGAGCAAATTTCAAGCAGGCTATGGAAGTTTTTCAGGCTAAAATCGAGCATCTTGAACCGATAGCTATACTATTTGACCAATATCGCGTTTTTTATCGACAAGCATCGGACTTGGCAACTGCAAAGATTTTTCTGCAAGAACGATTGCAAAAACACGATTCTGTCATCTTTGTTGCAAGCGATGGACAAATCGTCGGATTTACTCAGCTTTACCCCAGTTTTTCCTCAGTATCGATGCAACGAATTTGGATTTTGAACGATCTATTCGTCGTCGCAACGCATCGTAGACAAGGAATTGCCAAATTATTGCTGACAGCAGCAAAGCAGTATGCTCAAGAAACTGGAGCAATCAGAATGACTCTCGCCACACAAATTTCTAATCTCTCAGCACAAGCTTTGTATGAATCACTCGGATATACCAGAGATGAAGAGTTTTATCACTATTCGTTGAGAGTGAGTGAGTAATGCGTGGTGCGTGACAAGAATTTCATTTAATTCTTCTGACTCCTGTACGGGCGGGTTCACCCGCAATCTTCGTCGGAGTCAGAGATCTTTGGTGAACCCGCCCCTACGACTCCTTCTGATAACCGATAACCGATCGTCTTTGCAACCAAACTGCCCGCAGTCCAGCAGCTTTCGCACCATGATAATCTTCTTGTAAGCTGTCGCCTACGTGCCAAGCCAAATTTGCCGAACATTGATGTTTGTCTAAAGCAGCAGCAAAAATTTGTGGATCGGGTTTAGCCGCACCAACTTCGGTAGAAATTGTTACGGAAGTGAAAAACTTGGATAAATCCAAAGCTTGTAAAACCGAATGCAAGCGTGAATCGAAATTAGACAACACCCCTAACTCAATGCCTAATTTCTGCCAAGATTGCAATGCTTGTAGCACGTCGGGATAAAGTACCCACGGTTTTGCTGTGGAAAAATGTACGTACAGTTGGCTGAAATAGCCAGAAAAATCGGTAAAACTATCTAAACATTCAGCTTTTTGAAAAGTATTTCGCGCGATCGCTTCCCACCATTCAAATTCGCATTGAGGAATTTCCTCTGGCTGCTTGCCAGGAAATACAGGTGGTGGTGCAGTTTTGAAACTTTGATAGAAAGCAGTGTTGACACGATCTGCTGCTACGGTAACGCCAAATGGTTGTGCGATCTGAGCGTACACTTCACCAACACTGCCTTTAACTCCAAACATTGTCCCGACAGCATCGAGAAAAATAACTTTAGGTTGCTTGACATCACTCAGTTCGCTATCCATCGTGCTTCTTACGATTTGTGTCATTTTGTAAAATTTATGAAATAATCTATCAATAGAGGGAGTTACAAATTGTAAAAATAACTAGCAGCAAAATATAAATGAATCTGAGTAGCTTAGCGCAGCCATTGCTCAAAGAAAAGCAAGAAGAGTTAGATATTCAAGATTTACAAGGTTTATGGCGAATTAATTGGAAAATCGATCGCATTACACTGTACTCAGGAATTTACACGCGAGTAGACCAAGTGTTTATTATTTGGGCTGTTATTGTTGGCGTTATGTTTGCCACAGCGCAGTTTTTACCGATTAATTGGACAATCCAAGCGATTTGGTGGTCGAGCTTGACTATAGTTGGTGCGATCGCCATGATGAGTCTAACTTGGTTTTGGGCAGGAGTGGAACGTCTGCGTTGGGTCGTCTGTGGTTGGGCAATTTTGGTACTAACGGGTGTGGTTTTCACCGATTTGGGGATATTTCTCGGTTGGGGTGAGATTTTAATCCACTTATGCCCGATGTGGTTGAGTTTGAGTGCAATTGGTTATTTGTTTACGGGCATTGGTTTGCGATCGCGTGCTTTATGCTTGGCTGGATGTCTTCACTTTTTGAGCGTTGGTTTCTTATCTTACGTCGGCGGTTGGCAGTTTCTCACAACTGGTGCGGTCATGAGTTGTAGTTTACTACTGCTAGCTCAATTACAGTGGGATATGCGATCGCCAATTGAATATGCACTACTGACTTCCGCACAGCAGCAGTTTAACCGCCAGCAACACCAGCAAAGAATTCGGCATACCCCTACGGGGAAACAAACTACGGAAGTCGGAATTCGGAAATAAAATCTTAAAAAATTGTTTCAAGCTATACAGAATTTTCTGGCATCGTCCATAATTAAAAGTACAAACTATTAGCGAACAAACCGCTAATGTTGTTCAACCAGAGCAGAAATTTTGCTGTTTAGTCTGCTAATTTTCGCCCGAAGGAGAACGATGTCAGGGTAGAAAATGGTTGCCCCAAACTCGCGAGTGTTTAATTGACCGTACAACTTAATTGTTGGTAGTGCTGGTATTGGTGTAGGGTTTTTATCGTTTCCCCTGCTTTGCAGTCTTTAGAGGGATGTGAAACCATCCATTTAGAACAGCCTGACAAGACTGACAACTATAGCTATTGCCAACAAGCAAATCAAAACATTACCGTTACACGCTTTAACGAGAATGTGTATCATGTGTCTCCGTCTGTAAATTCTGTATCCTTGATAATACTTTTCAATTTCCCTCAAGTTCACAACACTTGAGGTTTTTATTTTGGAGGTTTTTTATTTGGGATGTTTATTTATACCAATTCGATTTATCCTTGCACTAAATCGGTCGCTCATAGCCCCCCTTGTTAAGCGGGGTTGGGGGGATCTTCCGTGGCGCAGTCAGAGCAAAATGATATTAGGTAAAAATACTTTTATTTAGGTAAAAATACTTTTATTTCTGAATTTCTAATTCTTGTCTTCTGTATTTCGCCTGCAAGCGATCTCACTCGTTCTGCTAATCGGTAGATCTCGATACTAACCATTAGCAGTTCCAATGTACGCTTTCAAACCATCAACGGGAATCAATTTTAAGCATAGCTATTCTCAATGATTTTCCCTTTATAAGAAAAATTTATCTAACTTATCGCATAGTTTATTAGATAAATAAGTTCTTTGTAATCCATATAAGTGTAAGCTTTGATTAATTGAAAAATTAAAACATCATAAATCTGCTTGGTTTACATATTCTCAGCTACACCCGTGGCTTTTCCAGGCAGATTCAATGTATTCAGAGTTTGAGTCGTTTTACGCAGTGAGTATTTATACCGATGGCTGACACCTTCCTCCAAACCATCTGGTTAGTTCCCATTTATGCCCTGATAGGGGCAATTTCGACTATTCCTTGGTCACCGGGAATTATTCGACGCACGGGACCCCGCCCAGCAGCATATATTAACTTGGTAACGACTGCTATTGCTTTCACCCATGCTTTAATTGCCCTGAGCGCATCTTGGAACAAACCAGCTCAATACTTATATTTTTCCTGGTTGCACGTAGCCAATTTTGACTTTACGATCGCCGTAGAAGTTTCTTCACTTACGGTAGGTGCGATCGCTTTAGTTACAGGCTTAAACGTGCTGGCGATCGTCTTTGCGATCGGCTATTTAGAAATGGACTGGGGGTGGGCGCGTTTCCACGTCATGATGGCGCTGTTTGAAGCCGGGATGTGCGCCTTAGTACTATGTAACTCCCTGTTCTTCAGCTACTTTATTCTAGAAATTCTCACCCTGTGTACTTATTTGTTACTAGGCTTCTGGTTCAGTCAGCCATTGGTAGTCACCGGAGCAAGAGACGCTTTTTTGACCAAACGGGTAGGCGATTTGTTTCTATTGATGGGGGTACTTGCCCTATATCCCCTCGCTGGAACTTGGGATTTCTCAGAACTTGCACGATGGGCGCAAACAGCTAACGTCAACCCCACAGCGATCGCGTTAGTGTGCTTGGCTCTGATTGCCGGTCCAATGGGTAAATGCGCCGTATTTCCACTGCACTTATGGCTGGACGAGGCAATGGAAGGTCCCGTACCAGCAACGATTTTGCGTAATTCCGTAGTTGTAGCAACAGGTGCTTGGGTACTCGTGAAACTTCAGCCAGTCCTGGCACTTTCGCCTTTCGCCCTATCTTTTGCCACATTCATCGGTGCGGTGACAGCCGTAGGTGCTTCTTTGATTGTCATCGCTCAAGTTGATGTCAAGCGCGCTTTGTCATATTCTGTCAGTGCCTACATGGGTTTGGTATTTGTGGCTGTAGGTACGGGACAAACTCAAGCCGCACTACTGTTAGTGTTCACCCATGCCGTAGCAATTTCACTGCTCGTCATGAGTACGGGTGGTGTGGTCTGGAATAGTATTACTCAGGATCTCCGCCTTTATGGAGGTTTGTGGTCGCGCCGACCGATTTCAGCTATTGCCTTTATTGTTGGTGCAGCCGGATTAGTAGCTTTTCCACCCTTGGGCGGATTTTGGGCATTGCTGCAAATCGCAGATGGATTGTGGACAACTCAGCCTTTGCTAGTCGGAGTAATTTTAGTCACGAATGCGCTGACAGCTTTCAGCGTCACTAGGGTATTTTGTCTCATGTTTGGCAATAAACCCAAGCCAATGACCGTGCGATCGCCTGAAGTTCATTGGCCTATGATGTTGCCAATGACAATCTTAATGGGTTTTGTCATGCACGCTCCGTTAGTATTGCAAAGCTTATCGTTACTGCCAGAATGGGCATACATCAACAAAGATGTAGCTTTGTTATTAATTTGGTCTACGATTTTTGGGTGCAGTATCTCAGCTGTCGTTTACCTCTCACCCTTGGTTCCAAAACCAGTCACGCTACCTTGGAAACCACTGCAAGACTTTTTCGCCTACGACCTCTATACAGCTAACTTGTATCGGGTAACGATTGTATTTGGAGTAGCCGTAGTTTCTCGCCTCATTGCTCTGATCGATCGCTACTTAGTTGATGGGATTGTAAATTTAGTTGGCTTAGTCTCGATTTTTGGAGGCGAAACCCTAAAATATAGCACTTCTGGACAATCGCAATTCTACGCCTTAACCATCTTGCTAGGCGTTTGTTTGCTAGGCACGATCGTCGGCTGGCCCCTCCTATCCCACATGGAACTCAGTTTTTCATTCTGAAAAGTGACTAGTGACTAGTGGCTAGTGGCTTGATTCTTTATCTATTCACTAGCTACTAGCCACTCACCAACTACCAACTACCAACTACCAATTTCAAAATCGTTATGCTGAGTGCTTTGATCTGGATACCTGTCGTCGGTGCTGCTTGCATTGGATTTATACCAATGAAAGGAGATCGGGCGCGATCGCTAGCTTTGGCGATCGCGACTGGTATCATTATTTGGACGCTGGTACTGCTGAGTCAATTTGACATCTCCTTAGCTGGGATGCAATTTTCCGAACTGTTGCCTTGGATTGATACCTTGGGGTTGAGCTACAGCTTAGGGGCAGATGGTTTGTCTATCCCTCTAGTCGCCTTAGCGGGGGTATTGACTTGGATTGCAATTTATAGTAGCAGCGAAAATATTACCCGTCCTCGGCTGTACTACGCTTTGTTACTGCTGATCTATGCTGGGGTGGTGGGTGGATTCCTGGCGCAAAACTTGCTGCTGTTCGTCCTATTTTACGAAGTCGAGCTAATTCCTTTCTATCTGCTGATTGCAATCTGGGGTGGAACGGCAAAGCGCGGCTACGCTGCGATGAAGTTTTTGATCTACACGGCAGTTTCAGGAATTTTGATTCTGGCTGGCTTTTTGGGTATTACTTGGCTGACAGGATCTTCTAGTTTCGATTACAACGCGATCGCCACTCAAGGATTACCCCTACAAGCGCAACTGATCCTCCTCACCATCCTCTTAGTTGGATTTGGCATCAAGATTCCTTTGGTTCCCCTACATACTTGGCTACCCGATGCTTACACGGAGGCTTCTCCACCCGTAGCAATTATGTTGGGGGGAATCCTGGCAAAGTTAGGAACTTATGGAATTATCCGATTTGGTTTAGGATTATTTCCCGAAACTTGGGCGATCGTTGCGCCTGGTTTAGCGATTATCGGGGCAATTAGCGCGGTTTACGGTGCGGTAACGGCGATCGCTCAAAAAGACATCAAGCGCATGGTTGCCTATAGTTCGATCGGACACATGGGTTATGTCATGCTGGCTGCGGCTGCTGCTACTGAGTTGAGTACGGTCGGCGCAGTAGCGCAAATGGTTGCCCACGGTCTAATTTTGGCAATTCTATTTAACTTGATTGGTGTCATTGAAACTAAAGTCGGGACTCGCGAACTTGATGTCTTGAATGGATTGATGAGTCCAATTCGCGGATTACCATACATTAGCGCCCTTCTAGTGATGGGAGGTATGGCAAGTGCGGGAATTCCGGGCATGACTGGTTTTATTGCCGAATTTTTAGTCCTGCAAGGCAGCTACGCTAGATTTCCCTTACCTACCCTCGTTTGCGTCATCTGTACGGGATTAACAGCGGTATATTTTGTGATTTTGCTCAACCGTACTTGCTTCGGCAAGCTAGACAACAAGACAGCTTACTATCCCGTCGTCACCTGGTCGGAAAAAATTCCTGCCCTCGTTCTCACAGTCTTGATCCTATTTTTGGGCATTCAACCTACTTGGTTAGTACGTTGGAGTGAAACCACTACCACTGCTATGGTTGCTTCCGTCCGCGTCAACACTACACAGCAAATTGCGATTAAAAATTAGCTAGGCGCATGGCTGTGCGCCCCTACGATTCCCTACGACTTCTGTACGGGCGGGTTCACCGGACATCTCTGTTATGAGTGAAGTATCTTGGTGAACCCGCCCCTGCAAATCCCCACTACTCACTACTCACTCCCATCATGGTACTTGCTCAAGAAAAAGCTACAGCGAAACTGCCCCCATCCAAGCATGAATTTGCCGATATCATCCATCGCTTAGAAGCAGGTGGGGCGATGCTACCAGATACACCAGAAAACCTGATGCAAATTATCGGTATTTACAAGGCTTATGCCGTACCGATGGATTTCTACTGGCGCGACTTGCTTTATATTGGCGAACGAGTCTTTCTCGATCCGCTACCTTTCTTTAAATACTTCATTCCTCAAGAGTATTTAGACCTGCACAATCATTATGCAGGCGACGATGCTGATTTGCGAATTTGGCGGGGACCAGCCACAGCGCATCCCGAACTACTTGCCTTTATGGAAAAAGGTGAAACCCGCAAGATGCCTAGATTGCTGCATCACTGGTTCCACGATCGCATCAACATGGAATTTGCCGAAGAATGTATGCGGGCGATGTTGTGGCACGGTAGAGATATGGGCTACGGCAAGTTTGATGCCTATCTCGACTCGGATGAATATAAGGCAAATGCCGATCGCGCCATTAAAGCTTATTTCAAGTACAATCCAGCCATGCTGGGGCTGTATAAGTTATTTCCAGAAATGTTCTTAGAACAGTGCCGTCAGGCTTCTTATTACGCCAACCTGGGCTTATTCTGGGAGGTGATGGCTCCAGTCTTCTTCGAGATGTCTGATATTTACGATGAAGGCGGATTTAAGGGAGTCCCCGACGCGATGAATTTCTTGGTGAATGGAATTTTTGCGATCGCGGGTCGTCCAATTTACCACCACGTTTATATTCGCGGCGAACGCTACGAAATTATTCCTAAATCAAAAGGGTTTACCTGGCTTTACGAAGCGGCGTTACCTTATGTTGAAGCTGTTTTCTACCGCACCTCTCCTTTCCGTGGAACGAAATCATATAATGCCCAAGCCGGACAAATTCCTACTGAACAAAAAGATTTTCACTATGGTGTTTTATATGCAGATAAATTCCCTGTAGGTACGGCTGGTATTCCACCTACGTTGTTAGCACAAGATATGTATCATTTCTTGCCTCAATATCTTCGAGATTATTACCAGCAGCACTGTCGAGGCGAAGATGATATTTTAGTGCAATTGGGTATTACGTTCCAGCGATCGATGTACTGCGTAACTTCGGCAGTTATTCAAGCGTTGAGGACTGCATTGTTATATCCGTTAGACGATCCAAATCCAAAACATTTGCAAGCAAATCGAGAGTTTTTTGAAAAGCAAATTAATCGCTTCTGTCGTCCAGAATTTGATATGAGAAATGCGGCACGTTTGCGGCAAATTCAGACTGCGGATTATCGCTAGAAGATCCCCCCAACCCCCCTTCAAAAGGGGGGCTTTTTATGTAAACATTATTGCCTTAAAAAGGGGAGCTTTTTGTGAGGATATCTGCGATCGCTTGCGAAATTGGTAAACCAGCGTGTTTTTCCAGCCAATAGAACTCTCCTACAGGGTTAATTTCTAAAAATATATAACGCCCGTCTGGAGTCAAAATGAGATCGAATGCTCCATAGTTTAACTGAAAATATGTCATCATCTGTCGCAATCTTACAGCAAGTTCTTGAGGAAGAGTGTAAGGTTGCCAAGCATCAATCAAAGTCAATCCTTGTCGCCGCCAGTCATGACGCGCTTCAGGAGAAATTTGAGAATCAATAGCAGCTGTAAATACGTGCTGTCCGACAATTGTTGTCCTTAGTTCTAATGCTTTAGGAATGTTTTCTTGAAAGCACATCGGACAAAAGCGCAATCCCTCTAAATTTTCTAAATCCTCTGGCTTAACTGAATTGGTAAAAACAACTTGCTCTTGTCCTCGATCGTAGATTGCAAAGGTAGTGAGCATTTTCGTCACCATACCCGAACTGCACTCTCGTGCAAATTCCAGCACTGCTTGGGGATTGTTTGTAATTAGAGTACGCGGAGTTTCTAAACCAAGCGATCGCGCAATTTGTAATTGTAACTGCTTGTGTTCTGCACGGCGAATATGGGACACGGAGTCAAGGTGAAAAACATTGAGACTGGCAATTGCCCCCAAAATTGTAGCTTGCGACTCTTGAACTGAGGCTTGGCGTAGTTGAGTATCCATCGTTGTGGGAATCCTTGCACCCATGCGAATGCGTCGATACCAAACTGCGGAGACATCTTGTAAATTGAGTTGGTTTGCACCATCAATTAGTACGAACCTTTCCGTTCCCAGTCCGAAATAAATCTCTAACTGTGTCTGCGTCGGAAAGCGATCGGTATCAAAGCGAAATGCCTTTCCACCTTGAGCTGCGATCGCATCCATAACTAAGGAAATACCCTCATGATCTCGACTATGAGTCACGATCAAAACTGTCATATTGTTATACTCCAATTTGCGATCGCTAACTCGTAATTCGTAGCTGTTACTCTCTACAGCATGACTTGATAATTATTTTCTATCATTAAGCTAAGTGCTTGTACTTAGAGTTAATAAATTACGAATTACGGCTTACAAATTATTTCTTGTAATAATCAGAGATTGATGGAAACTTTGGAAACTCAGGCATAGATGGCATTTTGGGTACATCGATCGATGGGAATTCATAACCTTTATTACCACCGTCAACGTCAACGTCAGATGGATATGCTAGCGTTGTTGCATATTCGTTACCACCACTCACAGATGCCATTTCTGCTTCTGAAAGTTCTGCTCCAAATTGTCCTTCTAGAAAGTGGGCGAAAAAAGGAATTGGTGAATTTAAATTTCGTGAATTCATGTCAGACATAGGTTTTATTTACCTCCGATTGTTTAATTCAAGTTACAGTAATAGCTCAGCAAACTCTTATCAAAAGAATTTAGAATTATAGTCGTAGAACTATGAATGACAAACCCCACAGACAAATCTACGGGGCTGAAAACAGAAAAATCTAATTTTTTCACGCCTTATATGGGTTTGAAAGCATTCAACTTATTCTGAATTTCAAATTCTAAATTTTTAAGTTGTATTGCTAAGCTTTAGTTAGCAACCTATACTCACCACTTCATCCAGCAGTATAGAGGTTACGCACACCTTTACAAAAATTTATTTAGGGTATACAAAAACGCATGGGTATGGTCGGATATCAGATATTGTCAAGGGCGGGTTTTGACCAAAGATTTCTTGCCGTCAGCCGTAAATCTTTTGCTAAACCCGCCCGTACAAGAGTCAGGAGCCGATTGGTAATTGCCCCCAGCCCCCTCAGCTCCCTCAGCTTCCCCAGCTCTCTTCTCTAGGGTACTTCAATCGGAATCAAAGCATTCTCAGGTAAATACTGCTGGAATCTACCCTCGTCCGCCAATACTAAAACTAAGCGTAAAGGGTAATCAGGTGGCATTTGCAGATCTGCCCAAGGAACTGCGACTTCTAAACAACGCTCCAACGCTACTTGAGCGCGACTGGCGCGGGGATGCCATTGATAGTGTTCTCCCGCCTCTTGAAAGTGAACCGATTGTGTCAGTAAGTTAACTTCCAAGCGATGGTGAAACATATAGTTCATTGGCGATTGCTCTGGCAAGTCTACCAAAGGTGCGGGGCTGTTATGCATGGTGCGATCGGGATAGAACCAGAGTAAATTGAGTTCTGGTGGCAAGTCCTGACCTGGCTTTGCTCCTGTTTTGAAATCTAATCTGAGATAGAAATTTAGGTGATCTACCCCATACCAAATGCGCTGTACCGTGCTGCTTTGATGCATCGTTCCCCGCGCTCCCCCAACTTCTAAGCGTCCGGCTTTGTCCCAGTCTTGCTCGTCGCCCATGCCATCAATATTAGGATGAATGAAGCTTTGGGGGCGATGGTCGGCTGGAGCAGCATGAATTTCCACCGGACGCAACAGCACTGGAGGAACGGGTTGATTTAAGGCTTGATAAATACCACACAAATGCTCTCGAAATAACTGGTCGAAGATAGCATCGTGATTGGAGGAATGACCTTCACCAAACCACCAAAACCAATCGGAACCCTCAGCAGCGTACAAAGCTTCCCAAACTTCGGGGTTATTCTCTTCTGTCGCCTCTGGATGCTGTGCCAATACCTCTCTCGCTGCTGCTAGCAAGTCCCAAGCTCGATTTTTTGCCGGGTCGCCAATCCAAGTGGTAAAGCTGCCATCTACCCAGGAACCGCTGTGTAATTTCTCACCTGGAATTGTTGCAGTTGGGGGAAAAGCGTCGATAAATTCCGAGACGGTGACGAGTTTGATATGAGGATGGTTGCTGAGAGTTTGATATAAGTTTTCTAAGAAGGGTTTGCCATCTTGAGGATAGTATTCCCAGCAGTTTTCTCCATCTAATGCAATCGTGACGAGCCAAGGTTGTTCTAAGCTAGTCCGATCTCCTTCTTGGTGATGTTTGAGCTGATGGGCGATCGACTCCAAATGTCCCACCAAATCTGCTGCGGCGCGTTTAGGTGGCATCGACCCATAGGTAAAACCAATTAAATCAGACAGTCGATGATCGCGAAAGACAATAGATAAATCTCCCGCTGCTGTCTGCAAGCGATAGGGACGGTATAACAATTCTGGTTCGATGACATTTCCCGCCCCGTCACGGTGGAAAAAGTGCTTGAGCGTCCACCCTAAAACGGCTTCATCAGAGACGATCCAATTAAATCCTTGCTTGATAATATAGGGGAGAATTTCAGGGCTGACAGACTGTTCGGAGGGCCACAAACCCCTGGGTACTTGTCCAAAGCGGTCTTCGTATAACTCCCATGCTTTTTGCAAGTGACGCGGAATATCTTCTGCCCACTGAAAGCGGTAGTTAGGCAGATCCATATTCGGTACGGCAACCCGACCGGAGTTAGTATCGGCAAGTAAAGGCAGAATTGGATGAGTATAAGGCGAGGTAGTAACTTCTAATTGCCCCGTTTTTTGCATGTGGCGATGTTGGGGGACAATCCGACTGATAATTTCCCTTTGTTTAGAATAAATCCGCTGGCGATCGCTTAAAGTAAAACCCCGACCTTGCTGCAACCATTGAGCAATTTCGGGGTCGTCCCAAAAAATTGGATCGATCCAAACTAAATTATGCCAAGCCAGTAGATCGCCGTAATCTTCCTTCTGCCAATTGTCTAAACACCAAGCTGCACCGCGTTCCTGCCGTTGATGGTACAACTCTGCATAACGGGGGTGGGGATCGATCAGGGTATGATGGTTGGCATCAAAAAAGTTAGCAATAATAAATTGTTGCTGCTCCCTTTGCAGTTGCTCTGTAGGTGTCAAGCTAACTGTCAGATATGGATCGAAAGCAGTCCCAGCAATGTAATCTTCTAGTTGCAGAATCAGAGAAGGAACGAGGTTAACCGTTTGATGTAACTTAGGATAACGCTCTAGAATTAACACCAAATCCAGATAGTCTTTTGTCCCGTGCAACCTGACCCACGGCAAGCGATACTGATTGGATGTAGAAGCAGAACTGCGATCGCGACTTTTATACAGTGGTTGGTGCTGATGCCAGACGAATGCAACGTATAAAGGATGGGGCATAGGTATCGATCGGTAGTTGGTAGTTGGTAGTTGGTAATTGGTAATTGGTAATCGGTGGTAGACGCTACACGGAGTGAAGACAGTCAACCGTCAACCGCGAACTGTCAACCATTAACCCATTACCCATTACCCATTACCCATTACCTCATCGCTAGATTACTTGTTCGACTTCAGCGATTTCGGGGATCATTTCCCGCAAACGGCGCTCGATTCCCATTCTCAGAGTCATGGTAGAACTAGGGCAAGAACCACAAGCTCCTTGTAACCGCAACCGCACGATTGGACCGTCGAGTTCGACGAGTTCTACGTTGCCACCATCTGACATCAGATAGGGGCGCATTTCATCCAAAACTGTTTCTACATTATCTGTTGTAAGTTCCATAGAATTAGACCTTTGTTTAACAAACTTGCTAAAACGATCCTAGCTCTAGTCAGTTGTCAGTTATCAGTTGTCACAGAAGAAAGGTAACAGGGAACAGTAACTAATTACCAACTACCAACTACCAACTACCAACTAAACAGCAACAGCCTCTAGTAGTTTGATATTAGAGAAGTTAAACTCAGTTTTAATTCGTTCTTGTTGCTGATAGTCTTCTACGGTTTGCTTGGTCATGACGTAATAGTCACCAAATTTTTCGTAAAAGTCTTGAAACTTTAATACCTTGATGACTTCGTTAGTTTGGGGATTGCGGAACACCGCATCGTAGCGACTAGCTACGTACCCTCCGCCTGTATCTAAGCTATCGTGAGTATCGATGACAAAAGCCATGCGACCCATAACGCGGCTGACTTGGCAAATCTCCGTACCGCGCACTTTATAGTTAGAACCCATAGCATCGCCTTTGACCAGGATTTCTACTGCGCCACTGTCATCGAGTTTACCGAGGCTAAACTCATTTTTGCCGTGAGACTGCTCGAATTGCGATCGCTTGCGGTGAGTAACAATATCTCGTAGCTGCGTATAAACGCTTTCTTGTACTTTTTCGTCTTCTATGCCTGTAACTTCTACGCTCAAATCGCGATTTATCCGAATTCTACCCGTGTAGACTTCATTACCTTGCGTCAATTGCACGTCTGCGCTGTAACCAGGAAAGTTTTCATCCCAGGTATAGCGGTTTTCATAAGCCGTCTTGAATAAGTCTCGCGCACTTGTTTGCTCTGTCATGGCATTGTTGTGACTTCACCTTTTACAGTGTAGTCCGAATGAGGAGTGAGGAGCGAGGGAAAGAGAGTAGTGCGTGGTGTGTGGTGTGGTGCGGTGTGGTGCGTGATAAAAGGGTGTAGGGTGTGGAGATTGTAAATTTCTTTCTCTCTAACTCCTCACTCCTCGCTCCTCACCCCTCACTCCCCATCTCCCAGTCCTAATACCATCAACGGCTCTTGATACAAAGGGACTGTAAAGGTAACTGTGGAACCGAGTCCCTCACCCATACTGTAAAAATTGACCGTTCCCCCCATAGCTTCAACTAGCTTTTGGGATATTGTTAATCCCAAACCAGTACCACCATACTGCCGCGTGCGAGAGCCGTCTACTTGGCTAAAGGATTGAAATAGTTTATCTTGCTTATCTAAAGAAACACCAATGCCCGTATCGGCAACACGAACTTTCACCATTCCCGGTAGGACTTGATTTTGAAAAATGGTTTTTTTCCGGGTGATATCCGCACTAATGGTGACTCCGCCTTCATGGGTAAATTTGATCGCGTTCCCGACCAAATTTAGCATCACTTGCAATAGCCTTTGGTAATTACCTAAGACAATAATTTCATCTGCCGTAGGTGGTAATTGGATCTGCAAACTTAAATTTTTCTGCTCGGCTTGGGTTCTGGTAAAGTCTTCGAGATCGCTAAATAGCTCGTTGAGTCTAACTTGACCTAACTCCAAATCCATTTTGCCTGCTTCAATTTTGGCAATATCTAGAATGTCGTTAATGATATTGAGCAGGTGCAAGCCAGAGCGATAGGCTTCTTGGATAAATTCTTCCTGTTCTTCAGGATCGTCTGCCATCCCCTCCAGCACTAACTTTAAAAATCCCAGCATTCCATTGAGCGGCGTGCGGAGTTCGTGGGAAGTGTTAGCGAGAAATTCGCTTTTAAGGCGAGAGGCTTCTTCTGCTTGTTGGCGAGCTTCTTCTAGCTGCTTGTAGAGAGTAGCATGGGCGATCGCCGTACCAATTTGATCGGCTAAATCTCGGACTAACTCGATTTCTTCCGTCGTCCACTGGCGTAAGCGAGGGATCGGATGCAACATCGAATTACTGTGAGTCTGTGGTTGAAGGCTGCGTTCGCAATGCTGCAAGCAAATTAAGCCGTTAGGCTTATCGCGATCGACCGTTGCTAATAGTAAGATTGATTGTTGAAACTGGGGATTTTCTGTCTTTTCGATCGCCACAGGTGCAAGAGTCTCTAAAGCCTGACAGTAACCTGGTTCGTGCATGATATCAATTGATTGACCCAGCATCGATCGCACTGCCATTTGGCGATACTCAGCTACCACTTGTAAATGGAGATCTTCCGGTCTATACGAGCAGATAATACAATGACTGACACCCAAGGCTTGACCCAAACTTTCTACAGTTTGCTGCCAAATTGTATTTAGATCTAACGTGCGGCGGATGTTACGCGCAATTTGACTGAGAAGCTTTTTAGACGAAACTGAACCGAGCGATCCCATTGCCGTAGTCGCCAATTCCGAATAGACATCGGCTACCACTTCGTTGTCTATTTCTTCTAAGTGTCGCCCTATGACTAAAACAGAAGTAGCCGATCCCGTTGCGGGTAAAATTGGGCTAATTGCCAACTCAAATCCAAACAATTTTTGTCCGTAGCGAAATACACAGTGACAGCGTTCGGGAACAAGACTTTCCAAAATCCTTTGCACCCGTCTTAAGTAGGGAGTTGGATCTAAAGGTCCAAATGTCTGTTCTAAAGATTGTCCTACAATCCGCTCTTGCTGCAAACCTACACTATCGGCTTGTTGCCATGAGAAATAAAGATAGCAACCCGAGCTATCCTGTACGTAGGCTAATTCAGCTCCTAGAGATGATAGAGAGCCGCTGGAATTCATACCAAATGACTCGAATGAAGATGTGAAAGCTGGCTGATGGGAATCTGTATTAGCACTCATTACTAAAGATAGTTCGACACAGCGCAAGTCGAATGACTCGACAAACATTTGCTTCGAGTTTGGCACAAAACCTGATAGATTGGGAATTTTGCTTGGTGTCGCCAGCAATCTACCAAGCACTCTAGTCAAGAGAGCGTTACCAAGTTAGATGAAAACTGTTAATCGTTCCACTCACCGCGCGGTGGTACGGGTGTACGAGGGATCGTACGGGTTAGTTCATCATCTCGCTGCGTTTCACCGCGCAACCATTGACGGATCGCGACTTCAATCACTTTACTCGGATCGTTAGTTAAATGCTGAATTTGATCGACGAGTTCCGAATCTAAATGAATAGAGAGTTTTACCTTGTCGAGGTTTGCGTCTGATGTATCGATGTTGTCATTCATAAGCGCTAAACGGTAATTGATTTAGCAAACGTAACTTTTGCCATGCTTGGCTTGCAGCTCTTCCTGCGCAGCTATCTAAACTAGAACAGGACTTTTGCGGCGCTACTCAATGGCGATCGCGTCCGAATAGGTCTATTGTAAGCGCGATCGGCGACCAGTTAGCAGTGACTAGTGGCTGGTGACTAGTGACTAGATGAAGAATCCTACTACTAGCTGCAACGACACACAAGGTTAGTTCAAGATGATGCTTGTCAAATGCTTTTGGGCAGAGGGTCGAGTTTGGCTAACGTCATGTGTCAATCCAACTAGCCGCCAGCCACTAGCCACTTCCTACTCCCTCAATAAAAGATTAAAATGCGTTAAGTACGATCGCTATTTGCTTGCTGCTAAATCGTAAAAAATATGACAGATGTTTCCGCCGAACGCATTCGTAATTTTTCTATTATCGCTCACATCGATCATGGGAAATCAACACTAGCCGATCGCTTGTTGCTGACAACTGGTACGGTTGCGGAACGGGTGATGAAGCAGCAGTTTCTTGACAATATGGAGTTAGAACGAGAGCGCGGCATTACGATTAAGTTACAAGCGGCTCGGATGAACTATCAAGCAAAGGACGGAGAAGCTTACGTCCTGAATTTAATTGATACCCCAGGACACGTTGACTTTTCTTATGAAGTGTCTCGCTCTTTAGCAGCGTGTGAGGGAGCATTATTAGTTGTCGATGCTTCCCAAGGAGTAGAGGCGCAAACTCTAGCAAATGTCTACTTAGCCTTGGAGCATGACTTAGAAATCATTCCCGTATTGAATAAAATTGACTTGCCAGGGGCAGAACCAGAACGGGTGATTGAGGAGATCGAACAAATTATTGGCTTAGATTGCAGCAATGCAATTTTAGCATCGGCAAAAGAGGGAATCGGCATTGACGAGATTTTAGAGGCGATCGTCCAGCGCGTACCACCTCCACGTAATACGATTAACGATCCCTTACGGGCGTTAATTTTTGATAGCTACTACGATAGTTACCGAGGCGTAATCGTCTATTTTCGCGTCATGGATGGTACGGTGAAAAAAGGCGATCGCGTCCGTTTGATGGCATCGAAAAAAGAATACGAAATTGACGAATTAGGTGTCCTCTCTCCAAATCAAAAGCAAGTCGAAGAACTGCACGCCGGAGAAGTCGGTTATCTCGCCGCCGCCATTAAAGCTGTAGCCGATGCGCGGGTGGGCGATACAATTACCCTAGCAGCAAAACCAGCAACTCAGGCTTTACCAGGTTACACCGAAGCAAAGCCGATGGTATTTTGCGGGATGTTTCCCACTGACTCAGACGAGTTTGAAAATCTGCGCGATGCTCTGGAAAAGCTGAGGCTTAACGATGCAGCCTTGCAATACGAACCGGAAACCTCAAGCGCGATGGGGTTTGGTTTCCGCTGCGGTTTCTTGGGATTGTTACACATGGAAATCGTCCAAGAACGTTTAGAACGCGAATACGATTTAGATTTGGTAATTACAGCTCCATCGGTAGTTTACAAAGTAGTTACCAACAACGGCGAAGAAATTTATGTTGATAACCCCAGCAAGTTACCAGCACCCAACGAACGGGAAAGCATTGCTGAACCCTACGCTCAAGTAGAAATGATTACGCCAGAATCTTTTGTTGGCACGTTGATGGAGTTGTGTCAAAATCGGCGGGGAATCTTCAAAGATATGAAATATCTTACCCAGGGGCGCACGACATTAACTTATGAATTGCCTTTGGCAGAGGTAGTCACAGACTTTTTCGATCAAATGAAGTCGCGATCGCGCGGATATGCCAGCATGGAATATCATCTGATTGGCTACCGCGAAAATCCCTTAGTCCGCCTAGATCTGATGATCAACGGCGATCCGGTAGACTCTTTAGCAATGATCGTCCATCGTGACAAAGCCTATGGTGTCGGACGCGCGATGGCAGAAAAACTCAAAGAATTAATCCCGCGCCATCAATTTAAAGTCCCCATCCAAGCCGCCATTGGCAGCAAAGTTATCGCCAGCGAACACATTCCCGCACTGCGTAAAGACGTACTCGCCAAATGCTACGGTGGTGACATCAGCCGCAAGAAAAAACTCTTGCAAAAGCAAGCTAAAGGTAAAAAGCGAATGAAAGCCGTCGGTACGGTAGACGTACCCCAAGAAGCATTTATGGCTGTACTAAAATTGGATGGTTCGCAGTAGTGAGTGGCTGGTGGCTAGTGGCTAGTGGAACCAGAATTGCTTCCTTGTCCCCCTTGTCCCCCTTGTCCTCGCGACTCTTCCAGCAGGCGATCGCCAAGAAGATCTAAATTAGTATCAGTATCTTGCCATTTTCCCAGAACCATGAATAAAATCGTCGTCGGTCTTTCTGGTGGAGTTGACAGTTCCACCGCCGCCGCCATTCTACATAACCAAGGATATGATGTCGTTGGTCTGACCCTTTGGCTGATGAAAGGCAAAGGACAATGCTGTTCGGAGGGAATGGTAGATGCTGCGTATATCTGCGAACAATTGGGTATTCCACATCACATTGTCGATATGCGGGAAGTTTTTCAAACCCACATCATCGACTACTT
This sequence comes from Chroococcidiopsis thermalis PCC 7203, assembly GCF_000317125.1. Classification (GTDB taxonomy): domain Bacteria; phylum Cyanobacteriota; class Cyanobacteriia; order Cyanobacteriales; family Chroococcidiopsidaceae; genus Chroococcidiopsis; species Chroococcidiopsis thermalis. Next base: position 84,474 of record NC_019695.1, read on the forward strand.
AGTCTCTGGATATAGCGACGGTATTACCCCACTACCCTGTTCGCAGTGCAACAAAACGGTAAAATTCAGCCCTATGTTGCAGTATGCTAGGGAAAAATTGGGTGTAGACAAAATTGCGACGGGACACTACGCTCGAATTACTCACGACCCAACATCGGGACGTTATCAATTGCGACGAGCTGTAGATCGTAATAAGGATCAGTCGTACTTTTTATACGATTTGACCCAAGATGTTTTAGCAGGTGTCGTATTTCCATTAGGCGAAAAACTAAAAGCTGAAACGCGCCAAATCGCCTCCGAATACAATTTGAAAACAGCCGACAAGCCAGAAAGCCAAGACTTGTGCTTGATTGAAAGTCACGGTTCTATGCGGGAGTTTTTGGATAGATACATTGCTCCCAAAAAAGGCGAAATTATCGATGCTACTGGTAAGGTACTCGGACAACACGATGGCGTGCATCATTATACGATTGGGCAGCGCAAGGGTTTGGGAATTGCCGCAGCCGAACCCCTGTACGTGATTGGCTTAGATCCGGTAATGAATCGAGTGATTGTGGGCGATCGCACGACTGCTAACCAGATAGAATGTACCGTTGGGCGGGTAAACTGGGTTTCTATCTCCGAACCCAATGCACCGATTCGCGCTCAAGTCCAAGTGCGGTATCGTTCAACTGCGGTAGATGTGACAGTGGTTCCTTTGGCAAATTCTCGCGTCAAGTTGGTATTTGACGAACCCCAATTTAGCATTACCCCCGGACAAGCTGCTGTTTGGTACGACGGTGATGTTGTCCTGGGTGGTGGAATTATTGAAAAGCCAGCACCGAATTGATTTCGTATACACGTAGGGGCGCACATCTGTGCGCCCCTACAAGTTATATATTTCACCCAATGTAGAGACGTTACATGTAACGTCTCTACAACAACGCCTCCACAAGGATTATCGTTTAGCCAGCTTTTTCGATAGCTTCCGCAGCCGAATCGATTTAGGGGTCACTTCTACTAACTCGTCGGGTCCAATGTACTCTAGAGCGCGTTCTAGGCTCATGTCTACGGGTGCTTGCAACTGGACTAGTTCATCACCGCTAGCAGCACGGTGGTTGGTTAGCTGTTTGGTTTTGCAAACATTCAGTTCTAAGTCTTGCGGGCGGTTATGTTCGCCCACAATCATACCTTTGTAGACTTTAGTACCTGGAGTGATAAAGAATACGCCTCTGTCTTCAGCATTCTTCATGGCGTAGAAGGTGGCTACTCCCTCTTCAAAAGAAATCAGTACGCCGTTGCGACGGGCTTCAATTTCCCCAGAAATAGCACGGTATTCGAGGAAGCTGTGGTTCATAATTCCTTCACCACGAGTCATCCGCATAAACTCACCTCGGAAGCCAACTAATCCACGGGCGGGAATGACGAAATCGAGTTGAGTGCGTCCGTTACCCCCAACTTGCATATCTTGCATTTCACCCCGACGCTGTCCCAGGCGTTCGATACAACTACCTACGGCTTCTTCCGGTACGTCTAACACCAGATATTCAAACGGTTCGCAGGGTTGTCCACTGACTTCGCGATAGATTACCTGTGGCTGAGAAACTTGGAATTCGTAACCTTCACGTCGCATGGTTTCAATTAAGATTCCCAAGTGGAGTTCGCCGCGTCCCGAAACTAAGAATTTATCGGGGGAGTCGGTTTCTTCCACGCGCAGAGCGACGTTAGTTTCCAATTCTCGCATCAAGCGATCGCGTACCTGTCTGGAAGTCACAAAATTTCCTTCTTGTCCGGCAAAGGGCGAGTCGTTGACGGAAAATGTCATTTGTAAGGTCGGCTCGTCCACTTTAATCAGTGGTAATGCCTGGGGTTCGTTAGGACAGGTAATCGTTTCGCCAATATTAGCATCGGCAAATCCGGCGATCGCAATAATGTTACCCGCAGATGCTTCTTCTTGGTCGATCCGTTTTAAACCCTCAAAGCCCATCAATTTTGTGACTTTGCCTTTAACAATTTCCCCCGTGTCGCGGATCAAAGCGGCTTGCTGTCCGACGCGGATCGTACCATTATGGATTTTACCAATCGCAATTCGTCCTACATACTCCGAGTAATCTAGAGTCGTGACCTGCAACTGCAATGGCTTTGCCGGATCGCCTACAGGTGGTGGAACGTGACGTAAAATCGCATCAAATAGGGGCTGCATGTCTACCCCTTCTGCTTCTAAATCTTCTTTGGCATAGCCGCTTAAACCAGAAGCAAATAAATAAGGGAAATCGCACTGGTCATCGTCTGCACCCAGTTCCAAAAACAGATCCAAAACTTTATCAACTGCACCGTGAGGATCTGCCTGGGGTCGGTCAATTTTATTAACCACAACAATCGGGCGCAGTCCCTTTTCTAGGGCTTTTTTCAGCACGAAGCGCGTTTGCGGCATCGGTCCTTCGTTGGCATCTACAATCAAGATACAACCGTCAACCATGCCCAAAACTCGTTCGACTTCGCCGCCAAAGTCAGCGTGACCGGGAGTATCGACAATGTTGATCAGCGTTTCTTTGTAGCGCACCGCTGTATTTTTTGACAAGATGGTAATGCCTCGCTCTCGTTCCAAGGCATTTGAGTCCATCACGCAATCAGGTACGTCTTCCCCTTCGCGGAAGATGCCAGATTGTCTCAGGAGGGCATCAACGAGAGTAGTTTTGCCGTGATCGACGTGGGCGATAATGGCGACGTTGCGAATGGGGAGCGTCATAAGGGCGTTCCAGAGTTTTGTATAGGATAATTAAGCTGATACAGTGTTAGCAGCCTTTAGCAGAATTGAGTCAATAATAGCAATTCTGTAAATATGCCTTAATAATTGTAGCTTATGAGGGGAGTCGGGAGTCGGTACGATCGGATTGTCGATCGCGTTTCCTCAAATACAGTGCGTAATGCTGCTACAGAATCCGAGGGAAGGATTTGTTCGATTACCTGCAAGATTTGCTTCCATTGGTCTAACTCAGTCTGGGAAGCTGCTTGCTGCAATTTTTGCTGGTAGAATGCTTCCCAAAATTGGGGGGCTTGTTTTTTGTGCTTGGCAAACCGCTTGCGCCAGCGAAAGAAATCTTTGTTTGTTGGCGGTTCGACTCCGAGGATCGGAGGTAAATCGGCATAGCTGACAAACGTACTCACGCCTTTACCGACAACGTGGATGACGTAGCGCCAGCAGTCGATTTTGTAGATTTGCTCTGGTTGCAAGTTAAGGCAAAGAGCGATCGCTTCTGTGGTAACAAATCGCGCTAAAGGATGAATATACTTTGCTTGCGTGTTTTCTGTTGCTATCATATTAATGAATTCTCACTTTGTAGTGAAAAATCTCTACTCCTGGTAGCGATTTTCTACTTTGTGGGTTGTATTTTGACAAAGCGGTCGTCACAGTTTGCCAGACCAGGGCGATCGCTTTTAATAGATTTAAGTATTATAGAACGCTTCAGCTGACAAGTCAACGGCATGTCAACAAACGGATTAGTCAGGTTAAAAATTAGAGAATTTGCTGCTAAAGAAGGGTGGACGCTAAAAGAAGTTTCCGACCGATCGGGAGTAGCTTACGGTACAGTGAAAACTTATGCTGCTTCTCCTGGAATGGCAATGGCAGATATTAACGCATTGCGGAAGTTAGCGCAGACTTTTGACGTGATCATCGAAGACTTACTAGAAGTCGTAAAAGAATAGGCGATCGTTAATCTTAACTGACTGCAAAATCGAATTACCTATAGTGAATGACTCAACTACCGCAATTACATTGCTCGATATGCAGTACATACATTTGCAGATAGATTTAAAGGATACAATTTGAATCTATCAAAAATACATTGTTATGAATAATACTAAAGAATTTTACGTTATCATTGAACGGGATGAAGATGGATATTATGTAGGAGAAGTTCCTCAGCTTAAAGCCTGTTACAGCCAAAGCGAAACTATTGACGAGCTAATAGCAAATATTAAAGAAGTCATCGAACTTTGTTTGGAAGAAGAGGAGTACGAAAACTTACCGGAGTTTGTAGGTATCCAAAAGGTAGTAAAATAATACCAAAAGTACCTGCTGTTACAGGCAGTGAAGTTATTCATGCTCTTGAGAAAGTGGGCTTTCAAGTAGTTCGACAAAAGGGTATTTATGTCAGAATGCAGCATGAAGACGGAAGAGTAGTGACGATTCCCGTTCATGCTGGTAAAAATGTCGGCAGAGGTTTACTACGTAAAATCTTACGTGATGCCAAGATGACAAGAGAAGAGTTTATAGACCTGCTTTGAAGAAAATGCTTTCCAGCCGCTTTATCGAAGCACTGACTTACGCTACAGAACTCCATGCAAAGCAAGTGCGTAAAAGTTCCGGCGTGCCTTATATTTCTCACCTGCTAGGCGTAACCAGTATTGCCTTAGAATATGGAGCAAACGAAGATGAAGCGATCGCAGCTTTACTCCACGATGCAATTGAAGACCAAGGGGGTGCGGCGACAAGAGAAGAAATTCGCCGTCGTTTTGGCGATACAGTTACCGCGATTGTAGACGGTTGCACCGACGCAGAAACAATCCCCAAACCACCTTGGAGACAGCGCAAGGAAGCTTATATCGCCACTATTCCTCAAGCATCCCCATCGATAATTTTAGTCTCAGCTGCCGACAAACTACACAACGCCAGGTCGATCTTAAAAGACTATCGCACTTTAGGCAAAACCGTATGGGAACGATTTAAAGGTGGTAAAGACGGTACGCTATGGTACTATCGCGCCGTTGTCGAAGCTTTTATCGCTAGAGAAAAGACACCTTTAATTAAAGAATTAGAACGAGTCGTTGCAGAATTAGAACAACTAGTGAAGGATGATAATAGGTAATTGGTAGTTGGTATTTGGTAGTTGCGAATCACCTATTACCTATTACCCATTACCCATTACCTCTGCTTATGGCAAACGTCCGTCTAGAAGATATTAAGCGCCGATTTAATAATGTCACTGCGATCGAAGATATTACATTTGAAGTTCCCGATGGAGAATTTTGGGTACTGGTGGGACCTTCGGGATGCGGTAAGTCCACGATTTTGAGGACGATCGCGGGATTAGAAACAGCTACATCTGGCAAACTCTATATTGGGGACACGCTGATGAATGATATCCCCGCCAGACAGCGCGATGTCGCGATGGTATTTCAAAATTACGCCCTCTACCCTCACATGACGGTAGCAGAAAATATCGCCTTCGGATTGCAAATGCGGCAAGTCGATCGCAAAATTATCAGAGAACGAGTAGAGACAGTAGCGCGATCGCTTTCTTTAGAAAATCTACTCGATCGCAAACCCAAACAACTATCGGGGGGACAGCAACAACGGGTAGCATTAGGTAGAGCGATCGCGCGTCAGCCACAAGTATTTTTATTAGATGAACCCCTATCGAATTTAGATGCTCAATTACGAGACGATACGCGGGCAGAATTAAAACAGTTACACGCACAATTAGGTGTAACAACTGTGTATGTCACTCACGATCAAGTTGAAGCGATGACATTAGCCGATAAAATTGTCGTATTAAATCGCGGCAAGATTCAACAAATCGGCGCACCACAGGAAGTTTATGCCCATCCAGCTAATCAGATGATAGCAACTTTTTTGGGCAACCCTCCAATGAATATTATGCCTGCTATTTATACAAATCAAGGTTTTCAGATAGGGGAACAACACATTTTTTGTCCGACAGAAATACAACAGAAATTGAATTTAGCACCAGGAAAACCTGTAGATTTAGGAATTCGTCCTGAGTGTATTTATGTCAATGAACTACTCAGCAGCCAAAACAATACACGCGACTCGCTACTCACGACTCACTTAAAAGTAGTAGAACCATTGGGAAGAGAGATTTTAATTAAAGGCAACGTACCAGGAACGAGCGTATTATTAAACGCACAAGTGAGTCCTAATGTCAATTTACGTGTAGGCGATCGCTTATCTCTGCAACTAGATCTAGATTGTTTATTTGTCTTTGAACCAACTACTGGCGATCGATTGTATCCATAGTAAAGCGCAAATTCCCCCTCAGATAGAGCAGCAAGCGCGATCGCACGTGTTACAATTCTTAATAATTGACAAGGAAACAGAGCAGGGGACGCTTTCAGTATTCCTCTGCCTTTTTATTTGGTTATGTACCCAACATCTGCAACTGGTGCAAACCTGCGTACAACCCACCAAGCTGTATCAACTCCTCATGAGTTCCAGACTCGACTAATTCACCCCGCTTCAAGACAAAAATTCGGTCTACATTGCGAATTGTGGAAAGACGGTGAGCAATAATAATTGCCGTTCGCCCCTCTAGCAAGCGTTCTAAAGCATCTTGAATCGAAGCTTCCGTACCCACATCCAAACTAGCCGTAGCTTCATCCAGTACGAGGATATGAGGGTTACGAATTGCCGCACGAGCAAACGCCAACAATTGCTTTTGTCCGCTAGAAAGATTCGTACCGCGCTCTCGCAACTGAGTATCGTATCCTTGGGGTAACTGCTCGATAAACTGTGCCACATTCGTATTCTCTGCGGCGGCGCGGATCTCTTCAAAAGAATAAGTATCCCCCAGTGTGATATTACTTTTCACATCTCCCGCGAAAATAAAACCTTCTTGCAGAATCACACCCATCCGACAGCGCAATTCTGCCTGCGGAATATCTCGAATATCAACTCCATCCACTAATATTCGTCCTCGTGTCGGTTCGTAGAGACGACACAGCAGCCGAATAATCGAACTTTTTCCCGCCCCCGTAGGACCAACTAAAGCAATTTTTTCTCCTGGACGAATCGTAAAATCTAAATCTTTAATCACATAATCGTCATTTTTATAAGCAAACCAGACATGTTCAAAACGGATTTCTCCGACATGGGTAGTTGGTTGTTGGTTGTTGGTAGTTGGTTGTTGGTGTATCTTGAATTCCGAATTCCGAATTCCGAATTCCGAATTCTCAACCGGATCGCGAATCTCAATTGGTTCGTCTAAAATATCGCTGATGCGCTCAACAGCTGTAAATCCGGCTTGAATTGCAGTAAATTTTTCCGCAAACTGGCGTAAAGGATCGAATAATCGTTGGGCAAATAGAATAAATGCAGCAAGAACGCCAAATTCTAATCTTTCTTGCAGGACAAAAATACCACCCAACCAGAGTACCCCTGCAACTGCTACTAAAGCTACCCATTCTAAAGTTGCCGAGACTGCTGAATCGTGAAAGATCGTTCTATCTACCTCACGAATATAGTTTAAATTCGTGGCGCGAAATAGTTCGGCGTTGAATTGTTCGCGGCGAAACATCTGTACGACGTTAATCCCAGAAATATTCTCTTGTAAGGTGGAATTGAGTAAAGATAGTTCTTCTCTAGCTTTATAATTGGCTTTCCGATATTGCTGCTGAAAGAAAATAATTAATCCCGTGACTGGAAATAGCATCAACAACAGCATTAAAGCGAGTTGCCACTGTTGCTGAAACATGAGAGCTAAAATTACTAACATGGAGAATAGATCGCTGATAATACCTATTGCTCCAGTTGTGAAGACATCTCCCAACGCTTCCACATCACTCGTTAAGCGAGTAATTAATTTTCCTACAGGCGTGCGATCGAAAAAGCGTACTGCTAAAGATGTAACGTGTGCAAAGAGATCGTTGCGAATATCTGCTGTCATTTGTTGTCCGACTTTTTGCACTAAGTAGCCTTGCACGCCTGAAAAGATGAGACGAACTATCACTGTTAACAGCAACAACCCTTCCAGAATTTGTAAACCCTGCCCCAGAGGTAGATTTTTGAGAAAATCGTAGGTATTTGGTTCTTTACGAATGAGGGAGATTGCTTGACCGATCAAAATTGGTTGAACGGCATTGGCGATCGCTACTGGAACTAGCAAAACCGTGGAAATCAACAATAACCTACCGTGACGGCGACCGTAAGGAATTAATCTTAGGAACAATCGCCAATCATTCTGGCGGCGGCGATTTCTGACGGGTTGGGATACGGGCGCTGATGTCGTCATGCTGCAACCTTTAATGGACGATCGGTCATCTAAAATACATTTTCTTAATTTAGCGCTAGTACTGACTCAAGATCGCTCTCATTCTGGCTAGATTTTTGCAGGCGATCGCTCAGTTTTTCTATTTCTGATGAGGAGGTTACCCGAATCTGCCTAATATGGAGCGATTCAATGCCTACTATCCGTCTGCTACTAGTCTTAATCAAAAAAATATGAAAACTACATATTACATTCACCGTTTTTCAGTATTATTATCAGTAATCCCTGTATCAATCTTTATCTGAAACTATTGCGATCGCTACAATCTTCTGGCAATTTTTTATGCTAGATATATTATTTTGCATATTCATATGATTCAAATACTTAATCCTGCATAAGTTTCGTACTTAAATTTTGTATTTCAATCTTTTTAGCTTGCTTTCAAAAGGAGAAAACTTCTGATTTAACTTATGTGATTTTATAGCAATCCAATTTGATTCATGAACGTGGAGCAGGCTTCTAGCCTGCGGCTGGCTAGAAGCACAAATCATTTAGAACTGCTATAGCAGTTTCTCGTATAGAGACGTTACATATAACGTTTCTATACGAGCAATCAATTTCACGATTAACTATTAAGAATTAAGAGTTAAGAATTAAAAGCAAATGAAAGTAACAACTATAGAAACCGCGTACCCACTTTCACCAATGCAGCAGGGAATGCTGTTTCATAGCCTCCACGCTCAACAATCTGGAGTTGATATCGAGCAGGTAATTTGTTCGATCCGCGATCGCCTCAATATTTCTGCTTTTATTCAAGCATGGCAACGAGTTGTGGAACGCCACCCAGTTTTAAGAACGAGCTTTGATTGGAAAAGCGATCGTCAACCATTACAATGCGTCCACCTACAACCCGCTATTGAGATAGAACGAGAAGATTGGCGTAGCTTGTCAGCGATGGAACAAGAACAACAGTTGCAAGTATATCTTCAGCGCGATCGCGCCCTTGGCTTTCAGATGGATCGCTTGCCATTAATGCGTTTAGCTCTGGTGCAGCTCGGCGATCGTGACTACCGCTTGATTTGGACTTTTCATCATGCCATATTAGACGGTCGGTCTTTGCATATAGTTCTCAAAGAAGTTTTTACTTTTTACGATGCTTTCTGCCTGGGAGAGGACTTAGAAATACCACAACCTCGTCCTTATCAAGATTACATCCAATGGTTACAGCAAGATTGGTCAAAAACCGCCAACTTTTGGCAACAACGACTCAAAGGCTTTACTGCACCAACTCCATTAATAGCTAACTCAACATTAGCTAAAACCTTAAATACAGACTTAGAGATCGTCGATCGCAGTTTTGGCGATCGCGAACTGCGACTGTCAGAGCAAACGACAGCGATATTAAAATCTTTGGCACAACAACACCAGCTCACGCTTAACACTTTGGTACAGGGAGCTTGGGCTATACTACTGAGTCGCTACAGTCGCGAAACCGATATTGTCTTTGGAGCCACGAGAGCTTGCCGTCACTCCTCTGTAGCCGGAGCTGAGTCTATGGTAGGACTGCTGATTAATACCCTACCAGTGCGGGTCAATGTCTCGCCAGAGCAACAGCTTTTACCGTGGTTGCAGGAATTGCGATCGCAGTGGGTGACTTTGCGCGACTACGAACATACTCCTTTAGTCAAGATTCAAGGTTGGAGCGACGTTCCAAGTGGTACGCCTCTATTTAATAGCCTTTTGGTCTTTGAAAACTACGAATTGAATTCGGCTTTACGCGCTCAAGGTAGTCGATGGCAAAATCTAGAATTCCGATTAGAAGAACAAACGAATTATCCACTCACCTTAGTTAGCTGCGCTGCATCAGAGCTTTTACTCAAACTCAAATACGATCGACAAAGATTCGACGATGCAACAATTGAGCGAATGCTAGGACATTTGCAAACCTTGCTGTCGAGCATGGCAACAAACCCCGAGCAGTGCATTGGAGAATTGCCCCTGTTGACAACAGCAGAACGCGATCGCATCGTGCGGGAGTGGAACGACACCGAGACGGATTTTTCCCAAGAGCTTTGCATTCATCAGCTATTTGAAGCACAGGTAGAACTGACACCCGAAGCCGTTGCCGTTGTTTTTGAAGATCGACAGCTCACTTACAGAGAACTGAACTGGAGAGCCAATCAATTAGCACGACACTTACAGCAATTAGGCGTGAAGCCAGGAGTTCTGGTTGCCGTATATTTAGAGCGATCGCTAGAGACAGTCGTAGCAGTCATGGGGATTTTGAAAGCGGGGGGTGCATACGTACCGCTCGAACCCAGCTTTCCCAAAGCACGCATTCAACTACTACTTTCTTCACTGGCGATCGATTGTCTGGTAACGCAAACTTCACTGCTACCAAATCTTGACGAGATTCAATCTCAACTTCCCGCGCTACAACACTTAATTTGTTTGGATGCTGAAAAACGTGACATTGGTAGGGGCGCACAGCCGTGCGCCCCTACAAAAGATACAAAGAAAATATTCGATCGCCAAATTTGGCTGCGTGCAGATCTGGATCGACTCCCTACCGACAACTTACCCCTGTCCGCTAGCTCAGATGATGTCGCCTACGTAATCTTTACCTCTGGTTCCACCGGAACGCCGAAAGGAGTTGTAGTTCGCCATCAACCCGTCATCAACCTAATTCAGTGGGTAAACAAAACTTTTGCCGTCAACTCTTCCGATAGAGTTTTATTCGTCACATCCTTGTGCTTCGACCTGTCAGTTTATGACATTTTCGGGCTTTTAGCCGCAGGTGGATCGATTCGAGTCGTATCTAACCGTGACGTACAAGATCCAGAAGCTTTGTTGCGCATATTGCGTGACGAACCAATTACGTTCTGGGACTCTGCACCACCTGCACTGCAACAACTCGCTACTTTTTTCCCCAAGATCGAATGGGGCGATCGCTATCCCCAACTGCGGTTAGTATTTATGAGTGGTGATTGGATACCAGTAAAGTTACCAGACACACTCAAAGCTACATTCCCAGGAGTTAAAGTCATTAGTCTCGGCGGAGCAACCGAAGCCACAGTCTGGTCTAATTATTATCCAATTCAAACAGTCGAGCCGCATTGGGTAAGTATTCCCTACGGTAAACCAATTCAAAATGCCCGCTATCACATTCTCGACTCTTATCTCAACCCCTGTCCGGTTGGCGTGGCTGGAGAGTTACATATTGGTGGCAAATGTCTTGCCTCTGGCTATTTAAATCAGCCCGATCTCACTGCCCAAAAATTTATTCCCGACCCCTTTAGCGACGATCCAACAGCACGACTCTATAAGACGGGAGACTTAGCCCGCTATCTCCCAGACGGTAACATTGAATTTCTCGGTCGCATCGACCATCAAGTTAAAATTCGCGGTTTTCGGATCGAGTTGGGAGAAATTGAAACCGTACTGGCACAACATCCACAAGTGAGAGAAACTGTCATCCTGGTACGGGAAGACGAGCCAGGAAATAAGCGATTAGTGGCGTATGTCGTAGGACATCAGCCTGCACCTGCTACGAGCGAACTGCGGCGTTTCCTTCAGGAAAGATTACCAGAGTACATGGTTCCTGCTGCTTTCGTGGCGATCGCCGAAATCCCGCTCACTTCTAACGGTAAAGTAGACCGTCGCGCTTTACCAATTCCCGATCGCGATCGACCCAATCTAGAAAAGGCTTTTGCTGCTCCTAGCAACGCCGTGGAACTCCAATTAACCCAAATTTGGTCGGAAGTTCTAGGTATTCAATCAATTGGAGTCAGCGATAATTTTTTCGAGCTAGGAGGACATTCGCTGTTAGCCGTACAGCTATTTACCCAAATCGAAAGCAAGTTTGGCATAAAACTTCCCTTAGCAACTTTGTTTCAAGCACCAACAATCGAGCAACTAGCCAATATAATCGGTCAACCGCAACAGTTAGTTTCTTGGTCTTCATTAGTGGCAATTCAGCCTCACGGAGATCGATCTCCTTTATTCTGCATCCACGCGCTGGGGGGAAACGTTCTCGGCTACCAAAAGTTAGTTCGTCATTTAGGTTCGGAACAACCTGTTTATGGATTGCAAGCACGGGGGTTAGATGGTAAACAAAACCCTCACACCAAAGTTGAAGACATGGCAGCCGATTATATTCAAGAAATGCAGACGGTTCAGCCCAATAGTCCTTATTTGTTGTGTGGCTTTTCCAGTGGAGGTACGGTAGCTTTTGAGATGGCGCGACAGTTACAAGCGCAGGGTGAGGAAGTAGCTTTACTCGCCATGTTCGACACTTACAGCCCCCGTTTATTTATTCACAATCCCTCGCTATTTCGCACGATTTCTACTTATTTACATACTCTTTGGCGATTGCCGCTCCCAGAAAAACAAACTTATTTTCTGCAAAAGTTAGATTGGATGCACTCGCTGTTGACTGGCAAACAAAGCAGTAAATATGACCTGTGGAACAACTACGCTTTATCTGAAAATGCCAACCCTTACGATATGGTGCTAATTGAGGCGCTAAAGCAGGCAACAATGGTAGATTACGTTCCGCAAAGTTACTCCGGTCGAGTGGCTCTGTTTACGAGTAAAGAAGTTTTGAGATGGTGTTACTCTACACCCGATCGCGGTTGGAATAGCTTTGTCGAGCCAGGAGTCGAGATCCATGAAATACCTGGTACGCATTTGGGTTTGTTGGACGAACCAAACGTGCAAGTATTAGCTAGTAAACTCAAGGCATGTTTGGAGCAAGCACAAATAGGCGATCGCACGTTAAGCTTAGTCGGTAACAGTTGTGTCATGGAGCTGTCAATCGGCTGATTGCTGACAAAATCGTCGTTTGCAGTTCTGTGTCGCGAGCGATCGCATTCTTGCTAGAGATACTATCCGCTAAAATACAAACAAGAAAGTACAAACAAGCGCGATCGCTCGTTGTTTATTCTCTAGCTTGCAGATGTCTACAGAAGTTTACCTACTGTTCGAGAACCTGCTGTTTTTTGCGATCGCCACGTCCTTTTTTGCCCTCGTTGGCTGGGCGTGGAGACACTCAAAACCTTTTTATCTTCCCGAACCACTGCCTGAGTGGTTCAAAATATGGTTTGGTACGGTACAGATTATCGCATTATTGCTACCAATAGCCGCTTTGCTGTGGGGAATTTGGCAGGGCTACTCCAGCATTTTAACTGTACTGATACCATACTTAGTCATGCTGGGTCTGCAAATTCTTTCCGAAATTGTCACCCTGAGATATTTTCATACTGTTGTGTGGGTCATGGTTCCTTATCTTTACTTGCCTTATCGTATCTGGCAGCTGTATGAAGGCATGACACTACTAAGCCCAACTGATGAACTGCTTTGGATAAAGAATTTATTACTTGTCAATATTGTGTTGTGGGCTTTGAACTACGCCCTCGATTTATCCCAACTCCCAAGACTATTACGATGGGAAAGTAAGTAGTAAGTAGTTAGTTTTTGGTTGTTGGTAATATCGATTATCCGTCACTCAATAACGCTTCAAACTCTGCCTTTAAACCATTGACATCTGCTACTCTTGCTACTAATAAATTATCTTTGCCACCAGCATCGTCAAAACGAGATTTCCAATACTGAACCGTGTCTGAGTTACGCATCCAAAAACTAACGACGGTATCGATGACTTGCTCTAAATTCCAATCTTGTTTGCAGGGAATAGTTTCTATCGATTTTAAAAAAGCATCCAAGGTACATTTGTATGCTCCTAAATACTCTACTCCTCGACACTGAGGAACTTGTACGACTTGCTGTTGATGCTGAAAAAAGTAGAGAATCGGCGACACCCCTACAATTTCAAATGTATATTCCATCTTGACCTCTTAATATTAGTTATCAGTTGTCAATTGTCAGCGATCGGTAGCTAAGCTCTTTTCTAGTCACCAGCCACTAGCCACTTAATAGTCCTTATTATTTAGCAATTGTTATAGCTGTAATTAAGGTGATTTGACATCCGAAAAAAGGCGGAGAATGAGCTATATCATGAGAAATATTAAGTTAAGAAATTAGCACTGTTGGCTCTTGAGTGCTAAAAAGTAACATACAAAAATTAGCACTAAAGTACTTTGAGTGCTAACCTGAAAAAGGCGTTATAGTATTTTATCTAAAACATTAAAAAGAGTTGTTCAGTATTTTTAATAACTTTTTTGCAATCTTGCAGACAGATTTTTTAGGTGAGCTGGCGGCGCTAACAGCTGCTTGTTTGTGGGCAATATCTTCAGTTATCTACGGACGCATCGGACAACGCATTCCACCACTAGAATTAAATATTCTCAAAGGCGCGATCGCGATCGCCTTACTTGTTTGTACGCTATTGGTACAAAAATCAACATTTTCAGATGTTACTCCTACTACTTTAGGCTTACTTCTACTCAGTGGGGTTTTAGGAATTGGGATTGGAGATACAGCGTTCTTCTTTGCTTTAAATTACTTAGGTGCTAGACGCGCCTTGTTAATGGAGACTTTATCACCTCCTCTTGCAGCAATTTTGGCATTGATTTTTCTGCAAGAACAGCTCAGCATGAGTGCGTGGTGCGGCATTCTACTAACTATTCTAGGTGTGGCTTGGGTAGTTACAGAACGAGTACCAAATTTAGGAGAAAGGCATACACGCATACAACGAGGTGTTGGTTTTGGGATTTTAGCCGCGATCGCCCTTGCTAGTGGTGCTGTCATTTCTCGGATCGTACTAACTACCAGCAATATTAGTCCTTTATGGGCAGCTTTATTGCGATTGTGTGGCGGCGTGTTGGTTTTGTTGCCCTGGGGATGGCAGAGGCAGCACCACAGGCGCTTTGAGTTCAAAAGCATAAATGCAAAGATTATGGTAGCAATTTGCATTGCTGCTTTTGCTGGCACTTACTTAGGAATCTGGCTGCAACAGGTAGCAGTCAAGTTTGCAGTTGTAGGAGTTGCCCTCACGCTGAGCAATACCAGTCCTTTATTTGTCATTCCTATAGCTGTTTGCTTGGGAGAAAGAATCAGTCTTAGAGCGATTTTAGGGGTTTTTGTAGCCCTAAGTGGTATAGCTGTACTGTTGTTATCGCGTTGAGTAACGCAGGCGACATTTCATTCTTTCTGTTTCAGAGCGAGTCTTGAGTATTTCTGCTATAGTTCTTGAGATAAAACTATGAATTTCTGATAAAGGTTGCTTCTACCTAGAAGATTGTACTTTTCGCAAAAATAGCTGCAATAAAACTGCAATAAAACTGCACCAAATCTGCACAATTGCGGCATAATAATAAATGAAGTGCAGCTAAGTTTTTCTCTGCTTTATAAAGAGATAGACAAAAACAAAGAGAGACGGTAAGATAATACCATTCGTTGGCGATTTGCTCAAATATAAAAAAATTATTAAAAAATTATTAATAATATATTTTTAATATTATTTAGGTAAGAAAATTAATTATAACGATAGCAAATACAGCTAAATAAACTTTTTAAATGAAATTATATTCAAGTGGTTTCGCTACCCAAATCTAAGCTCTAGCAAAGCTACGAGCTGTTTGGGTGACAAATTTTTAATGAAAATAGTTGCAATAAGCACCATTGCCGATGGCGATCGCTACGAGAGCTTCAAAGTAATTTTTTTACCAAGTTGTGCGGTAATCCTTCTCAAGACAGCGGCAAGCTGCAAAGTTAGGTTGTAATTATTGGATTGAACTTCTCCGTCTTCTGCTAGTCAGTCTGACAGAGAAAATTTTTCAACCAATCTACAAATAATCAAACAAACCTGGTAAGAGGAGCAAAGAACATGGCAACTATTGAAGGAACATTTTCCGATGACAAACTTTCCGGCA
The DNA here is from genome assembly GCF_000317125.1 of Chroococcidiopsis thermalis PCC 7203. Taxonomy (GTDB): domain Bacteria; phylum Cyanobacteriota; class Cyanobacteriia; order Cyanobacteriales; family Chroococcidiopsidaceae; genus Chroococcidiopsis; species Chroococcidiopsis thermalis. The sequence continues at coordinate 100,294 of NC_019695.1, forward strand.
GTCTCGATACTGCTGAGAGCGATTTTATTTACGGCTACGATGGCAACGATAAACTTTACGGTAGAGATGGAGATGACTCTCTATGGGGAGGCAACGGTAACGATAGATTGAAAGGCGGATCGGGCAACGACTTACTAGATGGCGGTTACGGAGACGACACTGTATACGGCGGAACAGGTAACGATACTCTATACGGTTTCAACGGTAACGATGTTTTGTTTGGAGATGGAAACAACGATAACTTAATTGGTGGATTTGGCAACGATGTTTTAGATGGAGGAGAAGGAAACGACATCATTGATGGTGCTGGAGGAGGTGCATACATTGGTAGTTCAGTTAGTCGCGGTGCTAATGAAATAGATGTCTTGACGGGAGGTGCAGGAGCAGATACCTTCAGGCTTGAAGGTGGTGCTGGGCGTGATGGCGCAGGTACATCTTACAGATTTGCTGGCAATAACGATTACGCTCTCATTACAGACTTCAATCCTCTTGAAGATACGATCGTTTTAAGAAGTATTGACACATCTGGACCATCATTTATGCAAACACAAGTCACCTACAGCTTAGGTGCAGCACCAAGCGATTTACTCCTACAAGGAACGGGAATTTATGCTGAATTTGCTAACAATCCTGGCACGCAAGAACTTATCGCTATTTTGCACGGAACCACACCAGAATCAGTTAATATTGGTGGAAGCTACTTCAAATACGTCAGCTAACAACGTATTTCAAAATAAGCTTAAGCTGAAAAATTAATTGCTATTTGCCAGCTATTTCACTAGATTTTTTAAGTCTTAACTACAGAATAGAACTATTTAACCTACTGAGAAACGCTGACCGAATTTGAATAAGTAACCAAGAGCTGTCCGTACTAACGGCAGCTTTTTTATTTACAGATATAGTTCCTAGCCATTTTTCTAGGTCTTCCTCTCCCCATTTTTCTGATGTCATCCATAGTATCAGTTCGGCATGATGATGAGTAATCAGTTGTTGAGAAGAAAGGGAGCAGGGAGTAGGGAGCAGCGACAAATGGCAAATGACAAATGACCACTTGCTAAAAGGAAAAATGATATGGAGTCGCCATCAATTGAGAGTAATACTTTGCTAGCACTTTCCAATAATTTAGCTGATGCAGTCGAACGGGCAGGTCGTGCCGTTGTTGCTGTAAATGCACGTCACCGTATTCCTTCCACTGGCGTTCACTGGCGCAATGGTATCATCGTTACTGCCGAACATACGGTAAGGCGGGATGAGGAAATTGCTGTCAGGCTACCAGACGAGCGCACGGTAGCTGCAACTTTAATCGGTCGAGATTCCAGCACGGATTTAGCTGTACTCAGAATACCAGATGTCCAATTACCTACAGCAGAAATTGGCGATAGCGGTACTTTGCAAGTTGGAAACTTAGTGTTAGCTGTAGCACGTCCTGGTGAGAGCGGTTTAAGTGCTAGCTGGGGAGTTGTTAGCGCCAAAGGTATTGGTGTTACACAACGAGATTGGTGTGGCAAACAGACTGAAGGATTGCTCAAATTAGATTTATCACTTTATCCTGGTTTTTCTGGCAGTCCATTGGTAGATGCGAAAGGTAGTGTTGTCGGTATCAATACTGTTGGTCCTCGTAATATGGTGCTAGCTATACCTGTTGCGACTGTTAACCGCGTTATTGACACCTTATTGGAAAAAGGCAAAATTGCCAGGGGTTATTTGGGTTTGGGAATGCAGCCCGTGTTACTACCCGACAATCTGAAAAATGCGTTGAACTTATCCAGTAACGGGGGCGTAATCGTCGTCAATATCGAATCCGATGGTCCCGCCGATCGCGCTGGCGTATTCATTGGCGACGTACTTATTTCCCTTGATGGTAGAGCGATCGCCGACACCGGAGACGTGCAAGCAATGCTCGGCTCGGAGTCTGTAGGTAAAACCCTCAACGCACAAGTGATTCGAGGCGGCGCGTTATTAACAGTACCGATCGCGATTGGAGAACGTTGATATGACTACACTAAATGACGAACTAGCAAGTGTTGCCGCAGCTTTGAGCCGTTCTACCGTACAGATACAAGACCGAAGATTTGGCGGCGGCTCTGGTGTAATTTGGCAAGCTGATGGTGTCATTATTACGAATGCTCACGTCATTAGGAGCGATCGCCCTACAGTCAAACTTGCAGACAATTGGGTACTCGACGCTGTATGTACTAACCGCGATCGCCTACAAGATTTAGCTGTATTGAAGGTTGATGCTACCGATCTACCAGCTGCTCCGATTGGAGATTCTGACACGCTGCGAGTCGGTCAGATGGTGTTCGCAGTTGGTAATCCACTAGGTATAACAAATGCTTTAACAACTGGAATTATTCACACAGTCAGTTCCAAAAATCAAACTGGCAAAAATCAAACTGGAACCTGGATACAAGCAGATATTCGCTTGCGTTCTGGGAACTCTGGTGGCGCTCTTGCCGATACTCAAGGTAAAGTTATCGGGATCAACACCGCGATCGCAGGTGGTTTAGGCTTAGCTATACCTAGCAATATAGTAGAGCGTTTCTTACGGCGTGGTACAGTTAAACCTTATCTAGGAGTGACTCTCCAGCCTGTGGCAATCGGACGGAGATACAGGCGCAGGTTAGGTTTATTAATTTTGGCAGTACAAGCAGATAGTTTAGCTGAATCTGCTGGATTATTAACTGGCGATGTATTAACAGGAGTAGCCGGACGAGGTTTCACTGACATTTCAGATTTAGCCGAAGTTCTTTGGCAGTTTTCCCCAGGAGATTTACTGCAACTCAATTTGATTCGTGCTGGCAAATCGGCGATCGCGCAAATCCAAATTCCAGATAAGTCGGGAGCAGTAGCGGCGTGATGCGGGTTCTGGTTGCTGCCACTAATCCGATTGTCCGTGCGGGTTTAGAGAGTATCGTGCGGACAAATCCCGATTTATTGACAATTGGTAGTTCTGCCGATCCAGTTACCTTAGCTGCGGCGATCGCAACTCATAACCCTGATGTAGTTCTGATCGAGCTGAGTTTACCAGAAGGAGAGCCTGTCAGTGAAAAATTAGTTGCATTATCAGAAGTAGGAGAATTACCAATCGCCATTCTTATCGACACTGAGGATCGAGATCGCCTACCCGAACTGCTTCGTTCTGGTGTCAAAGCCATCTTACCGCGATCGGCATCCGCAGAAGAGATTTTACAAGCTGTAGAAGCTGTTGCAAGTGGATTAGTTGTATTGCACGCCGATGCGATCGATCTTCTCCTTACTCTTTTACCAATGAGCGAAAGAGTTGTAGAAGCAACGACACCACTACAAGCATTAACTTCCCGCGAAATTGAAGTTTTGGGAATGCTAGCTGAGGGGTTGGGCAATAAGGCGATCGCCAAGCGTTTAGGAATCTCGGAGCATACGGTTAAGTTTCACGTTTCCTCTATCTTTAGCAAACTCAACGCCAGCAGCCGTACAGAAGCCGTGACTTTAGGAGCAAGACAAGGGTTGATTATGTTGTGATTGGTTAATGGTTGATGGTTGATAGTTGGTGAAAGGCGCTCTTGCGCTCTTGCGAGTGGTAAATTTTGAATGCGTGAATTCCGAATTCCGAATTCCGAATTCCGAATTCCGAATTCTCCCTGCTCCCTGACAACTGCTTCTGGATAGAAAAAAGTGAATGAGTAGACTCTAACTTATTAATGAGTAGAAACTCTTACTATGGTGCGATCGCTACCGTTTCTGGAATCGCTATTCTAATAACTGTAGATAATAAAAGAACGCACTGGATGGGGGTTACGCCGTTGTGACCCAGAGCCATTAGCTGAAGGAGAGCGATGTCAGGCAAATGGACAGTGTTAATATCAGTTCTAAACGGTGTGGAGTTTTTATCGCTTCCTCCACTTCGTTACTACCAAGGGGAGGCGAAACCCTCCATCAGAACGGTCTGAGGTAGTTCACGTTTAGAGTTGTCTTTTATATCTAACTATATGTTAATCATTCAGCCGCTTAGAATGCGATTGTATTCTGAGCGGCTTGATATTATGAATTATACTTTTTATTTGGAGTTACTGTTTGCGTATCTACTTTAGATTATTCTATCTTTATAAATTAGATATAGATCTTTAGGGGCGCACATCTGTGCGCCCCTACGAATGTATTTCAAACGATTTATTTACTATTAGTGTTATGCTAGCTACAAAATAAGTACGCTGACAGTTCTATTAATTTCGATATTTTCTAAAGCAAATACTATAATTCAACAAAAGTTGTAAACATTTTTTTAAGTTATAAGAATATTTAATTAAATGTTTAAAATATTAGAAGTCTAAGATTAATGTACGAAAAAATAAACTAAAAAATTATAAGCATAACCACAGCATCTAGAAAAATCGATCTAGGATATAGGCAGTAAAAACCGATGCTTAAAATTACGGTTTTACTCACTGGCAGCTGGTCTTCTCATGCCTAAATTAGAAAAGGAAATACTTCAGAGTTACCAACTTTGAGGGAGCGAGAAAGACAAGCACAGCGGAATCAAGGCTGAAAAGCTAAACAGGAGATTTTTATGACTCAGGCAACAGATCGTCCCTCCCAAGTCACTACAATGGCTACTGCGATCGCGGGAAACGAAATTAGCAATTCTTTAGAAAAAGCGATCGTGCAAGCTTTAGAAGAAGCGCGTGCTGCGTGCCAAACTTCAGGTGACAGTTCTAGCGAATGCGCGGTAGCGTGGGACATTGTGGAAGAATTACAAGCAGAAAGAAGCCATCGTGAAGCGGCTCAACAAAGAAATAGTCTCGATCTCTACTGTATAGAGTATCCAGAATCGCTTGAATGTCTGATTTACGATGTGTAGTTGTAGAGGCGTTCTACGGAACGTCTCAAGATATCATATAGTAGCAACCATCATCGCTACCGACAACTTGAAATCCCAATCGCTCGTAAAGCTTTCTGGCGGGATTTACTTTAATAACGTTAAGGCGCACCTGAATTCCTTTACTTTTACCTAATTCTAAAAGTTCGCCAATTAATTGAGTACCCAACCCTCTATTTTGATAATCAGGTAATATGGCAATGTAGTCAAGCAAGAGAAAATCGCCTTTATCCTCGATCGCAATACAACCAATTTCTTTTTCCTCAAGACACAAAATTTCAAAAGGCGACTCGTCTAGGTTTTGGTGGGACTGACGAAACAACTCTACTTGCTGTTGGTCGTCCCAGCCCCAGGTTTGTTCGACATACAGCCGAAAAGTCTGCTGGTGCAAGTCATGCAAAAAATCATAATCTGCCTGCGTTGCTTGCCGACGCTGAATGTCTTTCATACTTTGTAAGTTAACTTGTAGCGCGATCGATTTGCTCTACTTCATCTGAAGATAGTTGAATTTGGGCAGATTTGACAGAATCTTCGATACTACTAGCTTTACTCGCACCAGGAATAGGCACTACACAAGGGGATTTTGCCCGCAGCCATGCTAAGACGATCGCGTAGACAGAGACACCCTTCGTTTTGGCTAATTGAGCGATCGCGGGAATGTCTGGCAAGCTAGCAACGCGACGGCTACCCCCTAAAGGACTCCAAGGCAAGAAAGTCAAACCTTCACGTTCGCAATATTCTAATACTCCATCTGTCTCTGGTTGTCGCTGCCAGGGATTATATTGGTTTTGAACGGAGACGATATCAACTACGTCGCGGGCGCGTTTAATCTGTTCTACAGAGAAATTAGAAACACCAACATACCGGATCGTTCCCGCTGCAACGGCTTCTTTGGCAGGAGTGAGAGATTCCTCGATTGTATAGTTTGGATCTGGAGCGTGATATTGCCACAGCTCGATCGGTTTTTCTCCCCCAAAAGCCTCAAAACTAATCCGAATCGTCTCCCGCAAGTGGTCTGGATTACCATTGCGCGTCCAACTTCCACCAGGACGCATTAAACCGCCTTTAGTAGCAACAACTACATTACTCGCATCACCCTGATATTGTTGCAACGCTTGATGAATTAAACGCTCGTTGTGGTGTTTATCTGACTCGTCTTTGCAATAAGAATCAGCTGTGTCAATCAAAGTTACACCTAAATCGAGAGCGCGATGAATAGTCTCAATCGCTTGTGCTTCCGGTGGTCTGCTACTCAATGACATTGGCATTCCACCTAGACCGATAGCGCTGATGGTGACACCAGTATTCCCTAGTTGTTTTGTTTCCATCACTTAAGATTCCGTGACGTGTTCCTCTCGCCCATTCTATCTTTCTGCACAGACGTTGGCGGCGATCGCGCCCTAAGTAGTAAATTAATGTGAAATTACTGGTCATTCAACCACGATATCTAACCAAATAATGTCTACTATTTGGACTAACAACTCCAGTTGCAGTTGATACATTACGCTCCACCCAACTTACGAACGTACTAACATTGATGCTTGAAGGAACTCGGATTGATATCTCTCGAAAGCCACTTTTTGCCCTCTCTTCTTTCACTTTAATCTTGAAAAGCTTGCTGACTTTATTGGGAAAGCCCAAATTATTGAGTCTTTCAATTTCAGAAGGTTCCAACTCAGGAATTCCCAACTTATGAGCATTTTTGACAAGCACATAATAAGATAAAATGTTATCTATAGCTTTAGTATAAGTAGCAGTGCCGCCACTCTCAGTAATTACTAAGGTTTGAGGCTGTGAAACTTTTGTTTTTTGTATAAGCGATACATCCAAAACTGTTGTTTGAATAGTTTCCTTTGTGTCTAAGTTTTGTAACTGCAAATACACCTCATTCTGTTGCTGGCTAAGTGTAAAAGTCATAAACTCAAAACTTAGTTGATGATATTTCTTATCTATCCAATTATGGTAATGAAAGCTGGGAGCAACCGCTATCAGTCGGATTGGTAGTTGATAATTCACTTGCTGCTGAAAAGGCTTTTCATCTAACAAGCTGTGATAGTAACGGGTAAGTTGCTGAACTATGTATCGATCTTCAACATTTTTTAGTTCCAATATTACCAATCTGTTATTTTCATCTAGTGCCAAGATATCGCAGGTGTCGCCGTATACTCTGTACTGTCGTTTTAAACCAGAGAGTCCTAGCAGGCTAGTGAGTCTACTCCAAACAAAATCTTCTAGATTATTTTCACTGGCAAACTGCCATTTGTTATCTACTTTTTTCAGCATGAACTCCGAACACACTAATAAGTTGGATGATTTTTCAACCCAAGTCAGTGTGCTATATTATACAATATATGTAGTATAAACTCAGTAATAATAGGAGGATAGGCAGCGATCGCCTATAGCAAAACCAAATCTTAGCTAGGTTTAATTCCAACTAATAAAGCCAACTCTAGCCATTTCCAATAACAATCAACATCGGTAAAACCAATTTCTCGCAACCATTTGAGTTGAGTTTCTACATCTAATAATATATTTGATGGATCGTCTGGCTCATCTGCAATTCCTATTGCTTGACGAAAGCGATTGTGTAAATTTTGAGTCGGCGAGGCAACATGCTCCAAGTTGCAAAAAACTCCGCCTGGTACTAGAAAATTAAAAATTTCTTCGTAGAGAGAACGCTTGTGATCGTGCGTTAAATGATGAATCGCAAAGCTAGAAACAACAGCATCAAAATGACCCAAAGATGGTAGAGGATCGTCTAAATTGTGAGCTATTATCTCTACTGTTTCATCTTCAGCAAAACGCTGACGAACCGCTTCTAGCATCGTCGGAGAAAAATCGATCGCCACGCTTTGAACTTGCGGACGATCTATTTTTAACAAACCCAGCAAACGACCATCCCCCGTCCCCAAATCGAGAATTCGCTCTACCGTTTTTGGCACTTGTTCTAACAAAACGCCTTCTCCCTCAGTCCGATGGGGAATTTTGTCTGCTTTCGCGAGATACCATAAAACGTGGTCAGCATTAGTCCAGAGATTTGTCTGCATTGTAGGGATTGGGAATTAGGGACAAGGGGGACAGGGGAGACAAGGGAGACAAGGGGGACAGGGGAGACAAGGGGGACAAGGGAGACAAGGGGGACAGGGGAGACAAGGGGGACAAGGGGGACAAGGGAGACAAGGGAGAATAATAACCAACTACCAACTACCAACTACCCATTACCCATTACCCATTACCCATTACCAACTACCATTGAACCTATTTCCCCACCGATAATTCAACAGCTGATAGATTATAAACAAATATAAACATTTCTCAGATAGGACAATATTCATGCGTCTAATCCTCATGACTGGTAAAGGAGGAGTTGGGAAAACCTCTGTGGCGGCGGCTACTGGACTGCGCTGCGCCGAACTCGGCTATCGCACGCTGGTTCTCAGCACTGACCCCGCACACTCCCTAGCAGATAGCTTTGACTTAGAATTAGGACACGAACCTCGCCTAGTGCGCCAAAATCTCTGGGGTGCAGAATTAGACGCGCTGCTGGAATTAGAAGGAAACTGGGGTGCAGTCAAACGCTATATCACCCAAGTCTTACAAGCAAGAGGATTAGATGGAGTCCAAGCTGAAGAATTAGCTATTCTACCAGGCATGGATGAAATTTTCGGTCTGGTGCGGATGAAACGCCACTACGATGAAGGCGAATACGATGTCTTAATTATCGATTCTGCGCCTACGGGTACGGCTTTAAGGTTGCTTAGCTTACCTGAAGTCAGTGGATGGTATATGCGCCGCTTTTACAAGCCATTACAAAAAATGTCTGTAGCGCTTAGACCTTTGGTAGAGCCTTTATTTAAACCTATTGCAGGTTTTTCGCTTCCAGATAAAGAAGTGATGGATGCTCCCTATGAATTTTACGAGCAAATTGAGGCATTGGAAAAAGTTTTAACTGACAACACGAAAACTTCCGTGCGCCTAGTCACTAATCCTGAAAAAATGGTGATTAAAGAATCTCTTCGCGCTCATGCCTATCTCAGTTTATATAATGTTTCTACAGATTTAGTCGTTGCCAACCGAATCATTCCCGAACAAGTAACCGATCCTTTCTTCCAAAAGTGGAAAGAAAATCAACAGCAATATCGTCAGGAAATTCACGAAAACTTTCGTCCTTTACCCGTCAAGGAAGTGCCACTATATTCCGAGGAAATGTGTGGTTTAGCAGCTTTAGAAAGACTGAAAGAAACATTATATCAAGAAGAAGATCCTGCTCAAGTTTATTACAAAGAAACTACGCTCAAAGTCGTACAAGAGCAAAATCAGTACAGTTTAGAACTGTATTTGCCGGGGATTCCCAAAGATAAGATTCAGTTGAGTAAAACAGGGGATGAATTGAACATCACCATCGGCAACCACCGTCGTAATTTGGTTTTACCCCAAGCTTTAGCTGCATTACAACCATCTGGAGCCAAGATGGACGAGGATTATCTCAAAATCCGTTTTGCCGATATTGCTAAAGTTTAGTACATTTCATTAACGTAGGGGCGCACATCTGTGCGCCCCTACTAATTTCTGATCTGTACGGGCATAATCAAATAAGTCATCTGCAACCCACCAATGGGAGTCAAAACCACTGGAGTGACTGCCGTATTCAGGTGCATTTCAATTTCCCCTGAAGGTAATGCTTTAACTCCATCCATCAAATAAGCAATATTAAAAGCAATATCAAGATTGCCCCCACCAGAAATTTCAGCAGGCAAAAATTCTTTTCCGCTACCTACATCTTGCGCATCAACTGATAAGGCTAATTCTTGTTTGTCAGTATCAATATGAAACTTGACAATATTATTTTTCTGGTCGGCAATAATCGCAATTCGTTCTAATGCACCCAGTAATTGTTTGCGATCGATCGCAATTTGGCGCTCGAATTGACGTGGAATTAACTGACGATAGGCGGGATACTGACCTTCTAAGGTGCGACACGTCAGTCGCTGCTCCGACCATTCAAACACGATTTGACCGCGATCGCAATTTAAGGCAATTGGTTCGCTGGCTTGTAGCTTACCCAGCATCCGTTCCAGTTCTCGAAACGCTTTAGCGGGTACGGTGACTTCAAGCTGTCTAGACTCTTCGCTATCTGAAGTGTCATTGGCAGTTTGCACGACTGCCAAGCGATGACCGTCTGTTGCCGCAAATTCTAGCGTGTCTTGTTGGACGGTTAAATGCAATCCCTTCAAAATCTGCTTGCTTTCATCCGCACTCGTCGCAAATAGCGATCCTTTCAAACCCTCCATCAAAGCCTCTGCTGGCAAATGCACGAATTCACCCTTTTCCAAAACGGGTAATTCTGGAAATTCTTCCACACCCATACCGCGAATTTGGTAGCGTCCATGCTGAGAGGCGATCGCCGCAATAAATGGGACTTCTCCTTCCTCTTCTTCCAGCGTAATTTCTCCTTCTGGAAGCCTTGCCACAATATCATTTAACAACTTAGCAGGCAAAGTCATCGCACCGCTTGATATCACTGTGGCGGCAAACGTGGTGCGGATTCCCAGTTCGAGATCGAAAGCTGTCAAGCTTACCTGCTGCGTATCTGCGTCGGCTTGCAGCAATACGTTAGCCAAAACCGGATGAGTCGGACGCGAGGGGACGGCGCGACTGACAAGAGAAAGGTTTGTACTAAGGTCGTTTTGAGTACAGACGAGTTTCATGGACGGCTAACAGATGGCACTGGGCTAGGACAGATTTGCTCCAGAATAGACATAGTATCACTCTTGTCAAGGTTGTTGTAAGGATGAACCAATAAACTTCTGTGCGAATAGATCCGACTTAAAGATATATTTTTTTTATTAGTAGTAGTAGGTGCTGTGGAAACTGTGAAAAAAAATGGCTCTTGCTGTTTCTGTGGCGATCCTAGAGATTAAAACTTGTGGAAAACTTGTGGAAAAAAGCCTTAAGTTTTCCACAGGGTATTTATACTTACTTTAAATTTTCCACGTAAAATCAATAGTTTTCCACAAATTGTCCCCGGGTTTTCCACAGAAAACCCGAAGTTTTCCACAGGCAGAACTGAATCTTAATTTTTATTTATACTCGCTTTAAGCTTGAGTTGTAGAGAGCGTTCGCGATCGCCAACTCAATTAGCTAAAGCTCCAATAAGCCTAATTCAACTTACTGGCTGTAAACTTAGTACTTTTGATTTTACTATGCTTGATGATAATATATTGGATTTTCCAGATTCATCTGTTCTATTGGAATTTAGTTCAAATCGTACTGGGATTAGAGCTGTAAAATCGTCTATAGTGAAATATCTCACCTCTGTTTAAGTTTGCCCGTGCAAAGCTTCCTACCGATCGCCTACTTTCAAAATCAGTTTGTTCCGTTTGGCGAGGCTAAGATCTCCATTGCTACCCATGCCTTACACTACGGAACGGGAGCCTTAGGTGGTTTACGCGGAATTCCCCACCCACAGGATTCCCAGCAAATTTTGCTGTTTCGGCTCGATCGCCATTGCCAGAGATTGAGTAACAGCGCAAGATTTCTCCACTACGATTTACCAGCAGACAAAATTCAAAGCGTCATTGTTGAATTTGTCAAACGCAATCAGCCCACAGCATCTTTCTACATTCGTCCTTTTGTTTACACCTCTGGCTTAGGAATCGCACCGCGATTGCATTCGATCGAAAAGGATCTTTTTGTTTACGGATTAGAGTTGCAAGACTATTTATCTGCTGAAGGTGTTAGCTGTCGTATCAGCTCTTGGTATCGACAAGAAGATCGCAGTATGCCACTACGGGGTAAAATAAGTGCTGCTTACATCACTTCTGCTTTAGCAAAAACAGAAGCAGCTGAATCGGGTTTTGATGAGGCAATTTTATTGAATTCTCAAGGCAAAGTGAGCGAAGCTTCGGGAATGAATATATTCATTGTCAGAAACGAAAGACTGATTACTCCAGGTTTCGACCAAGATATTTTAGAAGGAATTACTAGAGATAGTGTTATTAAAATCGCCAGTGACTTAGGAATTGAAACAATAGAAAGACCAGTTGATCGAACCGAACTTTTAATTGCCGATGAAGTGTTCTTATGCGGTACAGCAGCTAAAATTGTTCCAGTAAAAACATTAGAAAATTATCAATTATCGCGGCAAAATACAGTTACACGAAAGCTGCAAGAAAAACTGATTGCTATTACCGAAGGTAGAGAACCAAAATATCAAGATTGGGTATATTCGATCGCAATTAGTTAAATAAAGAGTAGTAAGATCGTGAGTTTAACAGAAGATATTCTGACTCAACTACCAGGCGATGTTTTGAGTGGCTTGCGACAAGCCGATCGCTTGCTCGCGTCGATGAGAACGGATACGACAGCCGTACCGACAGTCGTGACTCAAAGCGAAACTCTTTTGGAAACCGTTGACTGGGATGTCGTGATTTGCGGTGGTACGCTAGGAATTTTAATTGGTAGCGCTTTGGTACAGCGGGGATGGCGAGTCGCCTTGCTCGAACGCGGAATTTTACGAGGTAGACAGCAAGAGTGGAATATTTCTCGCCAAGAATTGGCAGTTTTTTTGCGGTTGAATTTATTAACTGAAGCGGAATTAGAGCAAGCGATCGCTACTGAGTATAACCCCGCCCGCGTTAGCTTTCATAATAGTGGCGAAAATTGGGGCGGCGAAATCTGGGTTAAAGACGTACTCAATCTGGGTGTAGATCCAATTTATTTGCTAGAAACCTTAAAGCAAAAATTTCTAGCAGCAGGTGGGGTGTTATTAGAAAATACTCCCTTTGTGAGCGCGATCGTTCATCCTAATGGCGTGCTTGTGGAAACGGGAGCAGGGAGCGCTTCGGTGCAGGGAGCAGGAGAGAAGAAAGCTGAGGAGCAATTACCAATTACCAATTACCAATTACCAATTACCAACAACCAATTACCAATTACAACTCGCCTCCTCATCGATGCAATGGGGCATTTGTCTCCGATGACACAACAAGCACGTCAGGGACAAAAACCCGATAGTATTTGTTTGGTTGTTGGTAGTTGCGCTCAAGGGTTTTCTCAGAACCAAACTGGCGATTTGATTGCCACTTTCACGCCGATTCAAAATCGCTGTCAGTATTTCTGGGAGGCTTTTCCTGCTAGAGATGGTAGAACGACGTATTTATTTACCTACATGGATGCTAGTCCAGACCATTTGGGTTTAGAAGCGTTATTTGAAGAGTATTTGCGATTGCTACCACAGTATCAGGCTGTAGATTTAGATAAGCTACATTTTCAACGAGCTTTATTTGGTTTTTTTCCTGCCTATCACCAAAGTCCTTTACGCACTCCTTGGAATCGGATTTTACCAGTAGGAGATAGTAGTGGCAATCAATCACCGCTAAGCTTTGGGGGTTTTGGAGCAATGGTACGCCATTTAGAACGCCTAACGCTTGGCATTCATGCAGCACTTTCTAGCGAGCAGTTATCTGCATCGTCACTGTCGTTACTAGCCCCCTATCAACCAAATCTCAGCGTTACGTGGTTGTTTCAAAAAGCAATGCGGGCAGATGTTGGGGGAAATATACCACCCGATCGCATTAATCGGTTGCTAGCAGTTGTATTTCTCACCATGCAACAGTTGGGCGATCGCGTTCTCAGACCGTTTCTCCAAGACGTAGTACAGTTTTTGCCCCTGACACAAACTTTGTTCAAAACTGCGATCGCTCATCCTTTGTTAATCGCCCAAATTATCCCTCACGTTGGCTTAGGGGCTTTAATAGATTGGACGATCCATTACACTAACCTTGGAATCTATTCAGTCTTATCTAAATTCAGTCCCATTATCCAACCTTGGCTAAAAAACCTACCCACACCACAACAGTACCAATACCACCGCTGGATTGACGCTTGGCGCTACGGATCTGGCGAAGATTAGCGTGTTGTCGATTGTTAATAGTTAATCGGATCGATCGCCAATATTAACAATTAACCATTAGCCATTAACCATTAACATAATCAGGCATCTGCCACAGACGCAAAACTGGTTCGATCGCTTCTCCAATGCGATCGGCAACGTAGCGTACAGTTTGTGCTTCTTTGTTAGTGAAGTGGCGCGGGTGCAGGCTACCAATGTGAAATACACCAACAACTCGATTGCTAGCAAATAGAGGAACGCCTAGCATAGAATGCAGTCCCTTTTGTCGCAGTACGGGACTGTAGACTTCTATTGTCGATAGATCGTCAACAATTGTTAACTCCGGTTGAGCTGCAATTTTACCCGCGAACCCCTGTCCGACTGGAATTCTGACTCCAGTTTCGATTTCTTCTTCCAAACCCAAAGTTGCATGAACTGCTAGCTGTTCTCCGTTTTCTGTTTGTAATAAGACTGCGACAGTATCGACTTCTAGGATGTGGCGAATGCATTCCAAGGTTGCTTGGAGTAAATTTTCTAGCGGTCTATGGGCAAGTTCGTTTTTGCTCGCAGCGCGATCGCGGGATGGATTTGTTGAAACGCGATCGCCTTGAGCGACCGGGTTGTATTCGTGTTGGTGAGTCACTTTTTCTTGAACTTGCAGTCGGTTAGCAATTGCTTTAGCTGGTACGCCCACGGCAACCGAGTAAGGGGGGAGATCTTTGGTTACAACCGCGCCAGCACCGATGACGCTACCCTTGCCGATTGTGACCCCATCTAAAACTTTCACGCCATAACCCAACCAGCAATCGTCGCCAATTTCAATTCCCTTTTTCGTCACTCCTTGATCGCGAATCCTCTGTAAGGGGTCTGCAAAAATATGATTGTTAGCCACTATGCCACTGTGAGCAGCAATCATGCAGTCCTTGCCAATTCTGACATTCCCTGGACCAGCGATACAGGAGTAGGGACCGACGAACGTGCCATCACCAATTTCAATCGTGCAGTTATCTCCCGCACAAGTAATATCAGCACCTCGATCTATAGCAACGCGATCGCCTAGCAAAATTTGACAATTATCATTCCAAGCGTTCAGCTTGACGTTGCCAAATAAATAAACCTCGTCGCCAAGCTCGATCTTTTCAGCACTGAGAAACTCTACTCCCTCTTGGATAAAAACTTTTTTACCCATGTGCCGCAAGATCAGAGGGTAGAATTTTCGGCGTGCAGCCGTACCCATAGCGAGCTTAGGCAAGGAGCCTACTGTAGTGGTAATTATTAGCTCTCTTAAGCGTATCAACTTCCTTCGGGAACTTTGTTGATTCATCGAGAAACTCCAAATCGACCTAGATTTTAGAAATAAAATGTTAAATACATTGATATCGGTTAGTTAATTTATGGTATAATTAACAACCTTATGCTTTTTGCTTTACTTTTACTTTGGATTCCTGAAAAACCCGACTTTCTCTAGTCGAACTATTAAGGTTCTATATATTAGCTAATTTGTCTATTGATTTTATATTGGTAACAATTATACATATTACTGTTATTCTATATTTTTTTATTTTAGCAAGACTTTTAAAAGCTGCTAAACTGCTTGCTCCTGATTCCTCTTACCTTTTTAGATACTGGCGATCGCGGCAACTGAGCGAGAGTCAGATATGTATCAAGCTAACTATGACTTTAGGAATACATTAATACTTACAACTGCGTCTTTTCTAATTCGCGATTAGGGTATTAATACTTATTATTTCTTAATATTAGGTTTACCGTTCTTATTTTACATATAACTTGAGAAAAACAACATTCACGAATGAGTGCAGCCATAGCTTAGATAATAATACTTATAGAATAATCTCTATAAATTTGTTAAACACTATTCCTTCAGAAAGGTTTCTATGAAATAAATATCTGATGTTTGAAAGAAGAAATGAAAGTAATAGCGTGAAAGACAATAGAGAGTGTCAAAACTATTTTTAATCATCGCAAGTTATTTTGGTTGCCGAGCACCGATTGCTGATACCTGAGAAGGGCGAATTTCGAGCGAAGATGTATTGCTCAGGCTGTCAATCTATTCGCCAAACCCACCCCTACGGTCACTGTTCCCTGCTCCCGGCTCCCTGCTCTCTGCTCCCGGCTTCCTGCTCTTTGTAGTAAAGTTTATACCAGTCAACAAAGCGTTGAATCCCTTCTGATAAAGGTGTAGTAGGTTTGAATCCTACATCGTGAATTAAATCGTCTACATCGGCGTAAGTACAAGGAACGTCACCGGGTTGCATCGGTAACATTTGCGTGCGAGCTGTTTTTCCCAAAGCGGTCTCAATTGTCTGAATAAACTCATTCAGTTCTACCGGACTATTATTACCAATGTTGTAAATTTTATATGGAGCTTGGTTTTCAGGTATTGCACTATTGCCGTTTGGTTGAGAACACATTTGAGGTGGACGCAGCATAACTCGCATTACGCCTTCTACAACATCATCAATATAGGTGAAGTCGCGTTTCATCTTGCCATAGTTGTAGACTTCAATTGGCTTGCCTGCTTCAATCGCCTGGACAAATTTAAAATAAGCCATATCCGGTCTTCCCCAAGGACCGTAAACGGTAAAAAAACGCAATCCGGTAGTCGGTAAATTGTAGAGATGGCTGTAGACATGGGCGATCAGTTCGTTGGCTTTTTTGGTAGCAGCGTAGAGAGACACGGGGCGATCGACGCGATCGCTAACTGAGAAAGGTATTTTGGTATTTGCACCGTAAACAGAACTGGAAGACGCAAAGACTAAGTGTTTGACCTGACTGTGACGACAGCCTTCCAGCAGGTTAACAAACCCGGAAAGATTACTATCAGAGTAGGCAAAGGGATTTTGTAGAGAATAACGAACCCCTGCTTGGGCTGCTAAATTGACGACATAATCGAATTTATTGTATTGAAACAATTCTAAAAGGCGATCGCGTTCTGCTAAGTCCAATTTTTGAAATGCAAACCCCGGATGTGGCTGAAGCTGCGCTAAGCGGTCGTGCTTGAGTTTGACATCGTAGTAGTTGTTGAGGTTGTCTATGCCATAGACTCCTATCCCCTCTTGAAGCAACCGTTGTGCTAAATGATAACCGATAAATCCGGCAACTCCAGTCACTAATACGTGCATGTTTTCATATCCTTCGCTAGCATTGTGGACGAGATTTTAGGCGATCGATCGCACTAAATATTTTTGCTACCAGTGACAAGCCAAACCTCAGTACAAATGGTAGTTGAACCGTTCGGTTTGGGGTTGGAGTCAGACCATTTCTCATCATAGAGGAGCGATCGCGTCTCACGGTTCGGATTTGGCATAATCTTTTTCTTCGACGCATTAATTCTTTACAAGTGCCTGCTTTAACTGTAGTGAGTCTTGTTAGTTTACTCCTTAGAGATTCTGGAATATTCCTTCTTGTTTATACGTTTGTCAAGCCCCTTATGGAGGGATTTTAGCGTTCTGAGGTGATAATCTGAAAAAAAGTCATGTTTAGCAGTTATTATGTAAACTAATGCCAAATATTAAGAACTATTAAGTTTTTCTAGAACTATCATAAATTTCGATCGATGCAAGAAAAACGCAGCGAGAGTAGAGCCTCTCCCAAGGTTAAATCAAATTTCTCGGCTGCCAGAGGGTTCTTTTGGGCAGCACGTACCCGTATTCTCTTATGGTATCTGCTGACAATTGGTTTCATTTTTGTAGTGTCCATCCCTGCGTTTCGCCAAGTGCTTTACGAGCGCGTCAACCAGCGTGTCAATCGGGAACTGACGGAGAAGATGGAAATATTTACTCAATTAATTGATGCAGAAACCGAAGCAAGCGATCGCGAAGATGAAGAAGTGACGGCTGCTGTCAATTTGCTCAAACAAGCAGACATGCGTTTGACAAAACCCCCCGCGACAGAGGATGAGTTAGAAGAATTTTTTGATGCTTTTCTCGGTCGCCAGCTATCGGAAGACGACACCTTCTTGATCGCGATCGTGGATGGAGAATTTCGTAAATCTAGTCCGAGAGCTAGACCCAAAGTACTTGCTGCTGATTCTAAGCTAATTCAATACTGGGGAAGACTGACTCAATCAGAGCAAGGTGAGAAGGAATTTCCTACAGAACCAAATATTGATAGCGTTCTTTACACAGCCAAACCTGTTTGGATTGACGGCGAAATTGCAGGTGTATTTGTAGTTGCTCATACTACCGCTGGCGAACGAGCTGAAGTTGTAGAAGCCGTGTTAGCAATCGTTCAAGTCAGTGCTGTGGTGCTAATTCTGGCTTTGCTAATAGCTTGGGTTGCTTCTCGGGGGGTTTTGGCTCCTCTGCGCCTCATACTCCAAACAACTCGTAAAATCAGCGAGTCCGATCTCAATCAACGCATTTCCGTAGAAGGAAAGGGAGAACTGGCGGAGTTAGCAACTACCTTTAATGAAATGATGGATAGATTGCAAGCCGCTTTTACTAGCCAGCAAGAGTTTATTAACGATGCGGGACACGAACTACGAACGCCAATCGCGATCGTGCGCGGACATTTAGAATTAATGGGCGACAACCCCGAAGAAATCGGGGAAACTCGGGCGCTAGTGCTAGATGAGCTAGATCGCATGAGTCGATTTGTCAACGACATGATTTTACTAACAAAAGCAGAACGCCCGGACTTTTTACGCTGGGAAACTGTCGAGCTTCAATCTTTTACAGAGGAATTATTTGCTAAAGCACAAGCACTAGCCCAGCGTAACTGGCAATTCGACAGTACAGCTCAAGGTCAAACGATCGCCGATCGCCAGCGTTTGACTCAGGCAGTGATGAACTTAATTCAAAATGCCATTCAGCACACAAAAGAGAATGACATAATTGGTATTGGCTCGGCAATTAGTAAAAGTAGAATTAGTTTTTGGGTGCGTGACACGGGAGAAGGGATCGCACTTGTAGATCAAAAAAGGATATTTGAACGCTTTGCTCGTGCTGCTAACAGTCGCCGCCGATCTGAAGGCGCTGGGTTGGGATTATCAATCGTCCAAGCAATTGTAGAGGCACATGGTGGACGAATCTTACTCAAAAGTGATATTGGTGCTGGTGCTAGATTTACGATTGTCATACCTCTGAAGCGATCGCCAGAGAAAAAAGGTCATGCCGAACGAGTTGGTTGACGATTAAATCAAAGTAGAAAGGCGATCGGCAAGTTCAGAGATGAAAAGTTTCTCATTTCAATTTCATCACAATCTCATCTTTAACTGTCAAAATAATTGGCAAGAGAATAATTGCTGAAATAATTGAGAGTTGGCTGGGTTGTTCTATTACTTTTTCTAAAGGATAGGATTAAGCAAACAGAAGACAGATAAATAAAATATTTATCAATAAAAGATTTATCTTTTATGACGTTTATTTTTAGTCTGTTATTATCCGTATAGATAGTTCTGTCATCATATAACAATGAGGCGCTTAGGTTGTGGCAGTAGGGCGATCGCTAGCTAAGATTTGCAAGGATTTCTATGCAAGATTAGCGAAATCGTTTTCTTCAGCATTTACTTTATTCATTGACCACCTTGAAATAGGTACACCACAAGGTTATGAGCCAAATTTTGATTGTGGAAGACGAAGCTCGTCTAGCTGCTTTTGTTAAGAAAGGACTGGGCAAAAGTGGTTTCGATACTCTAGTAGCAACTGATGGAGAACAGGCGATTGAATTGGCTCAAACTAGTCAACCCGATCTATTGTTACTCGACCTTGGTTTACCAATTAAAAATGGTTGGCAGGTCATGCAAGAATTACGTAGCAAGGGAGAAGTGCTACCAATTGTCATTATGACTGCTCGTGACGATAATCAATGTAAGGCAGCTGCTTTGCAAGCTGGTGCAAATGATTACATTACTAAGCCTTTCCTCTTCAAAGACTTATTAGGATGTATACAGGCACAGTTGGAAATCGCTTGCAAACCAACAATACTCAAATAACATTTTTAGCATTTGTAGGGGCGCACAGATTTGCACCCCTTGCACTACATGAGATCCCCCCAAACCACCTTATCAAGGTAGGGGGGATCTTTTTTGTCGTAGTCAAAGAGTAAATTGGTATGAGATGTTTTCTGAATGGCTTTGTAGAGATGAGTTGCATCTCTACAATTATGTATGCAAACGAATGATAGCAATTCTCGATTGCGTGCGTGACATTTGTAGGAGCGCACAGAGAAAGCGCCCCTACAGATCGTGTGTTTTACCCAATCGAAAACCGCTATGAGGTGGAGTGAAAGAGAGACTTATGGCGAAAATGAGAGATTTCTCATGAGAAATCTCTCATTAAACATTCATTATCAATTCATCACTGACTGCAAAGATATATGTAGATGGAAGACAAATCATTAGTGACGAACTGCGATCGCCAGTCAATTTTTCACAACCAACCACACAAAAAGGATATCAGTCATGCGACTGCTGGTTTATTCCCACGACGCATTTGGACTTGGCAATATTCGCAGAATGTTAGCAATTTGCGAACACCTATTAAGCGAAATTCCTGACCTTTCAATTTTATTACTTTCTGGTTCGCCCATGCTTCAGGGCTTTCGATTACCAAAAGGACTTGATTATATTAAGTTACCTTGTCTAAATCGCGGTGAAACTGGTGAAATTGCTGTCAAATATCTGGGAATGGGTGTGGAAGAGATAGTTAAGCTGCGATCGGAATTGATCTTGTCAGCAACAATTATTTTTCAACCAGATATTTTTTTAGTAGATAAGAAACCTTATGGACTCAAAAATGAATTACGGGGTACGCTCAATTATCTAAAAACAACATTACCAGAGACTAAACTAGTACTGTTATTACGAGATATTCTTGACTGTCCTGAAAAAACAATTGCAGAGTGGCAAAAAAGCGATTTCTATACGGCAATAGACAAGTTTTACCATCAAGTACAAATAGTTGGAACGCCAGAAGTTTTTGACACGGTACGAGAATATAGATTTCCACCTAAAATTGTCGAGAAAGTACGCTACTGTGGCTATCTGCACCGTCAACCGGGACAAAAGAGTCGAACTTGCATTCGCCAAGAATTAAAAGTTTCGCAGCGAGAACGCTTAATTCTAGTGACTCCTGGAGGTGGAGAGGATGGCTATGAGTTAGTAGATAATTATTTGTCAGCCTTAGCACTATTACCAGCAAAGTATCGCATTAAAAGTTTGGTAATTTGCGGTCCTGAAATGCCTAAAGCGCAAAAGCAACTCGTCGAACAAGCAGCAGAAAATAACTCTCAAGTTCGAGTTGGAGAATTTACAGATGATTTAATGAGCTATATAAATGCCGCAGATGTTGTGGTATCTATGGCTGGATACAATACTGTTTGTGAAATTTTATCGGCTAGAAAGCCATCTGTCATTATTCCGCGTAGTAAGCCGTCTCAAGAACAGTCAATTAGAGCCGAGAGAATGGCAAGCTTAGGGTTAATTAAGACACTCATACCTGGTAAGGGAGATTTTAGCTCCATCACTTTAATGAATCTACTTCTAAGTCAGTTAGAAGGACGAAAAAAGCCAGACTTTAACTTAGACATGAATGGTTTAGTTCGAGTGAAAGATTATTTACTTCAACTCATGTCTCAAAAAGTCTGCGAACATCAATTGAACCAAATTTATCAAAAATATACTTCTTTACCCACTTTAGCGAGCGATCGCTCAGCGGTCTAGATAGTTTTTATTGTAGGAATTCTGAGCTAGTTATGAAAAAAATTATGTTTTACTGTCAATATCTGAGTGGTATGGGACATTTAGTTCGTAGCTCAGAAATTGTGCAAAGCTTAGCAAAATATTTTCAAGTTTACTTTATTGTTGGTGGTCCTCAAATTCCAGGTTTTGAGCTACCAACACAAGTAGAAGTTATTCGATTACCTGCACTATGGCTGGAAGAGGGAAAATTCACAGTTGGGAGTAGTCCATTTACCGTTGAAGAAGTGAAAGCAGCTAGGAAAAATATCTTAATTGCAGAGTGCGATCGCATTCAACCTGATTGTTTGATTACAGAGTTTTTTCCTTTTGGTAGACACAAGCTACTCTTCGAGCTAATTCCTTTAGTCGAACATATAAAAAAAATAAGTCCTAAAACCAAAATTGTTTCCAGCTTGCGCGACGTTATCGGGAAAGAAAGCGATCCTGAAGAAGAGGAAACAATTTGCAATTTAATGAATCGATATTTCGATTTACTACTATTTCATGCCGATTCTCGCTTTCAAACTTTTTCGGATAGTTTTGCGAGACATCAAGAAATTCTTGCTGAAGTTATCCATACAGGATTTGTAACTCAACTGCCGAAATTTACTTCTACACCTTTTGAGAAATTATGGAGTGAAGTTAGTTTGGATACTGTCAAAATTGTAGCAAGTATAGGTGGTGGTAGAATCGGTTATGAAGTGCTAGAAGCGCTGATTAAATCGAGTGCGATATTGAGTCGAAAACTACCACATGTTATGAAGATATTTACTGGATCGTTTATGCCAGTAGAGAAGGTAAAACAGTTAAAAAAATTGGCAGGCGATCGCGACAATATTCAAATTGAAACTTATACCCCACAACTGCTTGAATACATGCAGACCGCAGATATTTCTGTTAGTCTTGGCGGTTACAACACCACAATGAATATACTGAGTACGGGTGTCCGTGCCATTATAGTTCCCATCGGTCACGAGCATGTAGATAAAGAACAATTACACAGAACGCAAAAGTTAGAACAATTGGGAATTGTTAACAGTATTCATCCTCAAGACTTGTCGCCTCTAGTTTTATCTGAAAAGATCGGCGATTGCTTATCTAAAAAAACATCAAACAATTCAAGGATTTTCGATCTTCAAGGAGCTGATAACACAGCCAACTTTCTAAAAATGTTTCTCAATTCTCAGACTGCTGCTTTGAGTCTTGTTTAATTTCCACTAGTTTAACCTACCTTCTGCTGCTCTACTTCCTTACACGCACCACGCACCAAGTAACACTAATTAAAGGAGAACTACTAAATGGGTCAGCGCCCCAAAGAAAAAGATTTAAAAGGAGTGATACCAGGTCTTCTGCGGATTTTGAGAAAATTTTCCCCCTATATCCGCAAACAAAGATTCACAATTGTTGGTGCTTTTTTCGCTTTATTAATAGAGACTGGTTTACGGCTACTAGAACCTTGGCCCTTAAAATATGTTTTCGATAATATTCTAATTCCCGCTCATAACAACTCTACTCATATTCCTAATAGCTTTGGACTCAATCCAGTCATGCTGCTGACTTTATCAGCACTAGCAATAGTTGGTATTACTGGACTGGGTAGTATGGCAGCATATTTGAGTACCTATGGTATGTCTTTAGCTGTTGTAGAAGTATTGTCTGAGGTACGCGGTCAAGTTTTCGATCGCTTGCAGCGTCTCTCCCTTTCCTTTCACCAACAACATAAAAGCGGCGACTTAATTACTCGCGTCACGGCTGATATTGAAAAGATGCGGTTGGTGACGATCAAAACTGCTTTACCTTTAT
Source organism: Chroococcidiopsis thermalis PCC 7203 (assembly GCF_000317125.1). Lineage (GTDB taxonomy): Bacteria > Cyanobacteriota > Cyanobacteriia > Cyanobacteriales > Chroococcidiopsidaceae > Chroococcidiopsis > Chroococcidiopsis thermalis. The sequence goes on from NC_019695.1 coordinate 123,547, forward strand.
TGACCAACATTATCTCTTTACTAGGAATGTTGGCAATTATGTATTGGCTGAACTGGGAATTAGCCTTAGTTGCAACAGCGATATTTCCATTCCTAACTCTGCTTACGAGTAAAACGATCGGTCGTATTCGTAGTTTCGCCAAACAACATCGCGATTCTGAAGGTGTTTTAGCAGCGACAACGGGTGAAACTATTGGCGCGATTAAAGTCGTACAAGTCCTTTCTTTACAGGAGATGCTACATAGCATTTTCGCAGCGCAAAACCAAAAAAGTTTAGATGAGGCGATCGAATCTTTAAAACTTTCAGCAGCGCTGGAAAGAACAGTGCAAGTTCTAATGGCAGTCATTATCGCCGCAGTTTTGTGGCGTGGTTCCCATGTGGTTTTGCATAAAGGGCTTACCCCTGGCGAATTATTAGTGTTTATGACTTATTTAAAAAATGCTTTTGAACCAATGCGAAAACTATCCAACCAAGTCGGGCAGATTGCTAAAGCGACAGCTTCTGGTGAAAGGGTGGTGGAGTTATTGGAATACGAACCCAACGTGCGCGACTTACCAGGGGCAGAAAAAGCACATCCTTTCTTTGGGGCAATCCGGTTTGAGAATGTCTCTTTTGGCTACAGTACAGGTAAGGAAATATTAAAAAATATTAGCTTTGCCGTTCAGCCAGGGCAACAAGTAGCTGTGGTGGGTCCTTCTGGAAGTGGTAAATCGACTCTTCTGAGTTTAATTCTCCGTTTGTATGACCCCGATTCCGGTCGGATTTTAATTGACAGTCAAGATTTACGCGAATACACCCTAGATTCGCTGCGGCAGCAAATTAGCGTAGTTTTGCAAGATAGCGTTTTGTTTGCAGTTAGCGTACAAGAAAATATTGCCTACGGGAAACTAGGATCTTCTCGCAAAGAAGTAGAACAAGCCGCCCGTCTTGCCAATGCTCATGAATTTATCATGCAACTGCCCCAGGGCTACGAAACAGTTTTGGGCGAACGGGGTGGGACGCTATCAGGCGGACAACGACAAAGAATTGCGATCGCCCGTGCGGCGATCCGTCAAGCACCAATTGTGATTCTAGACGAACCAACTACAGGTTTAGACAGTGCCAGCGAACAAATCGTCAACGCAGCCTTAGAAAAACTCACGGAGGGGCAGACGACATTTACAATCTCCCACAATCTCAGGGCAGTGCAACACGCAGATATCATTCTCTACGTTGAAGGGGGCAGCATTTTAGAACAGGGGACGCATAGCGAACTCATGCGTCTGGGCGGACATTATGCCACCTTGTACCAGATGCAAAGCATTATTGACAGCGAGCAAACAGGAGATACTTATGCGATCGAAGCATGAGGAAGATCGAGCAACCCGCGTTATCTTAGTACGCCACGGGCAGAGTACTTACAATGCTCTCGGTCTCTATCAAGGTAGCAGCGACGAGTCAGTATTAACTGAAGTAGGGCGCAGCGACGCGCGTTTAACTGGCGATTTTCTCAAAGGAGTGGTATTTGATGCCATCTACTCCAGTTCCTTAAAACGGGCGCAAGAAACTGCCCGAGAAATTATAAAAGTCACCTCCCCCCATACCCAATTAAGGGTAACGAACAAGTTACGCGAAACCGATCTTCCGGCGTGGCAAGGATTAGCTTTTCAATACGTGCGCGAAAACTTCGCCCAGGAATATCGCCTTTGGAAACAACACCCCCATGAGTTTTGGATGGAATTCTCTGGAAGTGTGGAGAGACAAGGGGGACAAGGGAGACAAGGGAGACAAGGGGGACAAGGGGGAACTCGGGGACCCCACGACCGAAGGGAGTGGGGATTAGGGGGCGAAGGGGGACAAGGGAGCAGTGTAGCGCCAGCATTGACTGTCAACTGTCAACTGTCTTCACGCAGTGTAGCCTCAGCGTTGACTGTCAACCAACAACCAACAACTAACAGCCAACAACTTGACAAATTCTTTCCCGCCCTAGATTTATATCAAAGGGTACGAGAGTTTTGGCAAGAAATATTACCGCGCCATAGGGGACAAACTGTTTTACTAGTGACTCATGGCGGAACCAACCGCGCTTTAATAAGTACAGCTTTAGGAATTACACCCGATCGCTATCATTGCATTCAGCAGTCTAATTGCGGTATCAGCGTTCTCAATTTTCCTGACGGTTCTCTGGAGTCAGGGCAATTGGAAGCAATGAATTTAAATACTCATGTAGGAGAACACTTACCCAAGCCTCAAGAAGGGGGTAAAGGTTTACGGCTGTTGCTCGTACCTTCTGGGACAAATGCAGCACAAACTCAAAACATAGCTAGGTTTCTCAAACAAGTGCGAATTGACTTTAGCCTCAATAGCATACTTGACTCCTACCACATTACGGTGCAACAAATTCTGCAACACCATCCAGAAACAGTACAGTTTGAGGTATTGCGAGAAGATATTCCCGAAGCTTGGCAAGCAGTCATTGGTAGAAGAAGTATCGCTAATTCCCAGCAGTTGATGACTGGTTTAGTTATGGCAAGCGAAGAAACGATCGCTCGTTTAATTGGTCATGTTTTTAATATGAATTCGGATGTTTCGGAACGAATATCAGTCAAAAAAGGAATGGTAAGTTGTCTGCAATATCCGGGCGATCGCCATCCACCAATTTTACAAGCAATGAATATTCTAACTACTCAAAACGGCTCGAGCCATAAATCAGATGTAGGGTGGGCAATACCCACACAGATATTTTCTTAGTCGGGTTAAAATGCCTGATTCACAAATGACCAATGACCAATGACTAATGACCGATAACACAACTATGAAAATCGCATTCATTGTTTGGCGCTTTCCAATTTTATCAGAAGCCTTTATTTTAAATCAAATTACTGGCTTAATCGATCGCGGTCATGATGTCCGCATTCATCCAATTAATGGATTGCCTAAAAACTATACGGGTAAGATACATCCTGTGGTTGAAGAATACCAGTTAATGAAGCGTACTTATTTTCCGCCAACAGTGCCAGAGAAGTTTTTTCCTCGTTTGATTAAAGGGTTAGGTTTATTTCTGAAGAATCTGAATCGAGGTTCTTGGAAAACATTACAATTTTTTCAGCCTGGTAAATATGATGCAGAAGTCGCAACGTTAAAATCTTTTTACAGAACTGTCGCGTTACTTCAAGATGGATCGTATGACATTATTCATTGTCAATTCGGTACGCTAGCGCCAATTGCTCTTGCTTATCGCGACGCTAATATTATTCAAGGTAAGTTAATTACCACATTTCGCGGCATTGATATTAGTAAATACGTTCAAGAAAACGGTGTTGATGTCTACAATAGGCTCTTTAGAGAAGGTGAGTTTTTCTTGGCAAATTGCGAATTCTTTCGCGATCGCGCGATCGGTTTAGGCTGCGATCCAACGAGAATTATCGTTCATGGTTCGGGATTGGATTGTAGTAAATTTACTTTTAAGCCGCGTTATTTTCCCACTAACGGAAAAATTAAAATTGTCACAACAGGACGCTTGGTTGAAAAGAAAGGAATAGAATATGGTATTCGTGCCATTGCTAAGTTAGTCAAAACCTACTCGAATCTTGAATACAATATTATTGGTGACGGTGACCTAAAAGCCTACTTCGAGCAATTAATTAGCGAATTAAATGTCAGTCATGTCGTTAAATTACTAGGTTGGAAGCAGCAAAAAGAAATTATCGAAATTCTCAATGATTGCCATATTTTTATGGCTCCTAGTGTCACGGCATCTGACGGCAATCAGGATGCACCAGTCAATACATTAAAAGAAGCAATGGCAATGGGTTTGCCTGTTATTAGTACTAGACATGGTGGCATTCCCGAATTAGTTCAAAATGGCATATCTGGATTCTTGGTTCCAGAGCGCGATGCTGACGCGATCGCCACAAAACTCGAATTTCTGATCGAACATCCTGAAGTTTGGCAAAGTATGGGGAAAGCTGGTCGAGAGCAGGTAGAAGCGAAATACGATATGAACAAATTGAACGATGAGTTAGTAGCAATTTACAAGCAAATGTTAGATGAAAAATCAAATCGAAAAAAATCAATTCAGAATCTTCAAAAACTAATGCAGGTTTAGAGCAAGATTTTTACAAAAGAAAATTTTACTAAATATGAAAATCGCATTTTTTGTCGCTCGGTTTCCTGTTCTATCAGAGCCATTTATTCTAAATCAAATTGTTGGCGCAATCCAGCGCGGTCATGAAGTTGATATTTATTCCTTAGATGGCGCTCCCAAAGATCTATCTAAAGTGCATCCTTTAGTCGAACAATATCAACTATTAGAACGAACTTTTTACGCACCCACTCGACCGGATAACGAGTTATGGCGTTGGTTGAAAGGGTTGAGTTTACTAGCAATTAATTGCTACAAAAACCCTTTGGTGTGTTTACAATTATTGAATACTTCTCGATATTTGAGTCAAGCAAAATCGCTGAAGCTACTTTATCGCGCTATCCCATTTCTTAATAAGAAATCCTACGATATCATTCACTGTCAATTTAGTACTTTGGGTGTATTTGGCGTGTGGTTTCGTCAACTCGGATTAATTGAAGGGAAATTAATCTCTACATTTCGAGGTGCAGATATTAGTAAATTCTTACCCAAGTGGGGCGATCGCGTTTATCAAGAAGTCTTTCAAGAAACAGATTTCTTCTTGGCTAACTGTGAATTTTTTAAAAATAAGGCAGTTGCTTTAGGATGCGATTCAGACAAAATTCACGTCCACGGTTCGGGAATTGATTGTAGTAAGTTTGCTTACAAACCTCGATTTTTTCCTACTGATGGCAAAGTGAAAATTGCGACGACTGGACGTTTGGTAGAAAAGAAAGGAATTGAGTATGCGATCGCCGCAGTTGCTAAAGTCGCTCAAACTTATCCAAATATCGAATACTACATCATTGGTGATGGAGAACTAAAAGCAGAATTAGAGCAACTAATTACTGGATTGAATGCCGAGCGTGCTATCAAATTATTAGGCTGGAAGCAACAAAAAGAAATTGTAGAAATTCTCGATACTTGTCATATTTTTTTAGCTCCTAGCGTGACCGGAGCTGATGGTAATCAAGATGCACCAGTCAATACATTAAAAGAAGCAATGGCAATGGGTTTGCCTGTTATTAGTACTAGACATGGTGGCATTCCAGAATTAGTGGAAGATGGCGTATCTGGGTTTTTAGTTCCAGAACGAGATGTTGAGGCGATCGCCACAAAACTTGAATTTCTGATCGAACATTCTGAAGTTTGGCAAAGTCTGGGGAAAACTGGTCGAGCGCAGGTAGAAGCAAAATATGATATGGACAAGCTAAACGATGAATTAATTGAAATTTATCAACAAGTATTAGATTCAAAAATACCCCAACACTCTTTGACAGAAAGAAGTTTATTATTAACAGCAAATCATTAATACGGAGGAATCGATCGTAATGAAACCTATAGTGACAATCGTTGTTGTACCTCGCGAGCGCTTTAGCTGCACTCAAGCATCTTTAGAAAGCATTTACGCACACACAGATTTCCCCTTCAAGTTAATTTATGTTGATGGAAATTCTCCAGTCAAAGTACGACGATATCTAGAAGCTCAAGCTCAAGAAAAACGTTTTGACATTATTCGCACGAATTACTATCTTTCTCCCAATCACGCACGTAATATTGGTTTGAGTCGTGTCGATACTAAGTATTTGGTTTTTGTTGATAACGATGTCATAGTTTCTCCAGGCTGGTTAACAGCTTTAGTTAATTGCGCTGAGGAAACAGAAGCAACTGTAGTTGGTCCTTTAATGTGCGAAAAACAACCTATCCACCAAAGGGTTCACTTTGCGGGTGGAGAAAGTCGTGTTGTTACTGACGTGAAAGGTAGACGACATCTACGCGAAAAAATGTACAAACAAGGACATAACGCGGTAGAATTGCGTCCTCAATTGAAACGAACTCAAACCGAATTAGCAGAATTTCATTGCACCTTAGTCCGCAGAGAAATATTCGATCGCATTGGCTATCTTGACGAAGCTATGCTCAACACCAAAGAACACCTCGACTTTTGTATGACCGTGGCGCAAGTGGGAGGTACAGTCTATTTTGAGCCAGATAGTTTAGTCACATACGTACCGGGTCCACCTTTAGAATGGACGGATTTACACTTTTATATGCTGCGTTGGAGCGACGCTTGGACTTTAGGCAGCTTACAACGCCTACGCGAGAAGTGGAATTTATCGGAAGACGGTTATTTTCAAACCAAGTATAAAAAATTGGGAGTCAGACGCATTGCCACAATTATTAAACCCTTCGTGCGTCAAGTAAGTCTTGGATTTGAGAATAAGCCGTTGAAGCGAACTATGAAAAAAATCGACCGAAAATTCAATCGCTATCTGAGCGATCGCTATGCCAAAATGTTGCCACAACGCAAACTGGAGCTACCACCAATTCAGAAAGTAACAACGCCAGAGTTGGCTAAAGCGTGAATAAAATTGGGTAATTGGTAATGGGTAATGGGTAGTTGGTTCTCCCCTGCTCCCTGTTCCCTGCTCCCTAACACTAACTCACGCCTGAAAAATTACTGAAAGATTATTAGCTGGCATGGTATAGGTTCTAAGTAGGGAAAGATTTTCGCTGCGTGCGACTGCGACAACATCATCCAAATCGCGCACGCCCCATTCTGGATTTTGCGCCTGTAAACTTTCATCAAAATTAGCATTGCTGGGCGCAGTATGCCGACCCCCCTGCTTGAAGGGTCCATACAAATACAAAATACCCCCTGGTGGCAAAATTCGCCTTGCTCCTGCCATTAATCCCAGACAAGCCGACCAAGGGGCAATGTGAATCATGTTAATGTTGGCGATCGCCACAATCGGATCGCGTTGAAAATCTATATCATGTAAAGATTCTGGCAGTTCGTCCCTTTCTACCACCCAAACCAGATCGCTAGCATCTAACGCCAGCGGCGGATATAAATTATCTGTCGGACAAGATTCTCGCCATGCTGCAATGCTCTCTCGTGCTAAGGGATTTGGATCGGACGGAATCCAATTACGCGGGTGAAGGTGAGGGGCAAAATAAACTGCATGTTCTCCCGTACCGCTGGAAACCTCTAACACCGTACCTGTAGAAGGCAAAACTTGCAGCAGCACTTCCAGAATCGGCTTGCGGTTGCGTTGGGTAGCAGGAGCGTACTGTCGTCGGCTACTTGAATCGTTCATAAATTGTTCGTGCAGGTTATGGGGCGATCGCTAACATTAATTATTTCAGCATGACTTTCAGCATGACTTTCAGCATGACATTTGTGCCAACAGTGCCGTACCATAAGCCGCCTCTGCTTGCGCTGACTGCGCCACAGGCACGCCTAAATGTCTAGCGCGAATTTGACTCCAAATCGCATTTTTCGCCCCACCTCCAGCCGTGTAGACGCATCTCAAGGGGGTTGCGCCGAGCTGCTGCAATAATTGATATCCCCGTGCTTCGATCCGTGCCATACTCTCCAATAATCCGTGCAGAAACTCAACCGGATTTTCTGGACGAGGTTCTAGTCGCGGTGGCAAATGAGGATCGTTAATTGGGAAGCGATCGCCTGCTTTGAGCAAAGGATAGTAATCTAGGGGACTTTCGTAATTAGGATCGATCTCACCGCTCAGCGTTTCTAACTCTGCATCTGTAAAAAAGTGCCGCAACACAGCTCCACCAGTATTAGAAGCCCCACCAGCCAACCACAAATCGCCTAGTCGATGGCTGTAAACTCCAGAGCGAGCATCTTCCACCCGCGTCCGACTGAGTAATTTGAGTACCAAGGTCGAACCCAATGATGTCACTGCTTCTCCAGGGGAGTTCGCCCCGCTAGCCAGAAACGCAGCAATACTATCTGTCGTCCCAGCACGTACCACGCAGCCTTGAGGCAAACCCCACCGCGATCGCACCTCTGCCGTCACCTCTCCTACAGGCGTGCCAGGAGCGAGTATCTGGGGCAAATTTGGCAGTGCAGGCAATTTCAATAACCAATCAGGATAACATAACCGTTCCACGTCATATCCCAACTTCAGAGCGTTATGATAGTCACTCACTCCTAGCTGTCCGTGCAATAGAAAACTCAGCCAGTCAGCTTGGTGTAAGAAATATATTGCCTCTTGTGAGGGAGATAGGAATTGGTCATTGAGTAATCCGTAGTGCGTGGTGGGTGGTGCGTGGTTAATTAATTCCGAATTCCGAATTCCGAATTCCGAATTCTCCCTTGCTTTTTGCCACCACAACAACTTTGCCAAACTGGACGTAGCGCCGATCGCAACGTGATGGGGAGGAGCGATCGCGCGTAACTCGTCCATGACGGCAATGCCGCGATCGTCGTTATAGAGTAGTGGCGTAACAATTGGATTGCCCGTCGCATCACACAGTAGGACGGTGGAAGAAGTCCCGTCAATCGCGATCGCTTCTATTTTCTGCCGTAGTTCTAAGGGCAGTTGCTCTAGTAAGCAAAACAATCCCGTCTCCCATTGAGCGGGTGCAGTTGCTAATTTTGACCCTGTAAAAACATGCTTGGCTTCTGCCAGAGTCTTACCTGCGGCATCAATCGCCACGGCTCTAGCGCCAGAAGTGCCAAAATCTATTCCCAGGGAAATCATTAGTTATCAGGAAGTAGGGGGAGAAAGGGAGCTGAGGGAGTTGAGGGAGCTGAGGGAGCTGAGGGAGCAAGACAAGTCACAAGTCACACTTAATTCCGAATTCCGAATTCCGAATTCTTCCCACACCCTATTTACTAAGAGTTGTAACAAGCTCTTCCCCTGATGAGGAAATTCATTTGAAATTATGAAACTATCTGGTAAGAATACTTTGTGACTAGGAGGCTTTTTAATGAATATATCAGATACTCAAGTTTTCGTTGCCCTCGTAGTAGCGTTACTACCTGGTCTACTAGCTTTTCGGCTAGCTACCGAACTGTATAAGTAGAAATTTAGGTACATTAACTATGACATTGTGAGGCAGAGACTACTGGTTTGTTTGTTAACTGAATAAACACTCATAGTTCAACTGCTTCCAAGTTGAGTTTTGAGTCAGGGGAGCGCTCCTCGACTCAAAACTCCATCTCAAATCATTTAAATCAGTTTGAATCGAGCTTCGATTGCATAACATCTACCAACTAGCAAAACCCCGTTTCGCGATCGCCAGTCAGTTACTCTACAAAGATCGACTGTTGACATCCAAGCGTCCTCTCTACTGATTTACCGTATATTCACGAGTTTTAATTGTGCGACGACCGAAAGTATAGCTACGTTTGCGTAAAACTACGGTTGGGAGCCAGAGCAGAGTGAGAGTAAGGTTTTGGGGATTCTTTGTATCAAAATAAACAAACAGCACAATCTACAGACTGTATAAGACTAGTTGTTTCATCGCCCCTTTTGAGCAATTATGAACGCCATTCAACCGTCTAGACCACCTCTACAGCCACAAAAGACTCGTCGCCAGGAGCGCCGTAGAAAGACCGTACAGCGCCAGCAACGCCATCCTAATCGCACGTTAGTCTTAGAAAATACGGCAAAATTATTTGCCAACTGTGCCATTTCTGCTATAACGCTGTACGGTTTGGTACAGTTAGCACCCTATCTATGGTCGCAGCAGCAAAAATCAAATGCAATTAATACCGAAGTCAAGCAGATAGAACAGCGCGTCGGTCATTTGCGTCAAGACCTCAACCGCTACTTCGATCCCCGTCAAAGCCATTCTTTGATGAAAGAGCAAAATAATTTAATCGAACCAGGACAGCGCCAAGTCTACTTCCTCGACAAATCTAGATAGCAATTAGCGACCGGCAATTAGCAGCTAGCATTACCACTAATTGTCAATCGTTAATAATTGGTTTAACCAAGTTTCCACCTGAGTGCGTAAACGCATAGCAGGATCGGCATTGGAGCTGTTGTGCTGTGGTAGAAGCTCTAAAGCACGGCGATAATCAGATATGCAGCAGTTCCAATCACCCCACAAATGATATGTCCGACCGCGTTCGGCATAGATATGTCCTTCTAGCTGTCCTAGTAACAGTGCTAGATCGAAACTTTCAATTGCCTCTTCATAGCGTTCCAAATCGCGCAGAGTAATGCCTCGGTTGAATAACGCCCGCACGTAGCTAGGATTGAGATCTAGAGCGCGATCGTAGTCAGCCAATGCAGCGAGAAAGTTTCCACAGGCGGCGTGATAATTAGCCCGATTGTTATAAGCTTTTGCTAAATTGGGATTCAGTTCTAGTGCGCGATCGTAGTCAGCGATCGCCTGTTGAAGTTGACCAGCTTGAAAGTATACTAATCCCCGATTGTTGTAGTCAATCGCATTTCCAGGGCAGCGATAAAGCAGTTGGCTCAACAACGCGATCGCGTCGGCATAGTTTCCCTGCTGCGATTTCTCCGCAGCACATGCACGTAAGTAGGTATCGGATAAGGCTAGTTCTGGTTGCCGTTTACCGTTTTGAGAGGCTATGGGCGACTGATTAGCCATTTTGCCGCTACTATTACGTTGATGACGGCATTTTCGATTCTTTTTTTCTGCTTCTAACGATTGGCTTCTCATGATGGTTGCTGGGCTGTTGAGCCACAAGCTCTATAAAATAAACTTATAATTATCTAGACTCTATCTGCTGTATCTTTGTGGCACTTACTTAGGTGTCTTCGCCTAGACTTTTTTATGTCAAGCATTAGTAGCGCCCAAGTCGATGCTCACACTCTATGATTCTCACTTCATACTGGATCATTCATCTTTCCGCAGATAAATTCCAGAAGATTTAGGAATTAGGCATCAGTTATTAGTTATCAGTAGAGAGTGGTAATGGGTAATGGGTAATTGGTAGTTGATAGTTGGTAGTTGCTCCCCTGCTTCCTTGTCCCCCTTCGCCCCCTAATCCCCACTCCCTTCGGTCGTGGGGAAGAGCGAGTTCCCCCTTGTCCCCCTTGTCCCCCTTGTCCCCCTTGTCCCCCTTGTCCTCCTGCTCCTCAGCTCCCTCAGCTTCCTCAGCTCCCTCAGCTCCCTCAGCTCCCTCAGCTCTCTTTTCCCTGCTCCCTTTTCTTCAATACGTTCGACAAGTTGATAAAATGCAAGCACGGTGACTGCTGTATTTGGATTTGTGAGAGAATTTTGTTATGACTACTGCTACTGTGTATGCCAACGCGCCCGAGCTATCCTCGGAAGACTACGTTGCGATCGGATTAGCGACATGCTTTGTGAAGGAAGAGGGAGAAGTGCGCGAACTAGCAATTATCGAGCCGATACCCTCTGCTGCTTTAGAAGCGATCGCTAAAGGTATTCCCACATCTTACAAACTGGTTAGCGCTACAACCCTGGGAACGGTTTTAGCTGGGGACAAATTACAGATCCCTGCTGGTTTTCCCACCTCAGCCCAATTTAGCGACGACTTCGGACAACGGGCGATCGCTGCTGCTCGTACTTACAAGAGCCGAACTGTTGCTAAGGCTCTCATTCCTCTCGGCACAACTCGCGAAGATTTTAATTATTCCACAGAACGCAAGCGCGTACTAAACACGAAACGAGTTGTTAGTAAAGACGATAATGTGAAGCAGCACGCCTACACCCATCAAGTTCTGTGATTGTCGAGTTTTGTAACAGCATTTGAATCTTTAAAATATGCTCAAGCTTTATGGTGGTGCTTTTAGCCGTGCCGCGATCGTTCAATGGTATTTGGAAGAACTAGAAGTTCCCTACGAATTTGTCATGCTGGATATGAAAGCAGGAGAGCATCTCCAGCCAGCATATCTTGCCATTAATCCCTTTGGTAAAGTTCCAGCAATTGTAGACGGAGATGTCCGACTGTGGGAATCTGGAGCAATTCTCGCCTATCTTGCCGACAAATACGAAAAAGCCGAGCTGTCCTTAGAAGAACGCGCTCAGCTGAGCCAATGGATTTTATTTGCTAATGCCACACTGGGACCAGGAATTTTTGTGGAAGCAAACCGCGATCGCGAAATGCCGCGTCTGATGACTACTCTTAATCAAATTCTAGAGCAGCAATCTTATTTGCTCGGTCAACAGTTTAGTGCAGCTGATGTCGCGGTCGGCTCTCTCTTAAGTTACATTCCAATCATGTTAAAGCTAGATCTGAGCGGATACCCAGCAGTTGTTGGCTATGTCAAAAGACTCGCCGAACGTCCGGCATTTCAAAAGTCAATTGGCTCTCGCCGTGGTGGGTGAAGAAAAGTAGCCTTCAAAGTCTGTCTCATTAAAATTTGTTGAACAATTCATCTGAAAAAAATAGCAGGGTAGACGATGCCTATCCTGCTTCCACGTATTAAGAGTTAGCTCTGCGTTTAGCCCTAGCTTATCTAAAGCCAACAGCCGCTTGCCAAACAAAAGCTAGCAGCAAGAAAAATAGAGGAATCAAGGGCAGAACGTCAACTAGAGGATCTAGGATGGAATATGCTTCCGGTAGTTTTGCTAACAATAATGCGGCTTCCATACTTAAATTTTCCTTCTCAACACAGCTTTCAGAATTGACATGCATCTTAACATGAATCAGTTATCAGTTGTCAGTTATCGGTGACTAGTGACTGGTGGCTGGTGACAAGAGTTGAGTCTAACCACTAATCACTAGCCACTAGCCACTCACCAACGATCGCTCATTCCTAGCTTCTGACTTCTGACTTCTAGCTTTTGACTTGTCCTGATTTCCTGTTCCCTAAACGAAATTCCTGACAAGACTGGTAGCAATTGTCAGGGTCGTAAATATGACATTGAGACGTAATTTCCTGCATTAGAGACCAAGAAAAGTTGGATTCTGGGTGTAAATAATCACCCCAGTTTTGTTGTAAGCTGCGATAAGCTTGCCACAGTTTGTAGGAAGGAATTGCAGTCGAAATGTGGTGGGGAATATGGACGCTGATATCGTGGCAGAGAAATTCTACCCATTGGGGATAATTACAATGAATAGTGCCTGACAACTGCGATCGCGCCGCGTTCCATTCATGAGGATGATAGAAAGGAATATCTACAGCTGTATGGTGTACCAGAGTAAAAGTACTCATCCAAAAATGATAAACCAACCAAGGGATAAACCAAAATTTGATAACTCCCCAGAAACCAGTAGTAGCAAAAAGTAGCGGAAATGCGATCGCGGCAAAAACAATGACTAACATTGCCGAAAACCTGACCTGTTCGCGCTGTTTCCCTTCAAATCGAGTCCAGTTAAAGTGTAATGCTCCCCAGTGTAAGGTAGAAGCCATCCACCAGAATTCACCCCGCATCAGTCGATAGCCCCATTGTCCAAGGGACCCTAAACTAGCATAAAATTCTGGTTGAAAGGGTTGCCATGCGTTGTCTTCACCGATTTTATTAGTGTGTAAGTGGTGGTGATTGTGTAAGATGCGCCAGCTATGGAAAGGGTAAATTAACGGTAATAGTAGCGTATGCCCTACTAAATCATTAACCCAACGACGTTTAGCAAACGAACGATGTCCGCAATCGTGGGCAATCACAAAAAAACCGGTCAACGCTGTACCGGTAAAAATCCAAACAAAGGGTAACAAATACCAAGGCGCGATCGCTAAACCTACATAACCCACCACAACCATAAAAATATTAATGAATACCTGCGACCATGCTTGCAGGCGATCTCGTTGAAAGCACTCTTTAGGTATGGTTTTGAGGATATCTTTGAGACGTGTTTCAGGATTGAAGGAACCATATGTTGGTTGTTGAGGCTGTGGAATCAGTGTAGTCATGAACACCTGTAATAAACGATACCAATTGCTAACACACCACTAAGTTGATAGCGTGCTGATAGTTTTGCGATCGAACTGCTTCGGAATTATATCAACCTTAAGTATCCTAGAAAAAGGGGCATTTATATAGATGAAATCGCGCATTCGCAAGTCAGACAGTCGAAATTAACTGCTCCCTGCTCGTCCCTGCTCCCTGCTCTCTTGCTTCACTGATAACTGAATTTGCTTTCCCATTATGACCAAATCGCGCTCTACACCGTCAAGATTGGCGACCTGGGGTAAATAACCCCAACGCTGAAAGCCAAACGCATCAAATAGTTCTATGCTGGGATGGTTATGGGCAAAAATGAAGCCTAATAGAGTTTTTAACTCCAAGCTGGGGCTTTGCTCGATCGCATAAGATAACAATTGTCGTCCCACGCCACAGCGACGATAGCTAGGAGCAACATATATACTCACCTCCGCAGTTGCTTTATAAGCTGGTCGTCCATAAAAAGATTGAAAACTCAGCCAGCCAGCTATAGCTGCATCTATTTCTAATACCCAAATCGGACGCTCTGCTGGAGAATGGGCGAAAAACCAATCCGTGCGGCTTTCTACAGCTACGGGTTCTAGATCGGCTGTTGCTAATCGGTCGGGAATTGCAGCATTATAAATTGCGACAATTTCTGACAAATCGGCAACCACTGCATCGCGAATCGTTCTCATCACCTCTTCACCCCTCATCCACTCGATCGCACAGCTCTTACATTCCCCACTCCCGTACGGACGGGTTTCCAAACCCGCCCCTACTGACTCCCTAATAACGGTGCAGCTGCCAACAGCGTTTGGGTATAAGGATGCTGAGGATTGTTAAAGATAGCTTGAGTCGTATCGATTTCGACAATCTGACCGCTATTCATCACAGCAATGCGATCGCATAAAAATCGAGCTACCCATAAGTCATGGGTAATAAACAAATAAGTTAAATCGAACTCTCGCTTTAATTCCAGCATTAAATCGAGTACCTGAGCTTGGATGCTAGCATCAAGCATACTGACAGGTTCGTCACAAATTATCAGTCGCGGACGAGTAATCAACGCACGGGCGATCGCGACTCGCTGCTGTTGTCCGCCAGATAGTTCGCTAGGATAGCGGCTGTAGTAATTCTCTAATGGAGTTAGTCCGACGCGCTTCAGCATTGCCATCACCTGCTCTTTTGCTTTTGCAGGATTAGCTATTTGATGAATGAACAAAGGCTCGGCAATATTCTGCCCCACGGTCATTGTTGGATTAAGACAAGCATGGGGATCTTGAAAGATCATTTGCATTTGTCGTCGAGAAAGACGCAGATCTTGTCGCGACAAAGTAGTTAAATCCGTGCCTTGCCACTCTACTTTTCCCGATGTAGGGCGAACTAGCTGTAATATTGTCCTAGATAAAGTACTCTTACCACAGCCCGATTCCCCAACTAATCCCAAAATTTCCCCAGGGAAAAGTTCCAAATTTATTCCATCTACAGCCTTAATTGTCTGGTCTTCAGCTTTAAACAACCGCTCGATAAAATTGCGTTCTAAGCTGTAATGCTGTTTTAAATCCGTGATTTTGAGAATTGGTAATTGGTAGTTGGTAGTTGGTAGTTGGTAGTTGGTAGTTGGTAGTTGGTAGTTGGTAGTTGCTGAGTGGCTGAAATTGCTTCCTTGTCCCCCTTGTCCTCCTTGTCCCCCTTGTCCCCCTAGTCCCCCTTGTCCCCCTAGTCCTCCTTGTCCCCCTTGTCCCCCTGCTCCCTGCTCCCTGCTCCCTACTCCCTGCTCCCCATGAATATGCAAAGCCGCCTGCAAGAGCGATCGCGTGTATTCGTGTTGCGGTTGCTGAAATACTGTTTGGGAAGAACCAGTTTCGATTAATTCTCCATCGTGCATTACGCCAATGCGATCGCAGTATTCTCCCACCAGCGCCAGATCGTGAGAAATCAATAACAAAGCCATGTCCCGCTCGCGACATAGACGCATCAGTTCTTTTAAGATTTGCGCCGCTACGGTTACATCTAAACTCGTTGTTGGTTCGTCGGCAATAATTAGTTTGGGATCGAGCATTAAAGCTAGGGCGATCGCTACCCGTTGCCGCATTCCTCCGCTAAATTCATGTGGATATTGATGAGCGCGATTTTCGGGAATTTTCACGGCGGCGAGAGTGGCGATCGCTTTATCCCGTAATTCTCGTTCTGACAGGTGGGGTTGATGCGCCTTCAAAGTTTCCATGCAGTGCTTGCCAATCGTCATCAGTGGATCGAGCCGTGTCATCGGATCTTGAAATACCAATGCTACTGCTTCTCCGCGAAATTGCCGCATCTGGGTAGGTGTGAGATCTAGCACCGATCGCTCCTCAAACATCACCTTGCCATTTACGCGGCTAGCTGGTGGTAACAGGCGCATTACAGCCCGTCCTAGAGTCGATTTACCGCAACCCGATTCTCCCACCAGACCCAGGCGATCGCCCCGTTGCAGCGTCAAAGATACGCCGTTAACAGCCCATTGCAGGGACTCCCTATCTTGTTGATGTGGATAGGCAACTTTGAGATTCTCGATATCAAGTAGAGCTTGGCTCATATTATCAGTTATCAGTTATCAGTTATTGGTGAATTAATTTTAGATTGTGGATTTTGAATTGGTCATGGGTAATGGTAAGTTGTAAGTGAGAATTAACTAATCACTGGTCACTGGTCACCGATAATATCTGGTTTGTAACTATTTGAACTACAGTTAGCTATAAAAAAAAGTTATTTTTTTAACAAAAAGTTAGTCGTAGTCGAGTTAATGCTTAGTTTTTAAATCTATTTTGCACTCACGTAAGATTCCTACTGATGCTTGAAACCAAAAGTTCTATTCTCATCCTCGGCGGTGGTTTTACTGGTTTATTTACTGCTCTACATTTAAGCCATCAGCATTGCTCTCTACCCATCGTGACGATCGATCGCGAGTGAAGTTTCATGTTTAAACCCTTACTCTATGAGTTTTTGAGTGGGGAAATGAAATCGGATTCGGTGTGGGCTAGATATGACGAGCTGTTGCATAACAGTGGAGTTGCTTTTATTCGCGACACGATCGCATAGATCGATCTACCAAATCGCCAAGTCCATCTAGAGTCTAAATTGGGTTATACATACAATTATCTAGTTTTAGGTTTAGGTAGCACTACGGGTTCTTTTGGCGTAGAAGGAGCAAGCGAGCATTCTTTTTCGTTCCGCACTGGAGAAGATGCGATCGCGTTAGGGAGACATCTACGCGATTGCTCTAAAGAGCAACTCAAACAGAAGATATAGAACAACGCCGCACTCTATTGACGTTTGCTGTTTTGGGTGATGGTCGTTCTGGAGTAGAGCTAGCTGCTACCTTAGCAGACTTATTACCCGATTGGTATGCTCAAATTAGTGGTAACAAACAAGAAATCCGGGTAGTCATTCTTCAACGCGGTAAAGAGATTTTAAAAGGCGATCGGGATAAGTTGCGCTCCTCTGCCAATCGAGCCTTACAACAGCATGTCGTACCCGTGGAATTGTTGTTAGAAGCTGAAATTAGTGCCGTGCATCCGCAACGGGTAGAATACAAACACGGCGATCGCACCCTAGAATTACCAGTAGCTACGATTATCTGGACGACAGGAACTGCTGTTAATCCTTTAATTAAGCTATTTAACAAATGACTAATGACCAATGACAAATAGCAGCATTTTGGTAGAGTGTAAAATATATCTCCATGAATTAACATGAAAGAATAACTATTATGACGAGCGATCGCAACGGCTGAGAAATGTTATTAGATCGAGACAAACAAACAGTGCAATCTGGAAATATTCCTTATGAAGTAGCTATCATTGGAGCTGGCATTTCTGGAACTGCTTTGCTGTATAGCTTAAGTAAGTACACTAATGTAGAGCGGATTCTCTTGGTAGAAAAAGAAGCAGAAGTTGGCTTATGCAATTCTCATAAAACAATGAATAGCCAAACGCTTCATTTTGGCGATATAGAAACTAACTATACTCTAGAAAAAGCTCAAAAAGTGAATCGAGCCGCAACCTTAGTCAAAAACTATCTTTTAAGGAACGACACCAGCCAAAAAAGCTATAGCAAGTACCATAAATTAGTCTTAGGTATTGGAGCAGAGCAAGTTCAAGAACTGCGAGATAGATACAGAGAATTTCAATCGTTATTTCCGCAATTAAAATTAATTCAAAAGCCGGAAATAGAGGCGATCGAACCTAATCTTATTAAAGATAGAAAGCCCGACGAAGAAATTATAGCTTTATATTCTGAAGCTGGTTATACAATAGATTTCCAGGCATTATCTCGCTCGTTTTTGCAAAACTCGATTGAAACTAAAAAAACAATTGACATCATGATGTCAACAAAAGTTAAGTCTCTAAAAAGAGAGAAAAATTTATACCATATACAAACTGACCGAGGAACATTTTCAGCGAAAAGTGTTGCTTTTGCCACTGGAGCATATAGTCTTTTATTTGCCAAAACTCTAGGTTATGGAAAAGATTATGCCCTTTTGAACGTAGCTGGAAACTTTTATTTTTCACCAGGTGTTTTAAATGGCAAAGTCTACACCGTACAAATGAAAAAAATTCCCTTTGCTGCTATTCATGGAGATCCGGAAGTTCACGACCAAAGCCTGACTAGATTTGGTCCCACCGCCAAAGTCACTTTACTATTAGAGAATCGCAAATATGCTACTGTTTTAGACTATCTTAAAACAGCAGGATTCAGTATCAATGCTATTATAAGTTTTTTAAATATACTGTCAGATAAAACCATTTTCAATTATATTTTGAGGAATTTAATTTACGATCTACCGTTAGTCGGTAAAAGATTATTTTTAAAAGAAGCACGTAAGATTGTTCCTTCTTTACAACTGAACGAATTACAATTTGCTGAAGGTTATGGAGGAATCAGACCCCAAATTGTTAATACAAAAACTAAGCATCTTGAAATGGGGGAAGCCAAAATAGTCGGAGAAAATATTATATTTAATATAACTCCCTCTCCAGGGGCTTCTACTTGCTTGCAAAATGCCGAATACGATACTGAAAAGATTGTCGCTTTTTTAGGAGCGCAATACACATTTAATAAGCAACAATTCTGGAAAGATTTAGGAGATGAGTAAGGATACCAGAAAGCAGGAAGCAGGGAGGCAAGAGAGCTGAGGGAGCTGAGGAAGCTGAAGGAGAGAATATAAATTCGTTATCTCTATTTTGCTACACATAAATAAAGAGATATGCCGTAGCACATCTCTTCTAGCAAACTGAAACTAGCTTAATTGCCTACATACTACTAGCACTACTAACAGCAATTAATACCTCACCTTTGAGCATTCTCTGAGCGCCATCAAGCAATGCTTCTTCTAAATATGGTTTAGTGAAGTAGCCGCTAGCTCCTAACTGGAGTGCCATTTGGCGGTGACGGTCGGAACCCCGCGATGTCAACATGGCAATTGGTAGTTGACTTAATCTTTCCTCTTTTTGCATCCGCGATAGCAACTCTAAGCCATCCATCCTTGGCATCTCGATATCGCAGAAAACTAAATCGCAAGGTAAACCATCGCGGAGCTTGTCCCAAGCTTCCTGACCGTCACGCGCTTGTTCGACACGATAGCCAGCATTGGTAAATGTCATCGACAACAGCTCGCGGACTGTAATCGAATCATCAATAATTAGTACTAATGGTTCTGTTTTAACTGGCGCTGCTGGTATTGGCGGTGCAGGAATATGTCTGGGCGACCAAACAGTACCTCTACCATCTTTCTGAATCCGTCCTACAGATAGATCGATTAACTCCAATACATCTGCGATCGGCACGATCCGACCGTCCCCCAAAATTGTAGCACCAGCAATTCCTGCTGGCTTGGGTGCAGGTGCTTCAAACTGTTTAATTACAATTTCTTGTTCGCCTAACACCTGGTCAACTTGGAGCGCGAAGAATGTGTCGGCAGAACGGAGAATCACAATCGAAACTGCATTGTCGTCGCGACTGCTGCCATAAATGCTACCTCTCCCTAATTGGCGAGTGAAACTGAGCAATTCTTTTAAGGGTCGGAATGGCAACAAGGAATCGCGCCAAGGAATGCAGGTCTGTCCTTCTGCGTTAGCGACGATATCATTCACGGGAATGTCTATCATCTGTTCCACACCGTCCATTGGGAATGCAATTCGAGCCTTATCGCTCACGCAACAAAGTGCTTTACAAATACTCAGTGTTAGAGGTAGACGAATTGTAAAGGTTGTTCCCTTGCCTAGAGTGGAATCAGTGTGAATTGTACCTCGCATTTGTTTGAGGCTAGTCAACACTACATCCATCCCAATACCGCGTCCGGCAAATTGGTCTACTTGCTCTTTGGTGCTAAAACCTGGTTGAAAGATCAGGTTAAAGACATCCAAACGATCCATGCTGTCTGCTTCTGCTGGAGTAATTAGCCCATTGGCGATCGCTTTTGCCTTCACTTTTTCTGGATCGATCCCAGCTCCATTATCGCTGACGGTAATTACGGTCTGATTGCCTTGGTGAAAAGCGCGAATTGTAATTTTGCCAGCCGCAGCTTTGCCTTTAGTAGTTCGCTCATCTGGGGTTTCAATCCCGTGAGTAATCGCATTGTTGACTAAGTGGGTCATGGGGTCGTAGAGTTGCTCCAAGAGTCCCTTGTCAATCAAAGTCTCGTTGCCTTCTACTTGTAGTTCTGCCTGCTTACCGTATTTGAGAGCAATATCACGCACGGCTCTAGGCAACCGTTCGGCAATTTGACTGAAGGGAACCATTCGCGATCGCGTGATACCTTCTTGCAAGTGGGTTGTCACTTGGCGGAAGTTGCGCGCTACTTGCTCGGTTTCACCCGTGACAAATTCAATATCTGAAGAAGCCTCGCGTACCCTGACGATCAACTCGATCATTTCCTGCGCTAAGGTATGGAAGCCTGTAAAGCGATCCATTTCTAGTGCGTCAAAGTTGACTCCAGTGGCGTGCCGTTCCTCTACTGAGGCAGAATTGCCATCTGGAACTGAAATTAATTTTCCTCCCTGACGACTATTGAGTAGGGATGCTTCTAAGAGCGATCGCTCGTATAGTTCCTGCATCCTCGTACCCACATCACCCAACTGCTGTACTTGGTGCAGCAAGTTGTCGAGGAACTGTCGCAGCCTTTCTTGATCTTGCTCTAAGCTATTCCGGTATACAACTAGCTCCCCAACCATATTACCAATACTATCTAGTTGCTTGACTGGCACGCGCATCATCTGCTCGAAGGCGGGACGGCGAGGGCTAGGGGACGCAGCGGCTGGTTGAGGTGCTGCTGGAGCTAGTTGAGGTGCAACTACATTGGTAGTTTTCGCCGGAGTCTTCTGTAATAGCTGTTCCAAATCGCCAAAGCCACCATCGCTTGGAGCTGTGCTAGTAGCTGCTGCGACTTTGGGAGTTTCCTGCAAGAGTAAGTCCAAATCGCCAAAGTCGTCCTCACTGCTTGGTGTTGTAGTAGGTGTCTCGATCGCAGGTACGATGGGAGATGAGCTTAAATCTAATAAAGCTTCTGCCGTAGCGATCGCATTTGCGACCGATTCTTCCTCATGCAATAATGCATTCAGTTCGGGAAAATCGTCATCTGTTTCCAACTGCGAGTCAGCTAAAAAATCTGCTTGGGCTTCTCCTAGCAAGTCCTCATTTTCAGTTGTATCTTGGCAGATGGATTCCACTACGGACATCAACTCTGTAATATTCTCATCGATGATAGCCGCCGTGGAGGTAGAAAATAGCTCGGCATCACTTTCAGCTATTTCAGCCATTAAATTGAAGTTGTCGCCTAACTCCAAACTGGGTTCGAGTTCAAAGCTGGGAAGATCTTCGTTCTCAGTTTGAGTAAGATCGTAATCCAAACTAAGTTCTGCTTCCCCAGCATCCCAGGCGGCGCTTGTAATAGAACCCTCATCATCGAAAGATGTTTCTATTTCGCTGCCAGCATCCCAACCTACCATCAGTTCGGCACTGCTGAAATCGTCTGTCGCTGCCAGTGATGCGTCGGTGAGTAAATCACTGCTAGGCTCTAATTCTAGATTGACTGATGCGTCGGTGAGTAAATCGCTGCTAGGTTCTAATTCTAGATTGAAGGAATTATCTAATTCTTCTACCGTGGCAGAGTCAAAGCCCATCTCTATGGTTTCGCTACCAGTATCCCATTGTGCGATCGATTCTCCATCTTCCGTGGAAGCTTCGGTTACTAAGCTGAAGTTATTGCCTAACTCCAAACTTGGTTCGAGTTCAAAGCTGGGAAGAGCTTCGCTTTCAATTTGATGGGTATCAAAATCTATACCTAGTTCATTTTCCCCAACATTCCATGTTGTACTAGGAGTGATATTTTCTTCATCTTCTTCGACATCGAATGTCTTACCAGGAGTGGTACTTTCGTCATCAACAGGCATTGATGCTGATTGTGCAAATAACTCTGAGTTAGATGCGTTAAAACTGATACTGTCGCTCAACTCGATAATAGTGGAATCAACTCCCATTGCTAGGGCTTCACTGCTAGTATCCCACCCTGTCATCAGCTCGGCACCACTGAAATCGTCTGTTGTTAGTGATTCGTTGGTGAGTAAATCGAGATCGGACTCTAATTCTAAGTTGAGAGTGTTGTCTAATTCTATTGTGGCAGAGTCGAAGCCTAGTTCTAGAGTTTCGCTACTAGCTTCCCATTGTGCGATCGATGCTGTATCTTCTGTAAGCCTCTCATCTGTTGATTCTTCCAGCATGAAAGAAGAATCAAAGTTTGTTACTGCTATCTCTTCTGAAGTGGGAGAAGTAAACAAATCAGCAGTACTATCAAAGCCTAATTCAGATGCTTCAGTCTCAGTATCCCATTCCGACATCGATGTGGCGCTACTATCACTCCACTGGGAATCAGCTTCCGTTCCCAAACCAAGGCTCTCACCTAATTCCAGACTAGGCTCAGCTTCTAAACCAAGACTCTCACCTAATTCCAGAACAGGCTCAGCTTCTAAACCAAGACTCTCACCTAATTCCAGACTAGGCTCAGCTTCTAAACCAAGACTCTCACCTAATTCCAGACTAGGCTCAGCTTCTAAACCAAGACTCTCACCTAATTCCAGACTAGGCTCAGCTTCTAAACCAAGACTCTCACCTAATTCCAGACTAGGCTCAGCTTCTAAACCAAGACTCTCACCTAATTCCAGAACAGGCTCAGCTTCTAAACCAAGACTCTCACCTAATTCCAGAACAGGCTCAGCTTCTAAACCAAGACTCTCACCTAATTCCAGACTAGGCTCAGCTTCTAAACCAAGACTCTCACCTAATTCCAGAACAGGCTCAGCTTCTAAACCAAGACTCTCACCTAATTCCAGAATAGGCTCAGCTTCTAAACCAAGACTCTCACCTAATTCCAGAATAGGCTCAGCTTCTAAACCAAGACTCTCACCTAGTTCCAGACTGGAATTGGTTGCTAAATCAAAATCACTACCTAGTTCCAGACTGGAATCGACTTCTAAACCGCAACTCTCACCTAGCTCCAGACTAGAATTGGTTGTCAATTCAAGATCGTCACTTAATTCCATTAGTGTAGAGTCAAAACCTATTTCTGGGGCTTCGCTGCTAGTATCCCATCCTGCCATGAAGTTTGGATTGCTATCATCGGTTATTGACGTTATTGGTTCTAAGCTGGATTCAGTCTCAAAACTAAAATTACCGCTCAACTCCATAGGAGAAAAGCCAAGTTCTAACTGTCCTACATTACTATCATCCCATCCTTCATCGATCTCTGGAGCAATGTTGTCAGTTTCTAAGCCTAAATTCTCATCTATTTCAGGAATTAAATCGCAATTTAATTCTACTGGTTCAATCTCACTGTTCCATTCGGTCAATGATTCTGTAACATCATTATCAGCATCGGTTGTAAATATTGGTGTTACACTTGCGGGATATGCGATCGCGGATAAATCAAACTCTGATTCAGTCAACTCAGATTCTACTTGTGGCACAAAAGCAATCAAGTCATCTGATATAGCGAATTCATTGCCTAATTCAAGCTGTATTTCTGTATCGGCGATCGCTTCTACCGAACTATCGACAACAGCTTCGGAGCATGATGTTTCGAGCTGCGGTAAGCTCTGAGTTTCCTCTGTCCACAACTGATTTAGATTGACGTTTTCTGAATTATCTGTAGGGTTCGTTGCTTCCAGAGATGTAAGGTCATCTAAACCTACTGTCGTAGCACTAAACAAATTCAAAAAAGCAGGTTCTTCGTCAATTGAATTTAGAGAAATATCTTGGGCTTCAGTAAACAAATTATTGAGTGCTAAAGTTTCTTCAGAAGAAATAGAAGCTTGCGATTCAATATCTTGAAGCGAGATATCATCCGAGCGATCGTTGATGACATTTAACAAATCGGTTGTTTCTTGCCAAAGTTGATTATTGCTGTCTGACTTGGGAGTAAATAAGCTGCTAAGAGCGTCATCATCTGACAAGTTGTCCAGTTGTTCTTCTGTAGAGAATGCTGTTTTGACTTCATTATCAACAATTGCAGGAGGTGTGAAGATATCCGCTCCTAAAACGAGAGAACTTTCAGTAAACTGATTCTCGTTTAACTCAAAACTATTGCTATTGTTTTCTTCCCAATCCAGCAAGAAAGTATTAATCGACAACGATTGCAATTGTTCGCAGATGGTAATTTCATCTGCACGG
This sequence comes from Chroococcidiopsis thermalis PCC 7203, assembly GCF_000317125.1. GTDB lineage: Bacteria > Cyanobacteriota > Cyanobacteriia > Cyanobacteriales > Chroococcidiopsidaceae > Chroococcidiopsis > Chroococcidiopsis thermalis. The sequence goes on from NC_019695.1 coordinate 147,968, forward strand.
TGAGCGAGAATGAGTTCCTGTGCTTGTTTGAGTTCGCGAATAATGACTGGAGCAAGAGTACGATAGGAGTTGTCGGTATTGGCGATCGCCCCTGCTGCTGTTTCGCACAACGTCAACCAGCCAGATAAGTCATATTCCACTCCCATCTCAGCGAGTCGGGTACAGCACGCCTGAAGTTCTTGGCGCGTTTGAGATGTCTCCGGCTGCTTAAATAGTTGTAACAACTCTCTGAGTGTTTCTGGGACGCTGTACTCAAAAGCGGATGCACAAGCAGCGATCGCTGCTTGTGCATCCGCAGTAACCGCAGGCATGGATAATTCATCTGGATGCATACTACCACCAGCTTGTCCCACCAGTACAGACAGTTGATGTTCCAGAGCAGCAAACACCGGTTCGACTTCTGCCATTAACCGGCTGGCTTCACCATCGCTTAAGTTAGAGCCATTTTGGAGTTGCTCCAAAAGTGCCTTTAAATTATCGAAAACTTGCAAAAATAATGATTCTAGAGTTTGCTCGATTTGAATCGACGGACACTCTTTCAAAATTTTGAAAAAGTCTTCCAAGCGGTGAGCTGTACGCTGGATGCTATTCAGACCCAGCATTGCTGCTCCTCCTTTAATTGAGTGAGCAGCTCGAAAGATTTCATTCACCATTTCCGAATCTGCAAGCGTACTTTGCAAATTTAACAAGCCTTGCTCGATCGTATTTAGATGGTCGCTGGCTTCTTCGAGAAAATAGCCCAAAATCCGCTGTTGTTGTTCCGGCAGCATAATAATTCTTTTGAGTTTTGAGTTCTAAGTTTTCAGGTAAGAGAATTAGTTTTGAGTTAAGAAATTATTTTGAGTTTTGAGATCGGAGGATAGTATTGAGTTGAGGTTGCAGCCATAAATCAATACTTGACAATAAGTGAAAAAATAGTAATAGACAATTTCATTCCTACTCGTGTTACACTCAAAACTCAGTAGAATTGGGCGAAAATAGAGTTATAAACGCTCAGTTAAGAACATTATTCGTACTATTTAACTGAAAGTTTTTGATTTTGGAATTACTTTAATGAATCTAGGTTGTTACATTCCAAAATTCCAAATTCAAAATGGAATCGCCCTTTGCTACCATTCAAAACACCATAGCTACACTCGGAAGCGTTCTACTGAAGTCTGTAGTTCTCCTGCTACCTGCACGAGGTTTTGCAGAGAGCCAGAAACTCGCTGAGCTTCCTGAGAGGTTTCTTGTGCTGTTAACTCTACTGACTGTACCACAGCTGCCACGGCGCGAGAGGTTTCTGTTTGTTGTACGGTGTCAGCAGTGATCGAACCAACCAAAGCATCAATACGATTGGATACTTGCACGATGTCTTCCAGCGATCGCTTAGCTTGCTCGGCTAGTTTCGTTCCTTGAATAACCTGTTGAGTTCCCTCTTCCATCGCTGTCATTACCGAACCCGTCTCGCTTTGAATTTGCCTCACGATCTGTTCGATTTCTTTCAACGCCTTGGCAACTCTATCTGCTAGCTGACGTACCTCATCCGCAACAATGGCGAAGCCTCGACCTGCTTCTCCAGCTCTTGCTGCTTCAATACTGGCGTTAAGTGCCAACATATTCGTCCGCGAAGCGATTTGAGAGATCAGTGCCACAATCTTAGAAATTTCTTGCGAGGATTCTGCCAGCCGCTTTACCTTGCGAGTGGTTTCCGCTACCGTCTGCCGAATTTCTAAAATACCTGCTACTGTTCTTTCTACTGCCTCACCGCCTTTTTGAGCGGTGTCGGAAGCAGAACGCGCTACAGATTCAGCCTCTCTCGCCGATTCTGCTACACGTTGAATTGCGTCTGTTAGCACTTGTACAGAATTAAGCGTAACTGCTAGCTCTTCAGCTTGACGCAAAGCGTCTTGGGACAGCGCCCGGGCAAATGTTTCGTTGTCGGCAGATCCTTGACTGACCTGTCGAGCTGCTAGTTTTACTTGTCCGACGATCTCTCGCAGATTTTGAATTGTTAAGTTAAACGAGTCGGCAACCGCTCCTAAAACGTCAGCAGTGACTTCAGCCTGTACAGTTAAGTCTCCCCTTGCCGCACCTTCTACGTCGTCTAGTAGCCGGATCACCTGCCGTTGTAATTCTTCTTTAGCCTGTTCTTGTTCTTGTGCTTTGCGCTGCGTTTCTGTAGTAATTTGAGCAATGCCTTGTAGCATATCGTTAAACTCAGAAGCTAACAGTCCAAACTCATCTTGAGAATAAACTGTAGCTCTAGCATCGAGATTGCCCGTCCGCACGGTATTAAATTGTCCGCGCAGATCCATTGTGGTGTGTTGAATTTGTTTGAGCGTCAGTCGTCCCATGAAGCGCGAGCTAGCAAAACTTGTAGCTCCAGCAACCAGAGCCATAGCTATACCCGTACCTTGGACTGCACGCTGGTTTTCACCTTTGAGCAGCATCGATCCGCCAAAGCCAGCAGCAGTGACGACTAGAGCAGAGGTAATACCAACAGTGCTTGCCGTAAGCCATTGCTTTTTCGCCAGAGGAGCTTGCTCGAACTGTCCTACCAAGCCGCCACTGTTGGCAGATAATTGACGATCGCCTGTATCATCTGCTTGCAAATTGGGCATGGACGATGCCAATTGAGCTACTTCTGCCTTGTTGCTGGCGCGATCGCTCAATTCGCCGTGACTGTCCGCAGACGATAAGGATGAGGCACTTCCTGATAGAGGAGAAGATAACAATCCAGAATCTAGCAATTCAGAAGCCGACTCTGGAAGTTCAAACTCCTCGATTGAATTGCGCTCGGAGCGACTAACATTGTTGTTTTCGGTGTCAAGATCGTAGCGCTCGGAAAACTCGCGCTCGATTTGAAAGTGAGACAAGTCTGAATTGTGAGGATGAGAAAGCTCGTGCTGGCTCAAATCTGGTAGGCTCGACTCTAAATTGCTATCTTCTGATAGATTACTTTCTGGCTGATTCCAGACAAAAGGATTGCCAAAAGGCATAGAAGAATTGCTACTGCTGGTAACATTTGTACTGTCAAGATGCGATTGGGAAAACGGACTATCAAATTGATGCGAAAAAGACTTTGGAGAATCTGAATATGACGACTGCTCTGTAGCATAGTAGTCCGGCGGTTCGGCAGCGTCAGCTCCCAATAAGAAAGTATTTTCAATTTCTGACGCTGGCATCCTGCCATTACTATACTGCTCTGAACTTTCGTACTGTTTAACTGACTCCAAGCCGTTTTTCGCACAATCAATCAATTCTGGATCTTGTGTCAGTTGTAATACAGTTTGATATTGTTCTCTAGCAATTTCGTACTGCCGAAGAACGCAGTAAATGTGACCTCGTAGGAGGCGACTATTAGGATCGGCAGGAAAGTCTTCGATCAATCGATCGACAAAAGTAGCCGCTTCCTCATAGTTACCTTGAATATAGGCTGTTTGAGCTTGTTGATATTGCTGCTCGTGATTAGTACTTGATGTCATTTGCTGCCTCTGCTTGCCTTGATTTCATGCTGCCCAAAGTTCGCTCGATATAATTGCCTTGTGATCTAGCAGTCGAAGACGCTGATGGGTATCTTCATCTAAAATCCACTCACCACGGACAAAGGGAGCCATACTGTTTGCAACTTGAGTAGGCTGCTGTACTTTTTCCGCACTCAGCCATTCCATCCCGACAATGCGATCGACTGCCAACCCTAAGAGTATTTCTTGCTCTTCTACGGCAATTACCGGAATTTCTGGTCGCTCTGTGTTTAAGGCTGTTGATTCTCCCAAAATTTGGCTGAGGTCAGCTACCCAGATCACTCGTCCGCGTAAGTTGATCGTGCCCAAGAGTAAGCTGGATATATTGGGAATTGGTGTAATGCGATCGAGAGGAGCTGAGATGACCTCCCGAACAATAATTGCTGGCAATGCCAGCTCTTGAGTGGGTGTGACAAAAAAGCGTAGGTGTAGTTCTCCTTCCCGAATCTCTAATTGCTGAAATTCTGACGCAACTTGAACTTGGTCAGCACCCATTGACAAGTCCAGATCTACCATGCCACTCACCCTTGCCCTCGCAGTAATTGTTTAACTGTTGCCAGTAATTCTTTTGGTTGAAATGGTTTGACAATGTAAGCGTCTGCACCCTGTTTCATTCCCCAGTAGCGATCGAATTCCTCGCCTTTGGAGGAACACATTACCACTGGGACATTTTGAGTTTTTGGATCGGTTTTCAGCTTGCGACAAACCTCGTAACCATTCATTCTAGGCATGACAATATCTAACACCACTAAATCGGGACAAGAAGCTTCTTGCATATGCTGTAAAGCCTCCATACCATCAGTGGCTATCATCACCGTCAACCCACTCCCCTGAAGAAGATCGATAATAATCTCTCTTTGAGTAGGACTATCTTCCACGACCAGCACTGTACTCATAACTGTTAATTTGCCTCCTGGCTTCAACGTCCCGCCTGTGGGCACGACCACCGTGGTTAACTAAAAATTATGCATCAATTCAGTAAGCTAAGTTCTTTACTAATCGAGCTACGAACATGCCAAAATTTAGTATAAATATGTGTAAAATCAACTTCAATCGTGTCTTGCATGAACTCGCAAAATTTAAGTTAATGGCTCAAACAATTGTAAGCAAACTCAAAGATAACTGATTTTTAGATCGAACTCTCGCATGAGCTTATATCGAAATCGCATAAGTTCCTTATGCGATACTTCACAGTGTTTATGGTGTCCACACACGCGATAAAAGTCATTCTTTTAAGTGCAATACAAATTATTTGGATAGTTAGTGTTTTAAGAGAATCTTAGATTACTAAACTACAGCATCAACTTAGCTCTACCTCAATCGTTTATCCAAGCGCAAATCCACTGAGAACTTAATCCTATTTAAGTTAAAAACTTACCGCAATCGGTGAATCTACAGAGGCGAACAGTTATCAGTTATTAGGGAGCAGAGTGGTAATAACTAACAACCAATGACCAATGACCAATGACCAATGATCGGTGACCAGTGACCGGACTAGCAATTGATGAGTAGTTAATTCTAGTTTATGACTTGTGAGTTGTCTTCACACCTTTCTTAGGCAGGGATTTTTCTACTAGCATCAATAACTCGCTATCGGTGAAAGGTTTAGTGAGATAGTCGGTTGCGCCTACCGTTCTAGCTTTGACGCGATCGATAAATCCATCCTTACCTGTTAGCATGACAATCGGCGTTTGCCGAAAGGCATTGGAGCAGCGCAGCATGGCACATAGCTCGTAGCCATCTAGTGTGGGCATGACAATATCGCACAGAATTAAATCTGGTGGCTGGTGAAACAGCAGACTAAATGCCTGAAGCGGATCGCTACAGCTCATGACTGTAAATCCTTGCTGCTGTAGGATAGTTTCTACAGTTTGGCAAATAGCGATCGCATCGTCGATGCATGTGATTGTTAGCGTTTTGATACCAGAAGACAAATGAGGATTATCAGTTGTTATCCCAGTTATTTTTGGCGTGTGAATTTGTATCCAACCGTGTTTCACGCAAGGATAAACCGCCTTGCCTACCGTTAAAATATCTCGATTGAGATAGCGTGCTAGTTGGCGGAGAGAAGTTTTACCATCTATCCAAGTCTCTAGTCGATTGGCGGTTGCTGCTGGCAAGCCTTGACGTAATCCTTTGAGATTGGCGATCGTCAAACAGCGATCGGGAGATTGAATCTGAGGATATAACTGCTTCCATGCCTGTACCTGATGTACGATCTTGGTTGCTAAAGAAGTACTGGCTAAAATCGTCAAGTGCGGTGATAGGGCAGCTCCTCGCTTGAAAATAAACAAACCTTGATGCAAACTTAGTAGATCGAACAGGGTTTCATGCACAATGCCGTGGATGATGTTACGAGCTTGAGCCGGGGTGAGAACGCGATCTTCTAGCAATGTCCAAAGATAGGCATACTCTAGGGTGGTATTAGCTGCGAACGTGGAAGTTGTAATTTGCTCTAGGTCGATCTCGATTCGATAGTGTCGTAGATAATCGCGTAGACGAGATAAACTGCGATCGCCATCTGTGGCATAGACGATTTGACCGTTGAGAAAAAAGATAAACCAACACTGCGATCGCGGGTACGAACTCCTGTAACGCAAAGCAAAGTTCGGATCTGCGTGATTCACGTTACTAGAAGGACTGTAGGCTTCAACAAACAATTCCCCCGTTTGCTGTCCTAATTCAATGAGTTGTAAAATACTGCGAATATCAATTTCACTTAAGTTACCCTGCATTTAGCTGATGAAGCTCCTATGTAATCGCGTATACCCCTTCATTAATTCTTCCCTTTTATAGTCATCAGTCATCAGTTGGCTAACATTGACTCTGACTAATGACAGATGACAAATGACGACTAATCGCTAGTAGCCAATTTTGTAACACAATTTAACAAAGAAGAAGTGAAGAAGTTAAGCAATAACTCGGAAGTGACATTGACTGTACTCAGTCCAAAATAGAGTCGGAGATTTCTGCGCCTGCTGATATTAGCTTTAACCAAAATGGGGTTTTGACCACAATGGAGATTTAACCAAAGTGAGTCAAACATTACAAGCAAGATCGGTTCGCAGCTGAGGCATTGGTAAAACAAGAGGACGACTGGTGTGCTGTATTTAGCAGAAGTACAAAAGCAAAAAGCTTTTATGGGTCTGAAGACAGAAATCAAGCTGCTGGCATTTCAAAGAGCCGACCAGAGTTGGTCTTCTGTACAGGGAGAAGAGATTGTTGCAGCTGAGGAAGCAAACAATCTCAATGCTGGAGCGCTGATACTAGCTGACTTAAATGCCAATCGACAAGTACAACGCATTCAAGAAGCAGGGCGACCTTTAGTTAGCATCTTAAGTGGGTTCTCCCGACAAATCGAAAAAGCGAAGCTTCAGGAAGAAGAAATCGAGCAGTGGAAGGAATCTCTCACCTTTCAAAGAGATGAGATGTCCCGCCGCCACGAAGAAATGGAAGTACGCTTGGAAGAGTTGGAACACATTGAGGAGGAATATAGGCGATTACAGAGCAGCCAGTCGGCAGGATTGGACGAAACAACTGTTAGCCAAGTTGAAGAATTGCTCGAACGCTTATCTCAAGGCTTACCACCGACTACAGCAGTAAGGCAAGAACTAAGCTTGGTTCTAGAATTGGTAGAGACCCAGCAAGCAACCTTGATTCCACATTGGCAGAAACTAGAACAGCAAAAGCAAGGGATCGACCAGCAGCAGTTAGAAGTCGATAGCCAAACTCAGAGGTTACAGCAAGGTCAACAGCAGTGGTGGGAATCACAAAAATCTCTAGAACAGCGAAAAGTCAAACTACAAGCGCAAGCGATGGTGCTGCAAGCCAAGCAAGAATACGCTCAAACCCTCAACGCACATCAACGACATCAAGAAGATTTACATCAGCAACTGAATCGTTTGATCCAACCGGTAGATGATTTTCTCTTTAGCCAGCAAGTTGATTCTGCCGCATTGGAACAAATGCCTTTAGATCAACTGCAACAAGTGCTACAAGATTTGCGGCGAGATTGGGAGAATGCTTGTCGGTTCGTTCACGAGCAAGAAGAGGAACTAAGAGCTAATCAACAGGCAATTGACGAAATTAAGGGGCGCTTGAGCCGAGCTGCCAGCGACGGGGAACGGGCGAATATAGAAGCAGAACTAAAAGACGAACAAGACAGTTATGAATTTTTGCTGCAAACCTTGATGGGTCAACGCCAAAATTTACAAGATCGCAAAGAAACTTTACGACAACACCAAACTGTTTTGTGGAGACGGCGGGGAATTCCAGTTGGCAATCGAGAAGAAGATTACAAATTAGATTTAGATCCGCTATTAAGTCAAATTCAGTTGCAAAAACAACAGCAATCCCTAATACTGCAACAGCTAGAAAAGGAAATCGAGCAGATGCGCTCTGGATTTGACTTAGAGCAGGGAATGCTCGACCAGCAGGTGCAGGAACAAGAAAGACGGTGGCAGGAATTACAGACCTGGCAGCAAGAGTTGCTATCTTTGCGATCGCTTGCTGCCGATTGTAGCGGTAGGATAAATCTTTATGAAGAAATCCTCAGACCAGTACAAGATAGTTTGGATGGACTGCGACAGAAATTACAAGGAGTGGCGGGCATACTGAGCATAGAAGCTAGCGAACCACCACAAGCAGCGATCGCTCAAATTCGCGCCAAAATTACGAGAAACTCATAAAAAAAGTCAAAAGCCAAAATCTTATCGTCATAAGCATTTTATATTGTGGCTTTCTGGTAGCTGATTCCTGCCATGCTGCACTATGTTTAATTTACTTTAACCAAATCCAATCTTTGTCTACTGTGGCGATCGCCCCGCCAGGAAAAGGATCTGTTTGCGTTCCATTTGGAGCAGCAATCAAAGCCATGAGTTTTTCAATCTGCTCGAAGTTGGGGGAGCAACGTAAAGTTTGCTGCAAAATCTGCCGCATCACGCGCCGTTGTAGAGCGATGTGGGCTGTTTGTAAAATGCGGCGGTCGATTTTTATGAGGGAGTCGGGAGTCGGGAGGAGCCAGTTGCGTGCGGGGGTGTCCCCCGTTGAGCAAACTGGCGTTCGGGAGTTGGGAAATTTTAGATTTTGGATTTTGGATTTCGGATTGTTCCTCTGCCCCTCTGCCTCTGTGCCCCTCTGCTCCCTTGCTTCCTTGTCCCCCTGTCCCCTTATCCCTGTGTCTTCCCAATCGACAGCAAGCTGTCGCAACTCATCGGCTGCTCGTTCGAGATATTCGACTTCTGCTTGTAAAAGCTCTGCAGTTTGAGCTAGGGTTAGCTCTACTTGCGAGTTGAAGTGGGTTTGGATGTAGGGCAACAATTCTTGTCGGATGCGGTTACGGGCATATTTAAGATCCAGGTTAGTTGTATCTTCCCATACCTGAAGTTGCCGCTCTTGGCAAAATTGAGCGGTTTCAGTTCGCGTAACTTCTAACAGGGGACGCACCAGTAGGGGCGCATAGCTTTGTGTCCCTACATGAAGAGGGCGTTGCCAAGTTAGAGCTTGCAAGCCATCTGCGCCACTGCCGCGAATTAAGTTGTATAGTAAGGTTTCGGCGCGATCGCTGGCTGTGTGTCCCGTAGCGATATACGGGTAATTATGCGTTTGGGCGATCGCCGCTAGAGCTTGATAGCGCCATTGTCGTGCGGCTGCTTCATTGAGTAGAGGCTGCTCGGCTGTATGACAATAAAATGGGACTTTCCAACGTTGAGCTAGTCGCGCCACAAAGTCAGCGTTAGCCTGAGAGTCAGAACGCCATCGGTGATCGCAGTGAGCGATGCCTAATTGCCATTCCCACTTGGGTTGTAAATCTAAAAGTAACTGAACGAGGCATAAGGAATCTTGCCCGCCAGATACAGCTACGAGCAATCGCTGATGCTTCTCTAGGAGATGACGCGATCGCAGAGTACGATGTAGGCGGGCGTGAAGCGGAGTCCAGTTAGCACGACTCATCTTAGTTGGTTTGTTGTCTGTCACTTAAAAAAACCAACCGTAAGAATGCAAACCTTTACCTAAAAGATTTACACCCAGATAGCAAACCCAAACGATAACGAAGCCAGTTGCAGCTAGAATGGCTGGGCGACGACCTTGCCAACCACGGGTAATACGGGCGTGAAGATAGGCAGCAAATACTAACCAAGCAATCAACGCCCATGTCTCTTTCGGGTCCCAACTCCAGTAAGAACCCCAAGCCTCGTTAGCCCAAACTGCACCAGCAATGATACCGATTGTTAGTAAGGGAAAGCCGAGTCCAATGGTGCGATAGCTAATGTTGTCTAAGGTTTCGGCAAGGCTGAGGCGTTGGGGAGAGAGTGTGAGGGAGTCGGCAGTTGTAGGTGCGGGTTTGTCGGAGCTACCTTGAGACGAGGAGCCAAAAATTTTGTTAAACCCGCCCGTACCGGAGCCGGGAGTAGAGGATATCACAACATTGAGAACAGCAGTTTTACCGTTTCCATTAGTTTCTAGCACTAAAGGATTAGAAGCATCGGCAGCAACTGCTGGAGAGAGTTGAGTTAAATCGGTATTGCGCTGGAGGCGATAGCCGTTTTGTCGATAACCTCCAGTGCCAACAGAGCTACCATGTAATTCAATTTCCTTGCCACCAGAGACAACTAAAAAGGCGATCGCTAGCAGAGAACCCACAAGTAAAGCAGCATAACTCAGCATCATGACGCTAACGTGCATCATTAACCAATTAGACTTGAGGGCAGGTACGAGGGGAGCAGAGGTCTGCATATCTGATGGTAAAGTCAAAGCTGCAAAAGCAGCGATACCCATAGCAACAGGAGCGGTGAAAACTCCGACCAGACGGCTACGGCTGCTACTTTCCGCGATCAGATGAACCGCAGTTACTCCCCAGGCAAGGAAAAATAAAGATTCATACAGATTGCTAATCGGAAAGTACCCAGCTTCTAGCCATCTTGCTCCCAACAGAGTAGCAATACATAAATTGGCGATCGCCATTCCCGCCGTACCTAAAGTTGGGAGAAAGCGCAGCCCTGGAAAAGCCGCTCCAACCCAATAGACTAACATTGTCAGAAATAGGACGGCAAACGAGGCATTGTCCAGCCAATTCTGGAGTAAAACCAAATTCATAATCAGCATTCTCCTATATTTTTTTGTCAAGCATCGAGAGTCTTATTTCGATCCTACTGGGGAACAGTTATCAGTGGAGAGTGGCTAGTGGCTAGAATTGCTCTCCCTTGTCTTCCTTGTCTCCCTCAGCTCTCTTTTCCCGACTCCCTATTCCCGATCTTCTTCAGGGCAACAAAGACATCGTAGCGGATACTGCGATCGCTGCTGATAGCAGAGGTAACACCGATGGAACGGGTAGCGTCGAAGAATATTTGTTGACCGGAAAACAGCTGCGGTAGGGGCAAGGCTTTGACTGTTGGTTCCACATCGAGAAAAAACTGACCGTTCGTGGCATTCAGAGCTGAAGGAACTGTCTGTTGAAATTGTGCGGCACTTGCTAAACTGCTTTGAGGCTGAGGAATCAGCCGTTCTGCTACAGGTGCGCCGAGAGCGAAGAAAGCAACATCTCCATCCAGCCAACCGCGAGTCGCCACTGTGCCGTAAGGTGCAATCCAATTTGTCACGGTACGATCTTTGATTTTGGTTTCTTGTACTTGAAATTGATATTTACTCCGCATCACCCGTTCGAGTTGAAATAGAGCTTGTTCGGCTTTATTGCGGTTTTTGGTTTGGACTAAAAATACTAAAGAAAGGGCAAAATTATCTGGCGCACCTGCTTTGGGAGCCGCAGGAACCATAGATACGGCAAACTCACCATCCATCCAACTGAGTAAATCTTGGTCTAAATCCAGTCCTGTAACTGAGGTTACACCTTTACGCAGTTCTGGGGGACGGATAGGTGCTTGGGGATTGGATTGTACTTCTCGGGCGTATTCTTGCCATAACCGCTGTAAATTGCCGCTTGAGAGCATCATTAATGTTTCTGCCGGTAGGCGGCTTTGCATTTTGCCCGCATTGTTTTCTACAGCGAATACTTGTTGGCTGTCGGGTTTGCGCCAGGAAATACTTTTGAGGCGAATTCCTTCTGATTCCAGATTAATAGTAGCAGCTACACCTTGGTTATTTTGCAACTGAGCTAATCCTTGGGGTGAAAACGAGCGGCTGGGATTTGCAGCAGCAATTCTCGCAGCTACGGGTACGTTGACGTACAGTTGAGCAAAACGCTGTTTGGTAGCGATCTGCTCAAAAGCAGTGGTGTAACCTGCTGTTTGCTTTAGGGAAGCAGCCGCACCTTTATAAGTGTCGATCGCTCTATCCGTCGCTTGCGGACGATCTGTGACGATTAAATAACGCCCATCTAGGACGGCGGCTGAATAATATTGCGCTTTAGCTCCTTGAGTTTCTCTAATCTCAACGCCTTTATAGTTTCGCTGGCGAGTTTTACCTTGTGCAGACGGTTTGGGTTGCTCTAAAATCCGCTTTGCTGCAATTTGGTCGGCAATGGGCAACACCATAACTAGAGACTGCTGGCGATCGCTATTCAGTGGCAAAGATGAGTTTGATGTCGCTGGTATGGAGGGTGGCAGAAAGGCAATGCTAACTTCTTTACCAACCCAAGGCTGGATGTCTCGCTGGTAGTTGTAGCCGTTTGCTGTGAGGAGGCGATCGCCCAACTGGGCTAAATTTGTCTTGAGCTGGGCTTGAATTTGGGGCGTACCAAACTGTTGGAGTTGCTGCCACTGCTGGGTATTTGTAGAAATAGATAGAGCCACCAAAGCATCTTGGGGGATAATATTAGAACCCACAGGCAGGTTTTCTAATTGCCCTTGGCTTTGGAGGAATACCCAGTAAGCAGTTGCTCCCCCACCAATTAATAAGCCAGCAGCTCCCAAAGTCAATAGAAGGGAAGGTTTACGTTTTTCAGGCATGGGATTAATGAAGACAGAGGATGTCTCGGCGAGCGAAGATCTGTAACGATTTTGCCCTCAAAATAGCCTAGAGAAGCACTATTCTAGTTTATTTTTTTCTGTGCCTACATTGCCCCTACGCGATCGCCAACACATAAAGAAAACAATATGCTTTAATTTAAGTCCCAATTAAATCTAAAAATCTTCAAACTGCTAGCAATCGTAAGCAATTTTGTCAAGGATACTCAATCGAGCAGTATAGCGAGGAAATTTGCTCGTAGTGATGGGAAAGTTAGAAGTTAGAGTGACAAGACAACCACCAACTACCAACTACCCATTACTCATTGGTTTAACCAAATCTACCGCTAACGTATTCTTGCGTAGCTTGTTGTTCGGGAGATTGGAAAATTACTTCAGTGGGATTGTATTCTACCAAATAACCCATCTTGCCACCTTTTTCTGTGGCTTGAGCATTGTAAAAGGCAGTCATGTCCGACACCCGCGATGCTTGTTGCATGTTGTGGGTAACGATAATAATCGTGTATTTCTCTTTGAGTTCCATCAGCAATTCTTCTACCCGTAATGTCGAAATTGGGTCGAGAGCAGAACAGGGTTCGTCCATTAAGATAACTTCTGGTTCAATCGCCAAAGCACGGGCAATACACAACCTTTGCTGCTGTCCGCCAGAGAGAGAAAGACCGCTTTGTTTGAGTTTATCTTTGACTTCATCCCACAAAGCAGCTTGACGGATTGCTCGCTCGACTAATTCATCCATATCGCCTTGATAACCGTTAATTCTGGCTCCAAAGGCAATGTTTTCATAAATTGACTTGGGGAAGGGGTTTGGTCTTTGGAATACCATCCCAATGCGACGGCGCAGTTCTACTGGATCGACGCGGCGATCGTAAATATCTGTTTCTTGAAATGTGATTCTACCTTCAATATGCGCCCCTGGAATCAGATCGTTCAAGCGATTGAAGCACCTCAATACTGTACTTTTACCACACCCAGAAGGTCCGATAAAAGCGGTAATTTTGTTTTTATAGATATTGAGATTGACATCTCGCACTGCTTTGAAATTACCGTAAAAAACAGATAGATTATCAGTTTGTAAAACTGTATCGGTTGCCGTGACTGTGGTGTTGAATAGCATATAGAGAGCTAGTGACAGTTGATATGGCGATCGCCTCGTCTAAGCCAATTCTAACTTGAGACTTAGGGACGATTTCGTTGGAATTTGTTGCGTAAATAAATTGCTGAAGCATTCATAATTAACAGCACGACCATCAATATGATGATGCCAGCAGCAGCATTAGTGTGAAATTGCGTTTGAGGGCGAGAAACCCAATCAAAAATTTGAATTGGTAGTGCTGTAAAAGAACTTTGCAATCCTTTGGGAGATAACTCTGGCAAGAAGGCAATATAACTGACAGCTCCAATGACGATCAGAGGTGCAGTTTCGCCAATAGCGCGAGATAGTGCCAAGATTGTTCCGGTTAGGATACCTGGTAAAGCGATCGGAAAAATGTGTTCGCGGATCACTTGCCATCTCGTTGCACCTAAAGCAAAACCTGCTTGGCGCAAGCTATCTGGAACTGCCCGTAGTGCTTCTCGCGTGGTAATGATGATGATGGGTAAGATTAACAAACTGAGAGTTAAAGCACCCGCAAGAACGCTGCGTCCGTTAGTAATTGGTTGCAGCCACCGGACAAAAATTTGCAATCCCAATAAGCCATAAATAATGGATGGAACTGCGGCTAGGTTAGCGATATTGATCTCAATTAACCGCGTGAACCAATTATCTTTGGCATATTCTTCTAAGTAAATGCCCGCTCCTACTCCCAAGGGAAAGGAAACTAAAGCCGTGACGACTAATAGCCAAATACTACCGACAAGGGGAGCTAATATTCCCGCAGCAGCAGCGCGACGCGAGGAGAAACTCGTGAGAAAAGCCCAATCGATCCGTCCGAGTCCGTCAATCAGGATGTCTACAAGTAAAACGGCAAGAACGACCAAGCCAAATAGGGTGGCAACCCAAGCGGCTGTAGAAAAGATTTTGTCAAAGTTATAGCGTTTGGACAACGAAACATTGAATTTGCCCGTCGTGCCAAAGCCGCTTTTGTCGATGGGTTGGGGTGCAGGTGTAGTCATTCGTATTTCTCCCGAAAGCGGCGAACGAACCAGTAACTAAAGATATTTAAAGCCAGGGTGATGAGGAACAGAGTCATGCCCACAGCAAAAATAGTTTTATATGCTAGAGATCCTGCTGGGGTATCGCCTTTACTCACTTGAACGATGTAGGCTGTCATCGTCTGGATTGGTACTAGGGGGTTAATGCCAAGGCTGGGGTTTTGTCCGGCGGCGATGGTGACAATCATGGTTTCGCCGATCGCGCGAGAAATTGCCAAGATGAAAGAAGCGACAATTCCAGAAAGGGCAGCTGGGAGAACTACAGAAACAATGGTTTCCCGTTTGGTGGCTCCCAAAGCATAAGCGCCATCGCGTAAACTTCGAGGCACGGCATAGATGGCATCTTCACTTAAAGAAGCTACTAGGGGAATAATTGAAACACCAAGTACTAATCCAGCACTCAAGGCGTTGAATCCCTGTAAGCCAGGGATGAGTTTTTGTAGAAATGGCGTGACTGTCAGCAGGGCAAAGTAACCGAACACGACAGTGGGAACCCCCGCCAAAATTTCCAATGCTGGTTTGAGCCAGCGGCGCATTCTCGCGGGAGCATATTCGCTCAAGCAGATAGCAGCTAATAAGCCTATCGGTAAGGCAACGGCGATCGCGATCGCAGAAGTTAGTAAAGTAGCGCTAATCAGTACCATAATGCCAAATTGCTTGTTGGCAAACAATGGTGTCCAAGCGCGATCGGTTAAAAATTGCCAAATCGGTACTTCGCTGAAAAACGATACAGTTTCAAAAATTAGCGTTAAGACAATACCGATTGTGGTGGCGACTGAGACAAAAGCAAACGTGGCAAATATGCCTTTCACTAATGCTTCTACTCGTTTACTTGCTGCCCGCTTTGGTCGCCATAGGCTCGACCCGTCAGGCGTTGACGTGGCAGACATACAGGAAATACCTCATTATCAGTTATCAGTGACCAGTGACCAGTGACCAGTTATCAAGGAGAAGGAGACAGGAGACAGGATGCGATCGATTGTGAATTGCGAATTTTCCCTATCACCCATGTCTCGATTTATTGGCAAATTGCGATCGCGGTTATTATTTCTGTTGTTTGAGTAAATCTGCAAGGGTAACACCTGTCTGCGACCCTTTGCCCTCAAAAATCGAGCCTACCTTACCTTCTTTAAAGCGTGCTTGTACTTCACCAACTAAATCGTTTGGTAGCGGTACGTATCCGACTTCTGACACCAGTTCTTGATTTTCTGGTGCGAAGTGGAAATTAACAAATGCTTGGACTTCAGGACGGGTTGCCGCAGATTTTTTCACGTAAATGAATTCTGGGCGAGATAGCGGCTGATAAGTGCCGTTACCTATTGTTTCTGCGCTTGGCTGAATACAACCTTTGCCATTGTCAATGCTCGCCAATGCCAACTTATCTTTATTATTCTCGTAGTAAGCGTAACCAAAGAAGCCAAGCCCACCAGGATCGGCGCTCACACCCTGTACTAAGGTATTGTCATCCTCAGATGCAGTGTAGTCTCCTCGGCTTTCACCTTCTTTGCCCACAACAGCGTTAGTAAAGAAATCGTAAGTACCAGAATCAGTTCCAGGACCATAAAGCCCTAGTTTTTGGTTAGGGAACTCAGGGCGAATTTGATTCCAAGTTGTGACTTTACCTTGAGCTGCTGGTTCCCACATTTTTTTGAGTTCAGCGATCGTCAAGCATTGGGCAAACTTGTTTTGCGGGTTTACTACGACCGATATACCATCGTAGGCTACTGGTAACTCAATATATTCAACGTTACCTTTTTTACACAGTTCTACTTC
This sequence comes from Chroococcidiopsis thermalis PCC 7203, assembly GCF_000317125.1. Taxonomy (GTDB): domain Bacteria; phylum Cyanobacteriota; class Cyanobacteriia; order Cyanobacteriales; family Chroococcidiopsidaceae; genus Chroococcidiopsis; species Chroococcidiopsis thermalis. The sequence continues at coordinate 164,319 of NC_019695.1, forward strand.
TTCTGCTTTAATCGGACGGGAAGCATTGGAAATATCTGTTTCGTTGTTGCAGAATTTCTTGAATCCGCCACCAGTACCAGACTGAGCTACCGTGACTTGAACGCCAGGATTTGCTTTTTGAAATTCCTCTGCCATTGCTTCGGAAATGGGAAACACGGTGCTGGAGCCGTCTACCTTGACTGTCCCAGATAAATTAGAGCCAGTAGTAGTATTTGCTGCTGGACTTGCACCTTCTCCTTGAGGAGAGGCAGGTGCGTTACTTGCAGTCTGGTTACCACTGCCACAAGCAGTTACTCCCAAGACTAAAACCACAGCCGAAGCAAGGGATGCTACACGAATATTGCGAGAAAGCATACTATTTGTTGTTTCTGGAATCTTTGCACGGATACTCCTAGAGGAGTATAGAGCTTTTACTATAGATATGTTATTACTCGGCAGTTAAGTGAAGGTTAATGGTAACTATAAATATTCCTTTAGGTAGATTATCACCTTTTGCTAGTGCTGAAATGCCAGGTTTGTATCCGAGTTTGTCACTTCCAGATTTGTATCAAATATTGCCATTATCATAGCATCGATCGCACCTTGAAACTGCGGAGCGCTGCAACACAAGGGAAAAGATAACTTAGATGACAGCTTAATAGAACTTTGAGTTCCACCAATCGCCTAGATGAACGTGATAATATAGCCAGTGCAACGCCAGAAATTGCGATCGCGCTGCATTCAGACAAAAGCGTCAACTAAATCTCTATTATTGGCTTTTATCGCTAGTGGCTGTTCCTAACCAATTTCTTTGGTCCTTGATTGGTTTGCTTCTTACTATTGGTGGCACTTTTGTAGAAGCATATATAACTAGTGCGCCGGTAAGTTGGCACGAGCGCGGGATACAGACAATCTCTCTAGGTGTCACCTGTCAAATTGGTGCTGTCCTACTCGTAGGTTGTTTGGGTGGCAAAAGTGCGGCAGCATTATCCCAAATTGCTTATTTATTGCTCGGCTTGGTTTGGTTGCCAATATTTGCTCAAGGTGGCGGTTTTGGCTACTGGCGAGAACTGAATTTTGGATACGTATTGGGTTTTATTCCTGGAGCTTGGTTTTGTGGCTTACTGGCGTTTCGGCAAGATGCAATGAAACTAGAGAGTCTTGCTGGTAGCTGTCTAGGTGGCTTGCTGATAATTCACCTCTGCGGTTTAGCATATTTGTTGCCTAGCCAAATTTTCCACTGGGCAAGCACGCAAGCTCAATCTATAATTCAACCTATACTTCAGTATTCTTGGTATCCTCTCCCAGGACAACTAGCTGTAGTTTGTGCTGTCTCTATTATCGCTTATGGCTGGAGACTGATAATGTTTTATTAGTCATTTGTTATTCGTCATTTGTCATTTGCCGTGACTGATAACTAATGATCGATGACCAATGACCAATGACCAAATTATGAAAAATCGCCGTTTCTGGATGGCAGCGATCGCCAGTTTTATCTTAGACCAGTTAACTAAGTTCTGGGTGGTACAAAGTTTTGACTTGGGCGAAACTTACCCAATTTGGTCTAATGTGTTTCATTTCACCTATGTGACAAACACTGGTGCTGCCTTCAGTTTGTTTGCTGGTGAAGTGGGTTGGTTGCGTTGGCTATCGTTGATAGTGAGTGTGCTGCTAATAGTATGGGCTTATTTTGGTCCACCAATGAAACCTCTGGAACAATGGGGCTATGGTTTCATTTTGGGAGGAGCGTTAGGCAACGGGATCGATCGCTTTTTTGCGGGTTATGTGGTAGATTTCTTAGATTTTCGGCTAATTGGATTTCCTGTTTTTAACCTGGCAGATGTGTCGATCAATTTGGGTATTGTCTGCATCCTAATTGCAAGTTTGCCGAAAGTCTCTACTCTTAAGAGATTGCGATAAACAAAAAATGTAGAGACATTACATGTAACGTCTCTACATACTAAATATCAAAGCATTAAGATTGCTAACAAATGCCTGCTTTTACCAACTCAAACTAGGGAGTTGTAGGAGCTGGCTCAGTTCCAGGTGTAGTAGGTGAAGAACCATCGGGAGCTGGGGCAGTACCAGGATCGGTGGGCATAGTGCCATCGGGAGCTGGGGCAGTACCAGGATCGGTGGGCATAGTGCCATCGGGAGCTGGGGCAGTCTCGGGAGTGGTAGGCATGGTGCCATCGGGAGCTGGGGCAGTACCAGGATCGGTAGGCATAGTGCCGTCGGGAGCTGGGGCAGTCTCGGGAGTAGTGCCGTCGGGAGCTGGGGCAGTCTCGGGAGTAGTAGCGTCGGGAGCTGGCGCAGCCTCGGGAGTAGTAGCGTCGGGAGCTGCTTCAGTACCAGTAGGCGCACCACCAGTTAAAGGCTGACCACCAGGACAACGAGAATTCAACGGAAACTTTTCGCAGAGGATTTTCTTCCCTTCTTCCGAAAGCTTAATCTCTGGGGGTTCTTTAGCGGCTTCTTGAGCAAATGCGGCGTGGCTCGATAGAGTTAGTGCAAATGCCGCACCTAATAGTGATAAAAACTTGATCTTCATCCCACTCACACCTCAGATTAAATATTTCTGATTAAGTCAAAAACAAATTTCGTTAAATGCTACCATATTTTCTATGAAAAGTCAAGATATATAATAAATTTTCAAAGGAAACCGACTCAATCAAAACTTGTTTGCCAAGCAGATATACATATTTAGAAGCACTATAAATGCGTTAGAGTAAGTCTGCGTAGAAAGTCAGAGATTTTTTACCTGCTAAGTAGAATGGTAGCAGAAGCGATCGCGATCGTAATCCGTAGCAGTCGTTGTGTTATTGAGAAAGATCGAAGACAGCAAGTAACGAGCAGTCACTAGCGATCGCCGCTCGCAATTGAACTACCAGCTACAATTCACCAGAGACTTGCTCGCGCTCGACGATCGATGACAATCGCTAGATTTGGCATAATAGATAGAATTTCTGCCAACGCTAAAAAAATTAATTCCTGCTGCCTGAGTAGAACATGACCCCTCCCCAGCCACCGCGAAAACCGCAAACATTGCTCAGTCGAGCAACTCAGGTAGTCAAAACGCTTCAAGCTAAAGTGCAGATTCCAGGGCTTGCCCTAAAGCCAAACGCCAGAGTTGCCGAATTGTGGATACAGGATGCGGGGACAGACAAAGCAGAGACTTATCCTCTACTAGGCGATCGCTATTTGATCGGACGCAGTGCTAAATCTTGCGATATTGTCGTTCGCAACCCTGTTGTCAGCCAGATTCATCTGTCCTTAGCTAGAGATACTAGCAAGAGGCGATCGCCCTTCGTCCTGCGAGATGAAAATTCTACGAATGGCATTTACTGGGGTAAGCGCCGCGTTGCCGCGATCGAACTTCATCACGGTGACGTTTTCACTCTCGGTCCTCCAGAACTTGCCGCTGCCGTGCGGATGAAATTTCATAATCCTCCACCTCAGTACGTCCGCACGCTGCAATGGGTGGCAGGTGGGATTGGTGGCGTGACAGCATTGCTGGCGCTCATTGTAGGGTACGAGTGGACGAAGTTTTCTGTCACTCCTTTACCTGCTGCAACTGGGGGTCCAACGATCGTTTTTGCCCGCGATGGAGAAACGATGCTGCGTCAACCTCGCAGTACGGCACATACAGATTTGAAAAGCTTGCAGGACTTTTCGACTTATCTGCCCAAAGCGATCATCGCTTCAGAAGACAGCCGCTATTACTGGCATTTTGGCGTTGACCCTATTGGAATTTTACGCGCTACGGTCGTCAACGTCGGTAGTCGAGAATTCGAGCAAGGGGCAAGTACTGTCACCCAACAGGTATCGCGGAGTATATTTCGCAGTTACGTAGGTGCAGAGGACTCGTTAGGACGGAAGTTGCGCGAGGCAGTGGTGGCACTGAAGCTGGAAACGTTTTATAGCAAAGATTTTATTCTACTCATGTATCTCAACCGCGTCTTTCTGGGAGCGGATACATACGGCTTTGAAGATGCAGCGCGATTCTATTTCGATAAATCAGCCAAGGAACTCAATCTTTCGGAAGCTGCGACTTTAGTGGGAATTTTACCCTCTCCCAACGGATTTAATTTTTGCGGTGACGTGCGCAGCAACCAAAAAGCAATTGAATACCGCAACCGCGTTATTAGTCGGATGTTGGCGCAAGGAATGGTGACGACAGAAGAAGCAAATCGGGCGCGGCGATCGCAAATTGAAGTGAGTTCTCGCGTCTGTGAAGCCCAAGCCAATACAATTGCGCCATACTTTTACAATGCCATCTTTCAAGAACTGCAAGCAATTTTGGGCAAAGAGTTAGCAGCAGAAGGCAATTATATCGTCGAAACCCAGCTCGATCCAGATATGCAAGCCAAAGCAGAAGAAGCTTTACGCAACTCGGTACGGCAAGCTGGAGCAAATATCGGCTATTCCCAAGGGGCAGTGGTCACCCTCGATGCTAGTACTGGTGCGGTGCTAGCGATGGTAGGAGGCACTGATTACAAAACCAGTCAGTTCAACCGAGTGACTCAAGCTCAGCGCCAACCCGGTTCGGCTTTTAAACTGTTTACCTATGCTGCGGCGATCGAAAAAGGGATTTCCCCAGAAAAATCTTATTCTTGTGCGCCTGTATCTTGGCAAGGACAGCGATTTCGCGGCTGCGTTCGCGGTAGTGACGAGCTAGATGTAGCGACGGGGTTAGCCCTATCGGAAAACCCGATTGCCCTGCGAGTTGCTCAAGATGTCGGACTAGATAGCATCATGCGCATGGCGCAAAGATTGGGAATTCAGTCACCCTTGCAACCAGTCCCAGGCTTAGTCTTAGGGCAAAGCGAAACTAATTTGCTAGAAATGACTGGAGCATATGGGGCGATCGCGAATGATGGCGTGTGGAACCGTCCCCATCTGATTATGAGGATATTAGATAGTAGCGACTGTGGCGATCGCCAAGACTTGAAAACCTGTCGCGAGATTTATGCTTACAATCGCACCCAAACCACAAATCGGCGGATACTTAGCCCAGGAGTAGCCCAGACGGTAACTTCCATGCTACGCGGAGTCGTAGAACGCGGCACTGGTACGGCAGCAAATATCGGAATAGGAGAGGAGGCTGGGAAAACAGGTACGAGTGGTTTAGCAGCCAGAAATCAAAACTTTGACCTTTGGTTTATTGGGTTTCTGACCAGAGAAAAACTCGTTACGGGGGTATGGCTGGGTAACGATAATAATGCGCCTGTGTCTGGTTATGGCGTGCAGGCGGCGCGTTTGTGGGGCAGTTATATGCGAGAAGTGGTGCAGTAATAACGTTCTTGAGGGCGCACATCTGGGGCGGACAGCAATAGAGGCGCACGGCTGTGCGCTCCTACAAATATAATTCTCGGTCAAAAATCTAACTTTCAGCTCTCATGAAGTATCTAAATAACTGAGAGAATTGTGCTGTAGAACACCAAAAAGGCTGATTAGCCCGATAAGTATGAATCGTCGGCTAAAACTAGAGCGATCGCTTGCTAAGTCGCTACAAGAATACCTCAGAGGCATTACTGGAGGACTGTTGTTTAGTTTGCCCCTGTTGTACACGATGGAAGTTTGGTGGGCTGGCTTTATCGTCCATCCCGTACGCTTGTTAATTTACGTGCTGGCTACTTTTACGCTGCTCTTGGCATACAACCGCTATGCAGGTTTGCGCAGATCTGCTGGTGCGTTAGAAGTCGCGATCGATTCCGTGGAGGAAATGGGTATAGGATTGGTTGTTGCTGCCGTCATGCTGTGGCTGTTAGGACAAATTAATACCGATATGAATCTGACAGAGATTGGTGGGAAAATCGTTGTAGAAGCTATGACTGTTGCTATTGGTGTATCTATCGGTACAGCCCAATTAGGAGGAGGAGGCAAGCAAGAAAGCGATACGGGAATGAAAGGAGAAGATTCCCAACCTAGTTCTAGTCCCGTACCCTTTTTGGCAGATGGTGAAGGCGACTTTGGCGGACAAATTGCGATCGCCTTATGTGGAGCAGTATTATTTGCTGCCAATCTCGCTCCTACAGAAGAAATTATTGTTATTGCAATTGAGGTTTCTACAGCACGACTGCTAGGACTTGCCTTACTCTCAATCTTATTTGCCGTGCTAATTCTATTTTATAGTGACTTTACTGGTTCCCAGCGCTTCAGCCAGATCAGGGGAATTAAAAATATTTTATTTGGTGCGGTTATCACTTACGCGATCGCTCTATTTGCAGCTGCGGCTATCCTCTGGTTTTTCGGACGCTTTGACGATACGACTCTCTTCATTTGTCTAGCTCAAACCGTTGTTTTAGGAGTCGCTTCTACTTTGGGGGCTTCTGCTGGGAGGCTATTATTGCAATGAAAAAACTAGAAAAAAATTGGTTAGAGTGGATTGTTTTTGGTATTAGTCTCATTCTCGTATTATTTACGCTGGGTTACATAGTTTATGACGGTGCAACTCTAGGTGAAACTCCACCAAATATCGAACTACAACTCGGTCAACCTCAACCGCAAAGCGATCGCTTTATCGTTCCCGTCACTGCTACAAATCGCGGCGATGAAACAGCAGAAACCGTACAAATTGAAGTGACGCTCAACAGTGATGGTAGAGAAGAAGAAACTGCCGAATTTGAAATTGCTTTCCTTCCTCGCCATTCAACTCGTCGAGGCTGGGTAACATTTCAAACCGATCCTCGCACCGTAGAACAAATTGAAGCACGGGTACTGGGATTTGAAAAACCATAAGTAAAAGTCAAAAGTCAAAAGTTAAAAGTCAAAAGTTACGGATAACCGATAACTGATAACTGATAATTGATAACTGACTTTGGAACCTTATGATTCTTCCGCAAGTCTTGTGATTTAACAGGTTTAGCAATATATAGCGGAGAGGAATAAGTATATGCTTACTTTTAAACCCTGGCAGACAGGGACAGCTTTTCTTATGGCTTTAACTATTGGTACTAGTGCTACCCTACCAATGGTAATGACAGCTCCAGCAACGGCTCAGGTGTTTCCATCGTCGCCTGGAAGTAGTAGGATTAGCGATCGCACGACTATTCGGGCTGGGGCAAGAATTCCCGTGCGCTATGATGAAGCCGAAAAGATCGTTATCAGTCCGAAAGAGAGGATGCGCTTAACTCTTACGGTAGCTGCCAACATTACTAACCGCAACGGCACAGTATTAGTTCCTGCCGGAAGTCTAATTGAAGGCGAACTCGTTCCTGCTGATGGTGGTTCTCAATTTATTGCCAGAAATCTAATTATTGATGATGGCAGACGGCAATCAATTGATGCTTCCTCTGATGTGATTGAAACTACCCAGTTGCGTAGGGGAGTAAGTACGGGATCGATTCTCAAAGGTGCAGTCGTGGGAGCTGCCGCTGGCGCAGCTTTAGGTGGACTGACAGGCAATCGCCGTATTTCTACCGGAGAGGTATTAATCGGTACGGGAGTCGGTGCTGCGGGTGGAGCAGTGCTAGGGCGTAAAAAAGCTGATGTAGTTGTCATTAACCCTGACACCGACTTAGATCTGATTTTGGATTCTAGTTTGACGGTCGATCGCTATTAAACAGAAGAATTGTAGAGACGTTTCACGAAACGTCTCTACAACAGCAATTACTGCGGAGAAATCTGAATCGGAGAAGTTTCTTGCTGCTGTTGCTCTTGGCGTTCCTCAATTGTGGCTTGAATTTTAGGATTAGCTAACAGTTTTTTCGTATCAGCTAACAAGCGATCGCCCCACAAATTCTGTCTGAGAAATTCTAAGTCACCATAACGACTGTCAATTTTGAGGGCTGCTGTTCCTAATTGCAATCCTCTTGTTTGTTCGCCTTGACTATATAAAGCAACTGCCATTGCCAGTTGGGGTTCTGCCGCTTGCTTGTCAACAGCTAAAGCTGCTTGCCATTGCTCCATTGCCTCGTCTATATTGCCTTGTTCGTATTGAATTAGTCCAATATTATTGATGGCGGGCCAAAACTTTTTATCTAAGGCGATCGCTTTGTCATATTGAGCGATCGCATCTGGTAATTGCCCGACTTTGTAATAAGAATTACCTAAATCAAATAATGCTTCTTTATCGTTTGGTTTGAGTTTCAAACCAGCTTGCAAACTATCGATCGCTGCTTTGTAATTGCCTTTTTGAAAGTGTGCCGAACCCATTGCAAACAACACGGAAGGGTTTTGGGGGGCTAACGCCTGCGCTTTATTCAGGGCTGCGATCGACTCGTTATATTTGTTTGTCTGTAAGTACAAACCCCCTAAGAGAAACCAAGCCATATAGTTTTTAGGAGCTAACTGAGTCGCTAGTCGCGCCCTCGGTACAGCCATTTCAAACTGTTGAAACTGCGCTAACTGAGCAGCCTCCTGCGCCAAACTCAATCCCTGTCGCTCCAACTGAGCTGAATCGAGTTGTAGCGTATGTGGAACGAGTGCCTGCCCCAGTGCAGGGGGAGCTACACTCCCTAAACCCAAAATCACCAGTAAAGACAGCCAGGATTTACGACTTGGCACGGTACACGCCTCAATTATCTTGCAACATAACCTTCAGCTAGCTTAAACCATACTAGCGACGAGTGAGTAGTGAGTGGCTGGTGACTAGTGACTAGTAAATAGGGCGTGGGATGTGGAGATTTTAAATTTCTCCCTCTGCTCCCTACTCCCTGCTCCCTGCTCTCTGCTCCCTGCTCCCTAGTCTCCTTTGTCTCCTACAAAAGAGCGGATAACCCTAATCTTGATTGGGAGCGATCGCCCTTTTGCTAGAGATGATTACACGGTAACAGTCGTTACGATAATAAGTGTACGAAACATTTTAGTTATTAATGCTTCTTTATTACTGGGAACAATATCAGCAAGATCGTGCGGCAAATGCGCAGGCGTATAAATGATTTATGACTTGCACCTAATAAATTTTGCTTGCTTCTTCCCTTATCCCTCACTCCTTATCCCTCGCTCCTAATATGACCGCTACCCAGCCTATAGAACTTCCCCTGATTGGTAAAATTAAGCATCCAGCGCGTTGGTTAGTTGGGCTAGTGGCTGCTGGTGTCGTAGTGGCTGGTTCTGCAACTTACGTCATCGTAGATCGATCGACACCTAAGATCGACTTGGCTAAGTTAACCGTACCAGTTGAAGCTAAAGACTTAACGCTGCGGATTAATGCTAGTGGCAAAGTCGTACCGATCCAAAGCGTCAATGTCAGCCCTAAAGTAGCAGGAGTGCTAAAGAATTTATTAGTAGAACAAGGCGATCGCGTCCAAGCCGGACAGATTATTGCCAAAATGGATGATGCTGACTTGCAAGCGCAACTGATCCAAGTACGTGCCAAACTTGCTCAAGCCCAAGCTGAATTAGCGCAAGCCCGTGCGGGAAATCGCATACAAGAAATCGATCGCGCTCAAGCTCAGGTAGATGCAGCCCAAGCTAGGGCAAACTTCGCACGGGAAAAACTAGAACGTTATCGGAGATTAACGCAACAAGGTGCGATCGCCCAAAACGAGTTAGATCAATATGTCAGTGAAAGCCAAAGCGCTCAAGCTAACCTACGGGAAGCACAACGCCAGCTATCGCTGCTAAAAAGTGGTAGTCGTCCAGAAGAGATCGCCCAACGCCAAGCAGTCGTGCAAGCAGCTCAAGGTGAGTTACAAGCTCTTCAAGTTAAGCTCAACGATACAATTATTCGCGCTCCCTTTACGGGTTTGGTGACGCAAAAGAATGCTTCAGAAGGAGCCTTTGTAACCCCCACAACTTCGGCATCTAGCGGCACGTCTAGCTCGAATTCATCGCTAGCCAACTCAACTTCGATTGTCGTGCTGGCGAAAGGTTTGGAAGTTTTGGCAGAAGTTCCAGAAGTTGATGTTGGACAAATTAAATCGGGACAGCAAGTTGAAATTGTAGCTGATTCTTATCCCGATCGCATTTTTAAAGGTCACGTCCGTTTGGTTGCTCCCGAAGCCGTTGTCGATCAAAACGTAACCTCTTTTCAAGTCCGAGTAGCACTCGATTCTGGTCTAAATCAATTACTTTCTGGCATGAATGTAGACTTAACATTCTTGGGTCAAAATCTCAACGATGCCTTAGTCGTACCCACAGTATCGATTGTCACTCAACAAGGTAAAACTGGGGTTTTAGTCCCAGGAGAAAAGAACAAACCCGAATTTCGTCCGGTCACAATTGGCTCTAGTATTAAAGACCAAACGCAAATTTTACAAGGTTTAAAACAAGGCGATCGCGTTTTTCTCGACCTACCAAAAGACCAACAACCAGAACAAGAAAGTGAGTAGGATTAGTGACTAGTAGCTAGGCTCTTTTATAGCCACTAGTCACTAGCCACTAGCCACCGATCGCTGATAACTAGATAACCAATAACTGAAAATGGATGTTTTAGAAAGTGGCAAGATGGCAACGAAAACGCTGCTATCTAATAAGTTGCGTAGTGCCTTAACGATGTTAGGAATCGTCATCGGCAATGCTTCAGTGATTGCGATGGTGGGAATCGGACAGGGGGCGCAAAGATTTGTCGCCGAACAATTTGAATCTTTAGGAACTAATGTTTTATTTGTCATCCCAGGTAATCGGGATGCTCAAAGAACGACGGTAGATTTGCCAAAAACTTTAGTTTTAGAAGATGCCAAGGCGATCGCTACCCAAGTACCGACAGTGGCTAAAGTCGCGCCTCAGCTTCAATCAAGAGAATTAGTCACGTATCGCAACAAAAATACCTATAGTTCAGTTGTCGGTACGACTCCAGAATATACTGCTGTTCGTAACTTCAATCCAGAAGAAGGACGATTTTTTACCCAGCTTGATGTGAAGCGAAACAATCAAGTTGTTGCTTTGGGTTCGGATTTAGCAAAACGATTGTTTATCAACCAAGATCCAATTGGTAAATACGTCCGCATTAAAGACGTGCGCTTTTTAGTGATTGGCGTGATGGAATCAAAGGGATCTGTCTTAGGAACCAATTATGACGATAGCGCGTTGCTGCCAATTACCACTATGGCAAGCCGGATTGTCGGCGAAAATTCTCCCTATGGAGTGAGTCTAACTTTTATTTCGATTTCAGCTAAAAGCGATGCCAGTGTAGAAGCAGCTCAATTTCAAATTCAAAACCTGCTGCGATTGCGGCACAAAATCACAAGAGAAGACGATTTTAGCGTTCAAAGTCAAAAAGATGTACTAGAAATTGCGGGAACTGTCACGAGTGCTTTAACGGTCATGCTAGCAGCGATCGCAGGTATTTCTCTACTCGTGGGTGGCATCGGGGTCATGAATATCATGCTCGTTTCCGTTACCGAACGCACGCAAGAAATCGGTTTGCGTAAAGCTTTGGGCGCTACCCAGCACGACGTTTTGATTCAATTTCTGATTGAGGCTGTCATGTTGTCGGCAGCTGGTGGCATTGTGGGAACTGCCTTGGGTGTAGGTGGTATCTTACTAATTAGTGCGTTTACTCCCTTTCAAGCGGGTATTTCACCTGTGGCAATTGCATTAGCTGTCAGTATCTCCGGGGGTATTGGCGTTGTCTTTGGTGTCGTTCCTGCCCGTCGCGCTGCCCAACTCGATCCGATTGTTGCTTTGAGGAGCGCTTGATTGGGGAGGCGAAGGTTTAAAATTCAAAATTGGGACAAGGGAGACAAGGGGGACAAGGGGGACAAGGGGGACAAGGGGGACAAGGGGGACAAGGGGGACAAGGGGGACAAGGGGGACAAGGGGGACAAGGGGGACAAGGGGGATAAGGGAGTGGTTTTCGTTGGGAACACTTTTTCTGCTCGCTCCGTCGTTGGTGTCCGATAGGTTAGCGATCTAGATTAGCCAAGACACAGCAACTCGATCGAGCGGTTATTAATGTACCACCAATAATAAATGACCAATGACCAATGACCAATGACAACCCAACGAATATTTCCCGACTCAAATCGGGTTGTCATGTTAATAATTGTGAGATTGGCTGTAGTTTTGTTGAAGTTCGATCGCAAAAAATAATAAAAAATTTGAGCGTTGATTAAAATTTTCTAAAATAAACGACAGCTTGATGCTGCCTCTGACAAATCCCTGGAATTATGGCTGTAGTCAATAGTAAAGATGACTGTAGCGAGGTGAAACAGGCTGTTGAGAGCGAATAACATAGCGAATAACACCAAGTGAAAAGGCGCGATCGCCACGCGATCGGAATCAGTTTGGTATTAAATACACGTTGTTTTGTGAGAGCGAACTTTCTCCTCAAGGAGTAGATAGAACTTGAAGCTTGAGGTAAGGTAGAGGCGTGTCTGTCACTGATGGCTGCGATCGCCCAACTGCTAAAGTTTGGGAGTACGTACCAACCCTTGGCAAAAGTTGTCGTGCTAATTCTGTAAATCTGATACGCTTGCCCGTAGCCTTTTATTTTGTCATGCGGTTACGTGCTGCAAGCAGACAATAGAAAACTGAATATTTACTGGATATAAAAACTAAATTCATAGACCATAAACCTAAACTATTTATCTATGATTAACCCTGAAGCGCCAAATAAAGCCGTATCCTTACCATTCGGAAAAGCTAAGCGCCGTAAGTCGTGGCTGGCAGGATTCATCACATTGGGATTGCTGGGCAGTGCTGCCGTTACTTTTGCGATCGCCCGTACCCAAACCCCTGAAATCGACCTAGCCAATCTCCAAACAGTAATGGTCGAATCTCAAGACTTAAAAGTTCAAATCAAAGCCAATGGTATAGTTCAGGCAGTCAGAAAAATTAATCTCAGTCCTAAAGATGCAGGGCGAATTGAGCAATTGTATGTCGATGAAGGCTCTCAGGTGAAAAAGGGTACGCTCATCGCCCGGATGGACAACGAAGAATTTCAGGCACAAGTTAAACAATATCAAGCAGGCTTAGCAAAAGCTAAGGCAGAACTAGCGAAAAAGCAGACTGGCAATCGTCCCGAAGAAATCGAGCAGGCTAAAGCTGAATTAGCAGAAAACGAAGCCCAAGTCCGAGAAGCGAAATCGCAGTTAACGCTACGTCGGGAACAAGTGCAGCGCAAACTCAGACCAGCGAAAGAAGGAGCAATTTCTCGCGACGATTTAGACCAAGCTTTGACAGAAGAACGTACAGCCAGAGAAAACCTCGACCGGGCGATCGCGAGTTTAGCAGTTGCCAAACACGAGCTGACACTGCGAATGAAGGGGTATCGTAGCGAAGAAATTACCCAAGCTGAAGCCGAAGTCGCTCAAGCCGAAGCCCAACTGAAGTACTACCAAACTCAACTATCAAACACTTTAGTCCGCGCACCTTTTGCAGGCACGATCACGCGCCGCTACGCTCAACAAGGCGACTTTGTGACTCCCACAACATCCGCTTCTTCCTCGGATGGCGCTACTTCCGCATCGATCGCCGAACTCTCCAGCGGTTTAGAAGTAGAAGCCAAAATCCCAGAATCCAGCATTGCGCGGATTACCCCCAATCAGCCAGTAGAAATCCGTTCCGATGCCTACAATAAAACCTTTAAAGGTCGCGTCCGCACAATCGCACCCAGAGCAATTAGGGAAGATAATGTCACCTCCTTTCGCGTCAAAGTGAGCCTGCAAACAGGGCAAAACCAGCTCAAATCAGGCATGAATATCAAACTCACCTTCCTCAGCGACAAAATTAAGGATGCAGTTGTCGTACCCCTGACAGCAGTTGTCACCAAGAAAAACGGTCAAACAGGGGTATTTATGCCAGATCGAGAAGGACACATCCGATTTCGCGAAGTTGCTCTAGGCGCGAGTAGCAGCACTCACGCTCAAGTTCTCGAAGGCGTGAATCGAGGCGATCGCGTCCTGATTACCCCTCCCCCCGGTCAAGCCATTCCTGGCGTGGATGAAGAGTCTAGGAGCTAGGAGTAAGCTGTGGTGGGCGTTGTCCACCCTACTACCAATTACCAATTACCAATTACCAATTACCAATTACCAATTCTTCATGAATCCCATTGAATGTATCAAAATGGCAGTTGCTACTCTGACGGCTGATAAGCTTCGGAGTAGCTTAACTATGTTAGGAATTGTCATCGGTAATGCTTCTGTGATTGCAATGGTAGGTATAGGGCAGGGAGCGCAGAACTACACTCTTAACAAACTCGATTCTTTCGGACCAAATCGACTGTTGGTTTTTTCTAGTCGCGACGATTCGGAAGGATTTATTTCCGAACAACGAGGGCTAGTGCTATCGGATGCAGAAGCAGTGAAAAAACAAGCATCAGCGGTTAAGTCAGCGGCTCCAGTCATTGAAAATAACTTATTAATTTCTTACCGTAACAATCAAACTTATACCCAAGTCAAAGGAACAACACCAGCACTACGAGAGATTAGAAATCTCATGGTCGATCGCGGTCGGTTCTTTGATGCTTCTTTAATGCGTCAAAGTTCTCCCGTGGTCGTTCTGGGTGCAGAATTAGCAGAAAAACTATTCGATCGCGAAAACCCAATTGGCAAAGATATCCAAATCAAAAACACTAGCTTTCAGGTGATTGCAGTCATGACAGCTAAGGGTTCTTTTGCCGGAGAAAATGAAGATAATGTTGCCTACATTCCCATTACGACAATGGCAACTCAAATTGATGGCAGAAGATCGGCGTTTGGAACACCAATCAGCCACATTCAAGTTGCGGCAAAAGATAAACACAACGTGCGAGTTGCAGCTTTTCAAATTACTAACTTACTAACGCGATTGCACGGTAGAAAAGACTTTGTAGTGGTTGCCAACAAATCTTTTCAAGAATTAGTCTCGCAGGTGACAGGAGTGCTATCGCTGATGCTGGGAGCGATCGCAGGTGTATCGCTGTTTGTTGGCGGCGTAGGCATCATGAATATCATGCTGGTGTCAGTCACCGAACGCACGCCAGAAATTGGCTTGCGCAAAGCAATTGGAGCCACTCCCCAAGCAATTTTGGCACAATTTTTAGTCGAATCAATTATTCTCTCTGTATCGGGTGGTTTAATCGGTACGGCGATCGGCATCAGTGGTGTGGCGATCGTTGGTGTATTAACCCCTCTCCAACCCAGCGTTCCCATTGCCGCGATCGCCCTAGCTGTAGGGATTTCTGGTGGTGTTGGATTAATCTTTGGCGTAGTTCCCGCCCGTCGCGCCGCTCAACTCGACCCGATTATCGCCCTGAAAAATAGTTAAGATTTGGGACAAGGAGGACAAGGGAGACCAGGGAGACAAAGGAGTAGTTCTAGCCACTAGCCACTAGCCACTGTTAACTGAAAAATGACTAATCTAAAAAGTATTACTAAACCAGTTATCGTCCGCTTGGAAAATATCTCTAAGATTTATGGTTTTGGAGAAACAGAGGTGCGGGCGCTAGTAGATGTCAATTTAATTGTGGAACAAGGCGAATATTGTTCGATTATGGGTGCGTCTGGTTCTGGTAAGTCTACAGCTATGAATATGATTGGTTGTCTCGATCGCCCAACCAGCGGACACTACTATTTAGATAATTTGGATGTTGCTCAGTTAGATGATGCTGACTTAGCACATATTCGCAATCTCAAAATTGGCTTTGTCTTCCAACAGTTTCACCTTTTGCCCCAACTCAGCGCTTTAGAAAATGTGATGCTACCGATGGTTTACGCTGGGATCAAACCAGCCGAACGTCGCGATCGCGCTACGGTTGCACTCAAGCGTGTTGGTTTGGAAAATCGCCTTCACAATAAGCCCAATCAACTTTCTGGCGGACAACAACAAAGGGTAGCAATTGCTAGGGCGATTGTGAATCAACCAGTTTTGCTCCTAGCAGACGAACCGACTGGCGCTCTCGACTCGCGCACGACTCAAGAAGTCTTGCAGATATTTGGTGAACTCAATGCTAGTGGGATCACAATTATTATGGTGACGCACGAACCAGAGGTAGCAAAGCAAACTCACCGAATTGTTTGGTTTCGCGACGGTCAAGTCATCCACTCGCACCTGACTCCCGATGATATCGGTCAAGTTGCAGCTTCTTAGTAGACAATCTTGAGGAATTTATTGAACTTTGTTGCATGAAAAAAACCCGCATTAGCGGGTGGCGATCGCAATTGCACAAATGCAAATTGCCAATTGTTTTTGCTACGTCAAATTTGCTAATAGCTCCATGTGTGCTTTTTTTTAGCCCCCTTTTTAAGGGGGTTGGGGGATCGAAAAACTGTGCTACTCATCAAAAGATCCCCCCTAGCCCCCCTTAAAAAGGGGAGGAACATGTGCTACTCATCAAAAGATCCCCCCTAGCCCCCCTTAAAAAGGGGGGAACATGTGCTACTCACCAAAAGATCTCCCCTAGCCCCCCTTAAAAAGGGGGGAACATGTGCCACTCACCAAAAGATCTCTCCTAGCCCCCCTTAAAAAAGGGAGGAACATGTGCTACTCATCAAAAGATTCCCCCTAGCTCCCCTTAAAAAAGGGAGGAACAGTCGTAAATAAGAAACGTCTTACCAACAACAAATGACGAAGGACAAATGACAAATGACAACTTAAAGACTAGAAGTTTTGCCTGTTTGAGCTTGTGTTTCTATAGGCTTAATATCTGTGTAACCCATATTACTTGAAATTGTGCGGAAGATAGAAATCTGATCTTCAAATTCAAGTCCTTCAGTTTGGGAAAGTAAATTTTTAATTGGTTCAGATGCTTGATAGCTTGAAGGCATTCCGACAACAGTATCGCCCATAGCTTGAGCCCAAGCATACCAAACCATCAATTGATTATTTTCTTTCAACGCACCGTAGGCGTGAGAATAGTCTGTATTTTCTTTGTTGACAATTTGCCGCATAATTGCAAGCTGCTCGTCGTCTGACAATTCGTAAAAGTCTCCTAGTAGTCTTGGTGCTAGTTCAGGTTCGGCAGCAGTTGGTGCAGCTGGAGTGATTGAATCTCCCATCTTTTTGTAAACCAAATAAAACCAAGCCAACTTAGCGTCGGTGTCTAAGGCATCAAAAGCTTTTATGATGTTTTGAGTCTCGGCAGAAAGCGCTTGAGACCGATCTGGATTGAAGCTTGATGTCATTGCTGATATCCCAGTTAATTTAAACTCTCAAGCTTAGGGTTATCAGAGTTGGGGGACGCAATTCGCCCTCCGAGAGAGATAGTTTTAATTAGTGGGAATTTATATCTTTAGTAGCAGAGACAGCAGAGACATTAGTAAGAGAAGGATGAGAGAAAAATCTATCTTAGTGGGGTTATGAGAGTAGGCGATCGCATTGATAGGATTGCCTTACAACATAAAATAATTTCAATAGGAGTGACCCATGCCAGAAGAAATTAAATCGAACCCTAATGAAACTCCTACACAAGATGCTCAGCTAGCAGCTGAGAATATAGCTACTGGAGTCGAAAAAGCACCTACAGTAGATTTTGATGCAGATTATGCCGCTGCCCAGCAATACAGCGTCAGCGAAATCGATCGTCAGGGTGAAGGTGCGATGGCAGCTGAAAAGGTGACTCAACCTGAATTTCAAGTTTCCGAGTCAGACGAACAGCAAACAGTAGCCAAGCCAACGGGAGATCCTGCTGACTACATGGATATGGCAAAGGATGTGAATTCTCCTTCGCAGGAAATCAACAAAGACTCCAAGTCAACCGGAAATCCGGCTGATTACATGGACATGGCAAAGGACGTAAATTCATAGTTTGAAATAGAGACGTTCCCGCGAGCGTCTCTACGTGTTTGTCTGGGATAATATACCTCTTTGTTGCAAAACTGGACGGGCTGCTTGTCTGAGTTTAGGTAACTGTCTGGCAAATAATAGCGAGCCGATAATACAAAAACTTCCACCAATAAGTAAAGTATTGGTAGCACCAATACGATCGGCAGAAAATCCAGCAAATAAGTTACCAAATGGAACCATTCCTAAAAAGGACATGGTAAATAAACTCATGACTCGTCCGCGTTTATCATCTTCAACAATAGTTTGAATTACAGTGTTACTGGAGGAAATAGTCAGAATAGAACCAAGTCCAATTAACGCGGACATAAGGGTGGATAACCATAGCATTCTTGATAGGGAAAAAAAGATAATTCCCGTGCCGCAAAGTGCCGGAGCTAAAGCAATGATTTTGCCCAAACCGACAACTGTTTTGCGAGTGCTTAAATAAATTCCTCCGCCAATTGCTCCCACTCCCGAGGCTGCCATTAATAAGCCTAAACTGCGCGCGTCTCCACCTAGAATTTTGGTAGCAAATATGGGAACTAAGGTAACATAAGGCATTGCCATTAAACTAAATAAAGCTAGTAATAGCAAGGTCGAGCGGATTGGAGAAAAGTTGTAGGCGTAAACAAATCCTTCTTGTAATCTTTGCAATGGATTGGCGGTTGTAACGACTATTTTCTTTGGTTTTAAGCGCATTGCTATTAAAGCCGCAATGACAGCAATATAGCTTACACCATCAATTAAAAAACAGTAAGCAGCGCCAATTCTAGCAATCAAAATTCCCGCGATCGCAGGTCCGACTAACCGTCCGCCATTAACTAGAGAAGAATTCAACGCGATCGCACTGGCTAAATCGTCTCTCTTCTCGACCATTTCTGGCACAAATGCTTGTCTAGCCGGAGCATCTACAGCATTAATCACGCCTTGAAATAAACTCAAAATAATAAAATGCCAAATATGGATCGTGCCTGATAGCGCTAATACTGCTAGCACTAGAGACTGGATCATGGCTAATATTTGAGCAATAACTAAAATTTTATGTGTATTGAATCGGTCTACTAAAACTCCACCCCAAACGGCTAAAAAGAAGCTGGGAATTTGACTTGAAAATCCCACAATGCCTAACATCAGCGCTGAATTTGTGAGTTTGTACACAAGCCAAATTGTTGCCGTTTGCGTCATCCACGTACCAATTAATGAAACCCCTTGTCCAAAGAAAAATAAACGGTAGTTTCTCGATCTTAAAGCAGGTACGACCGCAATATTTGCAATTCTATTCATTTTTTATCTAGATTCAGGAAAGCACTTATTTATTAAATAAATACTTTGTTGCCTCGGAACACCATCCAGAGAACTATTGTTGAAACATAGGATTGGAGTATGTTGATACTAACAATTTCTCTGCTTCCAGCGATCGCTGTGTACGAGTAACAGTGGAGTTGTGAGTTTTTAGGAAAGATTGGCGATCGCTTGGTCAATTAACCTGGAAAATAGTTGGCGTTCTTCCAGAGAAAAGCCTTGCATGGCTTGCTCCCTCAGATCTAAAGCGATTGGAGGTAGTATATTTTCTAGTTCTCGACCAGCACCCGTCAGCCAGATCCGCCAAATGCGGCGATCGCGAGGGTCGCGTTCTCTGCGGATCAGTCCTCGTTCTTCCATGCGATCGAGGACTCCCGTTAAAGTTCCTCCTACCTGCTGCAATTTCTCCCCAATACTACAAGTGGCTAAGCCATCTTCCTCCCACAAACAGCACAACACGACCCAGTGAAAGGGTGTCAGACCAAAGGGTTCGAGGCGTTCTTGAAATCTGCGGCTCCCCAACTGACCTAACAGCTTAATCCGGTAGCCAACGCTATACGGCGCTAAAATTTCTCGCAATGGCTCGGCAATTTTTCGTTCGGTAGAAGTAGAAGGCATGTCGGGGATATTTCGCATACGTAATATTATTTTAGCTAAATTCTTTTGAGTTTGACAATCTGTCATAACTGTCTCTAAAAATGTAACCACAAAGCAAGCGGGTAATTTCGTATAGCAGAGTATGGATTGTTGCATTTATTTGTAGATCGTGCGTTTTGCTCGCACAAATATAACTTTCGGAGTATTTTTGTGACTAGGCTTAATTCGCTAGTCGTGCTGGTGTCAATACAGTTTAGATAAGACGATCCCCCCTCCCTTAAAAAGGGGGGGAATCATAGTCCCCTTTGTTAAGGGGGGTTGGGGGGATCTCCGAGGCTCAATGCTTTGAACTAAAATGTATTGCTGCTGGTGTGACAGGAACCGATTCCAGACCTACGGAAGATTTAGAGTAAGTACAGAGTTCGGCGTAAGTTTACCTGGTGCAAAAAAACACGTTATCGTGCGAGATGGAAAAAATCAAAATAGCGCGATCGCAGTTATTCGTCAGGGAATTATTGCTGAAAAGACAACTCTAGGATACAATTGCCCGAATTCAAACTTTTGATTATGATGCTCAGAAGTCAGAGTCACTAATGCCACGATCGCCAGATCGATCCCGTTAATTTATCCAGGTGCAGCCTTGCCAGAGCCTTTGCCAGAGTCTTTAAAAACCAGCTCCAAACAGAGCGATCGCGACAGACACTTTCGTACCGATCATCTCAATGCCGATCTCAAAAAGCGTTCTATACGCGGCGGAGCAGTGACGCTGGTAGCTCAAGCTTGCAAGTTTACCTTGCAAATGGGTTCTACAGTCATTTTAGCCCGCCTGCTAGCGCCGCAGGATTACGGTTTAGTCGGGATGGTGACTGCCGTAACGGGTTTTGTCGCCTTATTTAAAGATATGGGGTTGTCGATGGCAACCATCCAAAAGGCAGAAATTAACCACCGCCAGATTAGCAACCTGTTTTGGGTAAATATTTTTGTTAGCCTGTTATTAACTCTCGTAACTTGCGCGATCGCTCCTGTTGTCGCCGTATTTTACAACGAACCGCGTTTAACCTTAATTACCATCGTTTCGGCAATTGGTTTTTTGTTCGGAGGCTTAACAGTCCAGCATCAAGCTTTGCTCAACCGCCAGATGCGATTTACGGCTTTGGCAGCAATTGATATTGTTGCTATGGGTTTTGGAGTCGTCAGCGCTCTAGTTTTAGCTTGGTATGGTGCGGGATATTGGGCATTGGTGGTCATGCAAATCGCGATCGCGATCGGTCAAATGGGAGGTGCGTGGTTGCTGTGTAGCTGGCGACCGAGTTTACCGAAACGACACGCTAATATTCGCGAATTATTGACTTTTGGCAGCCATCTCACGGGCTTTAACGTGATTAATTACTTCGCCCGCAACCTAGATAACATCTTAATCGGTCGGTCTTGGGGTGCGGGACAATTAGGGCTGTATGCCAAAGCTTATGGCTTGTTACTCTTACCATTGCAACAAATTAACGCGCCAATTACTGCGGTGGCAATCCCAAGCCTAAGTCGATTACAGGCAGACCCGCAGCAATTTCGCAACTACTACCTTAAAGCAGTCTCGCTGGTTACGTTTCTCACGTTACCTTTAGTTATCCTTTCGATCGCGATCTCTGAAGAAGTCGTGACGCTAATTCTCGGTTCTCAATGGCGAGAAGCTAGTTTTCTGTTTCGGTTTCTCGGTGTCGCCGCCATATTTCAACCGCTTTGCAATACGGCTGGTTGGTTGTACATTGCCACAGGCAAAACAGACCGGATGTTGAAATGGGGCGTGTTTGCTTCTAGTTTGACAGTGGTATCGTTCTTTATCGGTCTGCCTTATGGAGCGCGGGGAGTTGCTTTATGCTATGCCGTAGCGATGCTTTTACAAGTCTATCCTTGTATGTATTATGCGACTCGCGGTCTAGAAATTACGACGAGCGATTTGTTCTCGGCGAT
Organism: Chroococcidiopsis thermalis PCC 7203; assembly: GCF_000317125.1. GTDB lineage: Bacteria > Cyanobacteriota > Cyanobacteriia > Cyanobacteriales > Chroococcidiopsidaceae > Chroococcidiopsis > Chroococcidiopsis thermalis. The sequence goes on from NC_019695.1 coordinate 185,793, forward strand.
CGCCCAATCGCTTGTTGCTGCTCTGATCGCGGGGCTTGCCACAATAGGAATTAAATTTGCACTCAATCCGATTTTACCAGTGTGGGGCATCGCGATTGCTTGCACGTTAGTGATGGCAGGATTGTACGTCGCGATCGTGTTTTATTTGTTTGGCAAGAAATCTTTTTATCTGTCCTTCCTGCGAGAATTTAAACAACGACGATGAAAGTAGCGACACCTTCTCGGTATACTTACAAAGTTCAAGAACGGGGCGATCGCGTGCGTCCCAACCGCTTTCACTCCCGCTATGCAATTCTCAAATTGCTGCTAGAAAAATTGCAGTATCTAGTTGAATCTGAGTTGCTCGTACCGGGAGAAAAGTTACTCGATTACGGTTGTGGTAACAAGCCTTACGAATCTTTATTTAAACAAAAATTCGCTCGCTACATTGGGGCTGACTTTCCAGGTAACGATCGCGCCGAAATTGCGGTTGGTTGCCAAGGACAGCTACCAATTGCCGATGCAAGTATTGATTGCGTCCTCTCTTCTCAGGTTTTGGAACATGTAGAACAGCCTCAAGTCTATTTGAAGGAAGCTTATCGAGTTCTCAAGCCAGGTAGCGCTTTGGTGCTTTCAACTCACGGAATTTGGCGATATCACCCCGATCCTTGCGATTACTGGCGCTGGACGGCTGCTGGTTTGCAACGGGAAATCGTGCAAGCTGGGTTTGAGATTGTATCGGTGCAAAGTGTGTTTGGGATGGCATCTGCTGGATTGCAACTTTGGCAAGATGCTACAGAAGAGAAAATACCGGGTCGTTTGCGCAAATTCTACATTTGGTTGCTTCAACGGGCGATCGCTTGGATTGAATCGCGCCATCCCGAACGGTTATCTAACGATGCAGCAGTGTATATTATCCTTGCCAAAAAATCTAGAGGAGAGGAAAAGGTTTTCTCTTAACTGTAGCTTTTCTAGTGAAGAATTTTACTGTATTATTTTCAGCAAAAAAAGGAGAAATTCAAATCTATGGTGGTTAGTCCAGTTGAAACTTTCTACAACAATTTTTCTCCAACTTTTATTCGGGACTACGTTTACGGTAACGAACGGATCGATCGCCAGCTAGAGTTTTTTACAAAGGCAATTCATCCCGATACGGCAAGAATATTAGTTATTGGTTGTGGTTCGGGACAGGGGACTCATTTTATTGCTAAATGGATAGCAAAAAAAGCTCAAATTCTAGCAGTAGATATTAGTTCGGAAAATCTTCGTTTGGCTCGGAGTTTATTTAGTCATCCTCGCATTGAATATCGCCAAGTTAACGTGGTGACGGAAGCAATTGAAGGAAATTGGGATGCGATTGTTTTACCTGATGTTTACGAACATATTCCTCTAGCAGCAAGGGGAGATTTACATCGTAAATTCAACGCTTTGCTGAGTCCTCAAGGCAAAATTTTGTTTACGATTCCTAGTCCAGGAAAGCAAGCCGCACTCTACGCATCGGGAGAAGGTTTACAAGTCGTTGATGAAGTTGTCACGCTAGAAGATTTGGTCGAAGTCGGAAAAGCCGTTGAAGGAACGCTGACCTATTGGAGTACAATTTCTGTATGGAATACAAACGATTATATCCACGCGGTTATCGAACGAGGAGCGGCAGAAATAGGGAGGATTGCTCAACAAGATTATTTACCAATTAAAGGGTTCAGTTCTCTGCGGCAAAATTTATCTTATCGTGGCTTAGTTGCCCTCACAAATCTACCTGGAATTGTTCGGGCTACAAGATGGTGGAAGCGCCAACGGGTACAAAAGTTAGTTGAGGGCGATCGCGCTTAGATAATAGAGTTGTTTCTACTTGGTTTTAGATGAAAATAGCCTTTGTCGTGCAGGAATTTCCAGCTTTGTCTGAAACCTTTATCCTGAATCAAATTTCAGGTTTAATCGATCTAGGACATGAGGTAGATATTTATGCCGTTCAGCCGCGATCGCAAGATTCAAAAGTGCATCCAGATGTGGAAAAATATGACTTGCGATCGCGGACTTTTTATGCTGCTAAAATGCCCGATAATCGCTGGCAACAATGGCTGAAAGGATTGGGGTTAATCGCAACTAATTTTCACAAAGCACCTCAGGCGATCGCGCGATTGCTCTATTCTGAATCTGTCAGAAAAGTTAGCCGACTCACGCTAATTTACGAGTTAACTCCTTGGCTAAAACGTAGTAGATCGTATGATATCATTCACTGTCATTTTGGAATGAATGGTGTTAAAGCAGCTGTATTAAAAGAAATCGGGGCAATTCAAGGACGATTGATTACCGTATTTCACGGATTTGATATCACTCTTTATCTTCAGCAAGTCGGCGATCGCGTTTACGATCGCTTGCTATCAACAGCAGATTTATTAATGCCAATTAGCAAGTTGTGGCAGCAAAAACTCATGGAGTTAGGTGGCGACGAAAAGAAAATTGTCGTTCACCATATGGGAATTGATTGTCATCAATTTACCTTTCAACCACGTCAATACAGCGATCGCGTAGTGCGGGTAATTACTATTGCGCGTCTCGTCGAAAAAAAAGGCGTAGAATATGGAATTCGTGCTGTAGCAAAACTAGCAAAAGATTTTCCCCAAATAGAATATCAAATAGTAGGAGACGGCTGTTTAAAAGAAGAGCTACAGAGTCTAATTCAAGAACTTAAAGTAACCAATAAAGTGAAACTATTAGGTTGGAAACAACAGCAAGAAATTACCGAACTTCTCGCTCAAGCTCACATTTATATGGCTCCCAGCGTTACTAGTAGAAATGGCGATCGAGAAGGTATTCCAGTCTCTTTAATGGAAGCAATGGCTTGTGGAATGCCAATTTTGAGTACCATGCATAGCGGCATTCCCGAACTCGTCGAACATGGTAGATCGGGATTTTTAGTCCCAGAGCGAGATGCGGATGCTTTAGCTGAAAAATTGAGTTATCTACTAGAAAATCCCGAAATTTGGCAAGAAATGGGGGTAGCAGGTCGAGCCTGTGTGGAACAATACTACAATATCCATCGACTTAACGGACAACTCGTTGATGTCTATCAAAAACTATTAGGTGCTTGAGGACATAATATTTAGCTTTGAAGCAAGAGTAGCGAGAAAAACTTCTGAATCGCGATTAGATATAATTCACCCAGGAAGAAGCAGAGAAATAGCATGGCGGCGCTGACAATGATTGTCTAGGTTTTATCGGAACAAAGTAATAAAATACACCCAAAAAGATTTATGGCACTCGGACAACAAAGCTTTCTATTACCAGTTCCTACAGGCTCTCTACTCATACCTGAAACTGCGCCAGCCGCTACCTCAGATAGAGACTTTCAGACAAATAGAGGACAAAAAAGCTATTCGGTACGCTTTTCTCTGATAATACCAACATATAACGAAGGAAAAAACATTCGCGCGATCGTCAGCATTCTCACGAATTTGCTCGATCCAGTTTTGCCAGAAGATTATGAATTAATCGTCGTTGACGATGATAGCCCGGATCGGACGTGGGAAATTGCTCAGCGCTTAATGGTAGAGTACCCCCAATTGCGGGTGATGCGACGGACTACGGAAAAGGGACTTTCAACAGCTGTAGTGCGCGGTTGGCAAGCAGCCAATGGAGAGATTTTAGGCGTAATTGATGGTGACCTACAACACCCACCGCAAGTTTTATTGAAACTCTTAGCTGCAATGAATGACGGTGCAGATTTAGCTGTAGCTAGTCGCCACATTGAAGGTGGGGGAGTGAGTAGCTGGAGTGCGGTACGTCGCTTTTTGTCAAGAGGCGCACAACTATTAGGTTTGGTAATCTTACCGCAAGTCGTGGGGCGCGTGTCTGACCCCATGAGCGGTTATTTTATGGTACAGCGACAAGCGATCGCCGGAGCAGCTCTCAGTCCTGTGGGCTACAAAATTTTGATTGAAGTTTTGGGACGGGGAGACATTAAAGAAATTGCCGAAGTTGGTTACGTTTTTCAAGAACGGCGCGAAGGCGAAAGCAAAGTTACGTGGAAGCAGTATGTAGACTACATCAAGCACTTGATCGGACTGCGAGTTTCGCGAGGACGGATCGGTAGAATCCGACAAAAAATTAATTTCCCGATTGGCAGATTTATCCGCTTCGGTGCGGTTGGTTTTAGCGGGGTATTTGTCGATATGGCAGTTTTATATCTCCTCCACGATCAGAGTGGATTGGGGTGGGGGTTGACGCGGAGTAAAGCGATCGCCGCAGAAGCTGCTATTATCAATAACTTTTTCTGGAACGATGCTTGGACGTTCAGCGATATGTCCCGACAGCAACGCGGTTGGCGCAAGCGGATCAAGCGGTTGTTGAAATTTAATATCGTCTGCTTGATGGGTTTAGTATTGAATATCCTGCTGCTGAATGTCCTCTACAACACTTTGCACGTTCACTATCAAGTCGCCAATCTTCTCGCGATCGCGATCGTCACGTTCTGGAACTTCTGGATCAACCTCAAACTTAGCTGGCGCGTCACAGAAAGTGATAACTAGAGGCTAGAGGCTAGGTAAGAATAAGGGACAAGGGGGACAAGGGAGACAAGGGGGACAAGGGAGAGGGGGGAGACAAGGGGGACAAGGGGGACAAGGGGGACAAGGGGGACAAGGGGGACAAGGGGGACAAGGGGGACAAGGGGGACAAGGGAGACTTCGCTAACTACCAACTACCAATTACCAATTACCAATTACCACTATTGCCATGTCTCGCCCAATTTACTTAGATTGCCACTCGACTACGCCGCTAGATGAAAGAGTTTTGCAGGCGATGTTGCCATATTTTCGGGAGCATTTTGGTAATCCGTCGAGTAACAGCCACGCTTACGGCTGGGAAGCAGAGGCGGCGGTGAGACAAGCAAGGGAAATCTTGGCAGAGGCGATCGCGGCTACGCCAGAAGAAATTGTCTTTACGAGTGGAGCGACGGAAGCAAATAATTTAGCCATTAAAGGGGTGGCTGAGGCTTATTTTCAGAAAGGACGGCACATTATTACGCTAGCAACAGAGCATAATGCTGTTATCGACCCTAGCGAATATTTGCGATCGCTCGGTTTTGAGGTGACGTTTTTACCCGTGCAAATAGATGGGTTGATCGATCTAGAGAAATTAGAACAGGCTTTTCGTCCCGATACGATTTTAATCTCGGTGATGGCAGCAAACAATGAAATTGGTGTATTGCAACCGTTGGCAGAGATTGGGAAAATGTGTCGCGATCGCCAAGTTTTATTTCATACTGATGCGGCACAGGCGATCGGCAAAATTCCCCTCGACGTGCAGGCGATGCAGATCGATTTAATGTCGCTGACGGCGCACAAAGTTTATGGACCAAAAGGTATTGGTGCTTTGTACGTGCGACGGCGCAATCCTAGAGTCCAACTAGCACCACAGCTACACGGCGGCGGACAAGAACGGGGAATGCGTTCTGGGACTTTGTATACGCCGCAGATTGTTGGTTTTGGTCAAGCAGTCGCGATCGCTTTGGCAGAACGGGAGACAGAGGCAAAGCGCCAAATGCAACTACGCGATCGGCTGTGGCAAAAGTTAAGCCAATTAGACGGGGTGTATTTAAACGGACATCCCAGCCAAAGGTTGCCTGGTAATTTAAACATTAGCGTCGAAGGAGTCGACGGCACTGCCCTACACTTGGGGTTACAGCCTGTTGTAGCGGTGTCTTCTGGCGCGGCTTGTTCTTCTACCAAAACAGCCCCGTCTCACGTTTTACTCGCCTTGGGGCGCTCGGAACAGCTAGCTTATGCCTCAATTCGATTTGGGATTGGGCGGTTTAATACGATAGAGGAGATCGATCGCGTAGCAGAACATGTTGTGGCGACAATCTCTAGCCTGCGGCGACAAAAGCAGTTATCAGCGATCGGCGATCGGTGAACAGTTAACAGTTATTGGTAAAGATGAATAGGAAAAAAAGACAAGCCACGGGCGATAATTGACTTCAAACTGTGGTGTGTTTGAACGTGGTGTGTTTGAACGTGGTGTGTTTGAACAATGGAAATGGATAGCGGACGACCTATCGGTGTAGATTTGTTTGCAGGTGTTGGTGGGATGACGCTTGGTTTTGAACAAGCAGGTTTTGATGTCCTGGCAGCTGTGGAAATCGATCCGATCCATTGTGCAACCCATCAGTTTAATTTTCCGTTTTGCAAGGTTTTATGTCAGAGTGTCACCGAGACTACAAGTACGGAAGTTAGAAGTTGTTCGGCAATAGGCGATCGCGATATTGATGTCGTCTTTGGCGGTTCACCCTGTCAGGGATTTTCGTTAATCGGCAAACGCGCTTTGGACGATCCGCGTAATGCATTGGTACATCACTTTTTGCGATTGGTACTAGAGCTAAAACCAAAATATTTCGTATTTGAAAACGTGCCAGGATTAACTATTGGCAATCATCGCCAATTTCTCTCAGAATTAATTGCAGCTTTTGGCGCTGGTGGATACGAAGTTAAAACAGATTATCGAGTTTTAAATGCGGCAAACTATGGTGTACCTCAAGATCGAGCCAGATTATTTCTGCTTGGCTGTCGTTACGGTTTACCTCTGCCTGAATATCCTCAACCGATAACGAAACCCTCGCTCTCTCGCAAGTCAAAATATATTTTAAATTTACCTCATTTAAAACCAACTCCCACAATTTGGGATGCCCTGTGCGACCTTCCAGTAGTAGAAATGTATCCGGAATTATTTCAGCAAGATTGGACGATCGTTGAGTACGGTAAACCCAGTTATTATAGTAGTAAAATGCGTAGTATTTTTGCTAACAATGATAACTATGCTGGCGATCGCCACTTCGATCTGCGCTTATTAACTTCTAGTTTGAGAACTCGACACGGTGACAATTCTATTGCTAGATTTGCTACTACCAATTGGGGGGAAGTAGAGCCAATCAGTCACTTTTATAAACTTGCACCTGAAGGTATTTGCAATACTTTAAGAGCTGGGACGGCGAGTAATTTGGGTGCTTTTACGTCACCCCGCCCGATTCATCCCTACAAGCCCAGATGTATTACTGTTAGAGAAGCTGCCCGATTGCATTCCTATCCCGACTGGTTTCGATTTCATCAGACGAAATGGCATGGTTTTCGCCAAGTGGGAAATTCTGTTCCACCGCTTTTAGCTCAAGCAATTGCTAGAGAAATTCTCCGCGTTTTAGGAATAGTTCCAGTTAAACCAAAAGAAACACAACAACTGGGATGCGATCGCCTACTGCAACTCAATATGACTCAAGCAGCGCGAATTTACGGTGTAGCGGCAAATGCGATCGCGCCAAGGTTAAGACAGAAGCGAAGAGAATGAGTGTTGTTTTCGGTATTGTTGACTGGAATTGGTAGGCTATTTGTTTCGCGCTAGCCAAGAGTTATGCGCGATCGCGCCAGTCAAAAACTTTAAATTAAAAAAACTTTAAATATTGTCTCGGAATTCTGATAAAACTTAAAACAGAGGTGACTGAGAGCATACGTGATGGTGGCAGCAGCAGACTACCGCGAGATTGACATTGCCCCATTAATCGACCATACCTTGCTGATCCCGACGGCAACGCCCGCCCAGGTGGAACAGTGGTGTATGGAAGCAGACAGATTTGGATTTGCCGCAGTATGTATCAATCCCGTCTACGTGCGGCAAGCAGCAGAACTACTCCACGGCAAAAAACCGAAAGTCTGTACGGTGATTGGCTTTCCTACCGGAGCCACGACAGCAGCCGTGAAGTTATACGAAGCGCAAGAAGCAGCCGACAGCGGGGCAACTGAATTAGATGTCGTCATCAATTTGGGCTGGCTTAAAGCTGAGAAAACAGAAGCACTGCACCGAGAAATAGCCGAAATTTGCGAAGAAACGGGGCAAACAGTCAAAGTTATTTTAGAAACCACCCTTCTGACAGAGGCAGAAAAACGACTTGCCGCAGATATATGTATGGATGCGGGAGCAGCGTTTCTCAAAACAAGTACGGGATGGAATGGGGGTGCAACAGTGGCGGATGTGCGCTTGCTCAAAGAAATTGCTAAGGAACGAGTCGGTATTAAGGCATCGGGAGGAATTCGCACTATAGACCAGGCAATAGAGCTAATATTGGCAGGGGCGACGCGATTGGGTACATCTCGCAGCGTCGATCTACTCCGCCAGCGCGATAACCTGGAAAAAGGCAGTTATCAGCGAACAGTTATCAGTGACTAGTGACTGGTGGCTAGTGAATAGAATTGCTCCCTTGTCTCTTTATCTCCTAACACCTAACTCTTTCCTAGATGAGTCGTACCTACAAAGCCACCGGAATTAATTTAAAGAGTATGCCTTTGGGCGAGGCGGATCGGTTGCTGACGATTTTGACTCAGGAGTTTGGTTTGATCCGAGCTGTTGCGCCTGGGGTGAGAAAGCAAAATTCCAAGATTGGTGGTAGAAGCGGGTTGTTTGTCGTCAACGAACTGTTGATTGCTCAGGGGCGATCGCTCGATAAAATTACTCAAGCTGAAACCCTAGAGTCATACCCTGCTCTGAGTCAAGATTTAGGTAAGCTTGCAGCTAGCCAGTATTTGGCAGAAATGGCAATGTGTCAAGCTTTGAGCGAACAACCCCAAACTGAATTATTTTTCTTGCTCAACGAGCATCTCAAACGCCTAGAGCAATTGCCTAAATCTGCGGGATCTTCGACTTTAGCTCACTTATGCCATGCAGCGTTTCACCTGTTGGCTTTGGCAGGGATTGCGCCTCAAGTTCAAGCTTGTTCTTTAACGGCAAATTCCCTGACTCCAGATTTTTCTACTCCTAACTGGCAAGTAGGATTTAGTACCTCAGCAGGGGGAACGGTAAATTTGTCTGCTTGGGAAAATGCCACGGCTATAGGCAAAAACAGCGATCGCAACAAATCTGTAAAATCTGATGATGTTACTAATACCAATATTTTGCCACCCACGGGCAGAGTGGCAGAGGCGATGGGTACGGGTTATCGGGCGATCGCCCACAAACAAGAGAAACTCGTACTCGATCGGCGGATAAATGCCGCAGAACTAGCTTTATTGCAACAACTGTCTCAGGCTAATTTACCTGCGATCGCCGTTCTGGATCGCCATAACTGGCTGTCAATCGAACGCATTTTGCGTCAGTACGTACAGTATCACTTCGGTCGCCCCATTCGGTCAGCTGCCCTGATCGATAGTTATTTTGCTTCCCTGCCGAGTCCTTTAACAGAAGATCATGCAACCGTCTGATTTAGATACAAGAAATACCAAGCCATCCGCTTCTCAGGCTAATTCCCTCAGAAGTCAAGTTGGAGGTCACGCTGCTAATTCGCGGTCTACGCCATCTACGCCCAAATATCTATCTAGTAAAAAGCAAATATCTCATAATTCTGTAGCTGAAAGCACAAATATTCCAGAAAAAACATACACTCAAGAAAAAAGCGAATTTTCTATGGGAGAGGCAGACGACAAGCTGCCAAAAATAGAGCAGTTAAATGAAACTGTCAGAAATGGCGTAATGACAAAAATGCCAGCAAGTCAAGATAGCGCGATCGCCACGGAGTCGAGTGGCTCAAACGGCAGTTCTCAAGAGTATGGAGACGAGCCGCCATCAGATGAGTCACAAGGATTTTTGCCCGTTTTGCGCAACCGCAATTTTCTCTCTTTGTGGAGCGGTCAAGTCTTTTCTCAACTTGCCGATAAAGTTTATTTAGTGATGACGATCGCCATCATTTCCAGTCGCTTTCAAGCCAGCGATCAAAGTATCAGCGGGTGGGTTTCGGCGATTATGATGGCTTTTACCATCCCCGCAGTCTTATTTGGCTCAGTTGCAGGGGTATTTGTCGATCGATGGTCGAAAAAGATTGTACTTGTAGTGACAAACTTGCTACGGGGCGTTTTTGTGTTGTCAGTCCCATTTCTGCTGTGGTTCACGCAAGACTGGCATTCAATTTTTAATTTGCCCGTAGGCTTTGCAATTCTTTTAGGATTATCGTTTGCGATCTCGACACTGACACAGTTCTTTGCTCCAGCCGAACAAGCAGCAATTCCTTTAGTCGTGGAGCGAAGACACTTACTCTCAGCTAACTCGCTTTATACCACGACAATGATGGCTTTGGTGGTTGTGGGATTTGCGGTAGGAGAACCATTACTGGCGATCGCCGATACAATTACCGATCGGATTGGGATCGGTACGGGTATGGGTAAGGAAATCGTTGTTGGCGGGAGTTACGCGATCGCCGGACTGATTTTATTTCTTCTCAAAACTGGCGAGAGCCTACCCGATAGCGATCGAGAACCGCCCCACGTTTTGCAAGATCTACGTGATGGACTCAGCTATCTCAAACATAATCGTCGCGTCCGCAATGCCCTCCTCCAGCTAATCATTCTATTTTCCATCTTTGCCGCTCTAACCGTGCTTGCCGTGCGGCTAGCAGAAGTCATTCCAGGGTTAAAATCTTCTCAATTTGGCTTTTTGTTAGCGGCTGGCGGAGTTGGAATTGCCTCTGGTGCAACTCTCCTCGGTCAATTCGGTCAACGCTTTTCCCACGCTCAATTAAGTTTATGGGGTTCTGTGGGCGTAGCAGCCTCCTTAGTCGGTCTATCGATGTTCTCCCACCAACTGTGGTTTGCTTTAGCATTGATTGCGCTACTAGGGGCTTGTGCTGCCTTAGTAGCGATCCCCATGCAGACCACAATTCAAAAAGAGACTCCGCCTGACATGCATGGTAAAGTCTTTGGTCTCCAAAATAACGCCATCAATATTGCTTTGTCTCTACCGCTAGCACTGGCTGGTTTAGCAGAGACATTAATTGGTTTACAGGCAGTTTTTCTAAGTTTAGCCGTAATCGCGATCGCAGGAGGTCTCTTAACCTGGTATATTTGCCGTACAGAGACCCAGATTGTTAGTTAGTTATCAACGAGAGGCTTTGGGGGGAATTAAGGGAGCAGGGACGAGCTGGGAGCAGGGAGCAGGGGAAAGAGAGCTGAGGGAGCGATCGGGAGCTGAGGGAGCTGAGGGAGAGAATTGACTCACCACACCCCACACCCCACAACGCCAGTTGCTACAACGGGGGAAACCCCCGCACCGCAATGGCTCCCCCACATCCCATACCCCACACCCTACACCTCACACCCGACTCCCAACTCCCTAAGTCTCTTACTAGATCGGAAAATCGAGCCGCAACCGAATGCATATTGCCTGGATTGGAAAAAAATCACCCTTTTGTGGCAATGTTACTTACAGTCGAGAAGTTACTAATGCCTTGCTAGACCGAGGAAATCAGGTTAGTTTTCTTCACTTCACTCAAGAAGAAGAAGAAGCTAAGCGGGATAATTGGCCCGACTGCCCAGAAGTCCCTCTACCTTTCCTCTATAAGTCTCAAGTCTATACAATCCCGACTTTAGGGGCAACAAAGGTTTTAACTCAGTCGCTACGGGAGTTAAAACCAGATTTAGTTCATGCATCTTTAACGCTATCTCCCCTAGATTTCATCCTGCCAGAGATTTGCGAGGAGCTGAACCTACCCCTTATTGCAACTTTCCACACTCCCTATGCTGGTAAAGGGGCAAAACTCGTATCGGGTACTCAATTGCTGGCATATCAACTGTATGCTCCATTTTTAATCAACTACGATCGCGTTATCGTTTTTTCGGAAGTCCAGCGAGAGTTGTTTGCCAAAATGGGTTTGACTGCTGACAAAGTAGCAGTGATCCCCAACGGCGTAGACGTAGAGAAATATAGTCCTGGGACTTCACGTATCAAGCAAGAATTCCACGCCGAACGACTATTCGTCTATCAAGGTCGAATTGCTGCGGAAAAAAATATCGAAGCATTGCTTCGCGCCTGGAAGCAAGCGGATATGAAACCTAGTAGTAAATTGCTTATGGTAGGTGATGGTCCCCTTACCGCTTCTTTACGACCTTTCTACAGCGCAGAATTTGGCATTTACTGGTTAGGATATATTGCCGATGAAAATCGACGGTTGGAGATTTTGCGTGGTAGCGATGTGTTTGTTTTGCCGTCTTTGGTAGAGGGATTGTCAATTTCTTTGTTAGAGGCAATGGCTTGTGGTCTGGCATGTTTAGCTACAAATGTGGGTGCAGATGGGGAAGTGTTAGAGAATGGCGCTGGTGTAGTCCTCACTCCCAGGCGCGTCACGTCACAATTATCAACTCTGCTACCTTTGTTTCAAGATCATCCAGAACTTACCATCTTACTAGGGCAAAAAGCGCGACAGCGAGTATTAGAGCGCTATACCCTGAGTCAGAATATCGACCGGCTAGAGCAGCTTTATGACAGCGTATTGTCACAACGGCAAAGTTCAAAAATTTTCAGTTCTAAGTTTCGCGCTCGACTATAGATAAGACAATAGATAAATTGTAGAGGCGTTCCCGGGAACGCCTCTACAATTTATCTATTCAACCAACCAGCACTTAGAACTACTGTTAAACCTAAAAACGTCACTACCAATGCCCAAGTAACGCGGTTTAGGGTTGTTTCGGCGCTTTTGGTACTGCTAAATAACTGTGCCTGACCGCCGATTGCACCGATCCCATCACCTTTGGGACTGTGCAGTAATACCAAAACAATCAAACCCACGGCAGAGAATGCCCAGATAGCTTCAAGAACTGTAGTAACTGTCATAGTGCGAATTAGCTCGGATAGCGCAAAAAAAGTGTAGCTTACTTGCTTACTTATTTAACTTTACCAGCCCATTCTGACAGGAGTACGGGAAGATTGTACTTCATACATAGCTGGGGCGATTAAAGATTGACCAGTCATCTCTGCTGGTTGTGGCAGTTGCAAGATTTCTAGAATCGTCGGTGCGAGATCGGCAAGCTTGCCATCACTTCTGAGCGTTACTTCTGTACCGTAACCGGGGATCTTTGCTTTTTCACCTTCAATTAAAATGAAGGGGACTGGATTAGTCGTGTGTGCCGTCCAAGGATTTCCCTGTTCGTCGCGGAGGGATTCAGCATTACCGTGATCGGCTGTGACTAATGCCGTGCCTCCTACTTGAGCGATCGCCTCCAATAACCGTCCCAAGCATCGATCGACAGTTTCAACTGCTTCTACAGTCGCACCTATATCACCTGTATGACCTACCATATCAGGGTTGGCATAGTTCATGACTACCAGGGAGTAAACTTGTTGCTTTATTGCAGCGATCGCTACATCAGTCACCGCCTCAGCGGACATGGCTGGCGCTTTGTCGTAGGTCGCTACCATCGGACTCATCACCATTTCCCGATCTTCACCTGCAAATGGGTCTTCTAAGCCGCCATTGAAGAAGTAAGTGACATGGGCGTATTTTTCTGTCTCTGCGGTGCGAAACTGCTTGAGTCCATGCTGGGAGATGACTTCGCCTAAAATGTTATCGAGATTCTGCGGCTCAAAAGCGATGGGGACGGAAAGTTCGGAGTCGTATTGCGTAAACGTGAGAAATGATAAAGGCTCGATCTGCTGCCGTTCAAAGCCGTCAAAGTCTGGCTTGACAAAAGCATAAGTGAGCTGTCTGGCGCGATCGGGGCGAAAATTGTAAAAGACTACGCCATCACCTGGTTCTACCGCTCCCGGAGCGATGCGGGTAGGGATGACAAATTCATCAGTGACTCCCTCATCGTAGGAAGCTTGTAAGACCTCAACTGCCGATCGCCCGTCGCCTACACCGTCTTGAGTCATCACATCGTAAGCACGTTTAACGCGATCCCAACGGCGATCGCGATCCATTGCGTAGTAACGACCGCTTAGAGTGACGATCTGACCAACACCAATTGAATCTGCGTGTTCTTGAATCTGTTTGAGAGCTTCCACGCCTTCTGTAGGTGTTGTATCGCGTCCATCCGTAATTGCATGGATGCATACTTGAGCGATCTCTTGCGCCTTTGCTAAGTCTAGCAATCCTAACAAGTGGCTTAAATGAGAGTGTACCCCACCTTCCGAGCATAAGCCGATTAGGTGCAGTTTACCATTTCTGTTTTTGACTTCTCGGCATAACTGAGCGATCGCGGCGTTTTGTCCAATTGAACCATCTTCGACCGCGTCTGTAATTCTAACCAATTCTTGCGGTACAACTCGCCCTGCACCAATATTCAGGTGTCCGACTTCCGAGTTGCCCATTTGACCCTCTGGCAACCCTACTGCTTTGCCTGAAGTGCGAATTAGAGTTCTTGGATAGACTGCCCAGAGGCTATCCATTACAGGAGTTTTTGCAGATGAAATCGCGTTACCGTCTGCTGCCTCGCGATAACCCCATCCGTCTAATATCACTAGCACCACGGGAGCAACAGGTGCTTGGGTCATACGATGTTACCCTTTACTTTTGTTAACTCACCCGTCATGATACCACTACCGATCGTCTCTGCAAGGGTTTTTTTGCTGATTTTGTCATTTTCTCTACTATATCTTTCAGCTTTTCTAATGGGGATCGCCTTCTGGAAGGGGTGAGGAGTGAGGAGTGAGGAGTGAGGGAATTTTGGATTTTGGATTGTAATTCCGAATGCTCCCTTGTCTCCCTTGTCTCCCTTGTCTTTTTTTCTAACCCCTACTCCCTTTCTTAGCGGCAGCTTTAGCGGCTTTGGCGGCTTTTTTAGCAGCTTGCTCGGCAGCAATCGCAGCTTGTCTTTCCTGTTCTCGTTCTTCTGCTAATTTATTTTGGTAGTAATGGTAATCTCCCAAATAAACTCGAAATTCTCCATCGCGAATTTCAATAATTTTGTTGGCAACTTGAGAGATGAAGTAGCGATCGTGAGAAACAATCAGTACCGTACCATCGTAGTTTTGAATTGCTTCTTCCAGCATTTCTTTCGCTGGAATATCTAAATGATTTGTTGGCTCGTCTAAAATCAATAAATTTGCTGAACGTAACAGCATTTTTGCTAAGGCAAGACGGGCTTTTTCGCCTCCACTTAAGGCTGCAACTTTTTTAAATACCGTGTCCCCGCTAAATAAAAATCTTCCTAACAACGTGCGAACTTCTTCATTCGTCCAGTCGGGAACTTCATTATGGATTGTTTCCATGACGGTTTTGTTTAAATCTAAGGCTTCTGCTTGATTCTGCTCAAAATAGCTGGGAATCACGTTATGAGCGCCCAGTTCGACTACTCCTTCTGTCGGTTCCTCCATTCCCGTAATCAGACGCAGTAATGTAGATTTACCCGCACCATTGGGACCGAGAAAAGCAATGCGATCGCCTCTTTCTATTAAGAGGTTTCCACCTAAAAATAAGATTTTGTCGTCGTATATATGGGTTAAATCTTGAATTTTCACCACTTCTCGTCCGCTACGGGGTGCGGGTGGAAAGCGAAAATGCAGGGTTTTTAAGTCAGATATCGGTGCTTCGACACGCTCGATTTTATCTAATTGTTTTTCGCGGCTTTTTGCTTGTGTACTGCGAGTAGCACTAGCTCTAAATTTATCGACAAAAGCTTGCTGTTTGTCAAGTTCTTTCTGTTGCCGTTCGTAGGCACTTTGTTGTGCTTCCTTAGCTTCAAATTTTTGTTGTAAATAAATTGAATAGTTACCTAAATATGTGGTAGAAACCCCTCTTTCAGTTTCGACAATTTGAGTGCAAAGACGATCGAGAAATTCGCGATCGTGAGAAACAATTACCATCGGTGTAATTAACCCTTTCAGGTAATTTTCCAACCACTCAATAGTTTCTAAATCTAAATGGTTAGTTGGCTCGTCTAGCAGTAATAAATCGGGCTTTTGTAGTAAAATCTTTCCCAAACTCATTCGCATCTGCCAACCGCCACTAAAAGCGCTGACAAGGCGATCGCCATCTCCTGGTTCAAATCCCAGCTCTGGCAAGATTTTATCGATTTGCGCCTCCAAGCTGTAACCATCCAAAGCTTCAAACTGGCGCTGGAAGCGATCCATTTGTCGCAGAAGTTTATCTAATTCTTCGGGTGTTGCGGTTTCTAACTGATGTTGTACGTTTGTCAAACTTTCATGAACTTCGTTTGCCTCAACAAAGGCACGCCAGAATTCTTCCTTTACAGTACGAGTTGGATCTACTTCAAATTCTTGGGTTAAGTATGCTATGTGTAAACTAGCAGGACGAATCACCTCTCCAGTGGTTGGCTCAATCTCTCCAGCAATTATTTTCAGTTGGGTAGACTTGCCTGCTCCGTTGACACCTACTAAACCGATGCGATCGCCTGCTTTGACTTCCCAATTCACATCTTTGAGGACTTCACCAGTAGGATAAATTTTACTAATGTGTTCCAGTCGCAGCATTCATTATCTCCAGGGGCGATCGCTTCATCGACATCGTAACAAAATTTAATGGCGAAATGTAGGGTACGTTCTTCAAGACAGGGGAAAGATTTTGAGAATCTTAATTTCTGGGTTGAAGTCACCTAAGATGACTAACATGATTGACGCGCAGCCCTCACACCTCTATATTGAATTATCTTCATTAGGCTGTTGGTACGCAAATTCGGTGCATCAAATTGATTCAAACAAGGAATAACAAATGAGCTTGTATGATGAGACAATTTCCAAAATTCTCCAACTGCCAGAACCGCTTGTTAAGGAAGTAAGTCATTTTGTAGACTCTTTGCGACTAGACAAAGATAACACTCGCTCGGCTTTATGGATGCAATCTACGGAAGCATTGAAAATTAGCACTTCAGATTTATCAGATTATTCAAGGAATCCAGAAGAGTACGAAACACGTTTGGCGCGGGGAGAGATTCAGCAGTAGTTTGTGGTTGGTTGGATGGGGAGGAGGCGATCGCTCTACTTGGGTTCGTGGTAGCGATCGGAATTTCCAATCTCAAATTTATTCGTGTTGGTAATAAATCAGTTAGGGCGCATAGATGTACGGGCGCATAAATGATGTAGGGGCGCACAGCTGTGCGCCCCTACAAGATCTGTATTATTTCAAAATATCCATCGTGCGTCCATACAAAATCTGTATTATTTCAATATGTATATCAAAATGTCCATTTGTGATTTGGATCGTCTAGCGCCGCTTTTACTGAAGCTAAATTAGCAAGTTCTTTAAATGGGCTAGATTTAGCTATTTCTGTAATTGAATGTAAGGCTACTTCTAGTTCCTCGTTATTACCTGTTATAATTGCGCGATCGACTACATTGAACAAAGCCCGAAAATTTTCTGCTCGTTCGTCAAACGAGCGATTGAGATATCCTATCAATATTTCTCGCTGAGCGTTAATTATTGAAATTTCTAGTCCTTCTAAAATCTGCCGATCGCTTTGCGAAGCTTGCTGACCAATTCGCCGCTCGATAAAATCAACAAAACGTCCAACTGTGCGCATTTTGATATCAATCTGAAGTTGACTGTACTCCTCTGCTATCTGGTTAGCAGTTTCCCAGTCTGCTTGCAATTGACTAACTTTACTTTTGTAGCGTTTTTGAGCGCGTTCACCAATTTTTTTTGCTAGATCCATATCAGCCATACCTGCGACACACGCAAGCCCACCAAAAGCTGTAGTACCTAAAGCAATAGCACCAAGAATAATTGGAATCACAAATACTCCTATTTTTATTTATATACAACCAGGCGCACAACTGTGCGCTCCTACAAATATGTTTTGCGTGCTGCTAAGAATCACTAAATATCTTCTTAATTTACACGCTAATAATTTATAAAATTTGAGCTTTGAATGAAGGTAATTAAAAGCTTATATAAAGTCGAGCGATCGAGATTATGTTTAATAAATTACTGCGGGCAGATTGTAGGGACGCACAGATGTGCGCCCCTACAAGCCATGTATTACATCCAATGAAAAAAGCTAACAATGACCTCGTATAATTCCAAAATTCATCGCCGTCAGTCTATTCGTTTACGTGGTTATGATTATTCTCAAGCAGGTGCTTACTTTATCACCATTTGTACCTACCAAAAAGAATGTATATTTGGCGAAGTTGTGGATTGTCAAATGCACTTGAATAAAGTTGGATGTATAGTAGCTGAAGAATAGTTGCGATCGCCCACAATTCGACCAGGAATTGAATTAGATGAATGGGTTATCATGCCTAATCACATACACGCGATCGTTGTATTCACCTCTTCTGTAGGAATATCAGATCTAGGAGGGGCGCACAGCTGTACGCCCCTACCCGATGACACATCTCTACAAAAGATGCTATGTCGGAAACCGCGTTCTCTATCGTCATTGATTGCTGGGTTTAAGTCAGCTACTACTAAACGGATCAACGAAATACGTCAGACTCAAACAATACCTGTCTGGCAGCGAAATTATTATGAACAAATTATTCGAGATGAAGCATCTCTAAATAAAATTCAGCAATACATTATAAATAATCCTTCTAATTGGCTCTACGACTCAGAAAATCTAGGTAATCCTGCTTCACAGTAATATAGCTATTTTCTATTGTATGAAATATCAGATCTGTAGGGGCGCACAGCTGTACGTCCCTACAAATATATGGTAATCAAAAGAAAATTGATAAAGATTGCGATCGCACTTCCTCCCTCCGCAAATTCCAAAGCGCGATCGCATTTTTCCATCACGAGAATTTTCTGTGCCATAGTTTCACATACCAAAAAATTAATCCCCCCTAAACTTAGGAAGGATTATGCAATCATATTTTACCCTACCAAACCAAGCGCGATCGCCTTCTTAAGCACCCGCACTCGATGCAGCTAACTCTGCTAACTGTTCCTGCTGATCCTGGGCGATACAATCTTGAATAATTGTTTCTATGTCACCTTCTAGGACTGGGTTCAGAGAATAATTCTGTCCCAAACGATGATCTGTGACCCGATTATCTTTGTAGTTGTAGGTGCGAATCTTCTCCGATCGCGAACCCGTTCCAACTTGCGATCGCCGCATGGAAGTAACAGCTTCTTGTTGTTCCCGCAGCTTCATTTCGTACAATTTAGCTCGCAAGATTTGCATTGCCCGTTCTTTGTTTTGTAACTGGCTGCGTTCTTCCGTACAGAAAATCCGAATTCCCGTTGGTTTGTGGAATAAGTCTACCGCTGTCTCCACCTTGTTAACATTTTGACCGCCAGCACCGCCAGAACGAGCTGTTTTCATTTCAATCTCAGTCGGATCGATGTGAATTTCAACGTCATCCACTTCTGGCATCACCGCGACAGTAGCAGTAGATGTGTGAACTCGTCCCCCTGCTTCCGTGACTGGTACGCGCTGAACGCGGTGAACCCCTGCTTCAAACTTGAGTTTGCTGTAGACAGAATCGCCCTGAATTTCTAGCACTGCTTCTTTAAATCCGCCCATTTCTGCCAGAGATTCGCTCACTAGCTTGACGCGCCAGTTTTGAGTTTCGGCATAGCGGGAATACATTCTAATTAAATCTCCAGCCCAGATACTTGCTTCATCGCCACCAGTACCTGCCCGAATTTCTAACATAATATTCTTGTCATCGTTCGGGTCGCGGGGTAGCAGCAAAACCTTCAAGCGCGTTTCTAGCTGTTCCAACTGCGCTTCTAATTCCTGCACCTCCAAAGCTGCCATTTCCTGCAACTCTGGATCGCTAGCTGCTTCTTTTAAAACTTGACGCGCTCCTTTAAGCTCTTCCTGAGCGGTTTTCCAAGTTTCATAAGTATTGACGACTTCTTCAAAAGAAGAACGAGCCTTCGCGACCCGATGCATCTCTACCGGATCGGTAGCAATATCTGGGTCGGCAAGGCGACGAGTCAATTCATTGTAGGTTTGCTCGACTGATTTGAGCTTATTTAGCAGGTAAGGTTCCGCCATAATTGCGATCGCTCAGCAAATAGTAGATTGGGTCATATACGAAAATTTTAGACTTCAGATTTTTCTAACTTAAATCCAAAATCTAAAATCCAAAATTGAACTGACCGCGCTACTTCTTCTTGGGCTTTCCTTCTGTATTGCCTGCTTGGGAGGAATCCATCATGCCGTATTTTCTCAAGAAGCGTTCTACGCGCCCTTCAGTATCGATAATCTTTTGAGTTCCAGTATAGAACGGGTGATTGCCAGACCAGACATCAACGTGGAGTTCTGGCTTGGTCGAACCAACAGTCATTACTAGTTCCCCGTTGCAGTAAACCTTAGCTTCGGGATACCACTGCGGATGAATATCTGGTTTTGCCATCTTTTTTTCCTATTTTTCTAATCTTATTGTAGCTTTTGGCTGGTAATAGCTAGTAAGTAATAGGCAACTACCAATTACCCATTACCAATTACCCATTACCAATTTATCGCTTCGAGAATTGAGGAGCTTTCCGTGCTTTATGTAAGCCGTATTTCTTCCGTTCTTTAGCTCTGGGATCGCGAGTTAAATAACCCTCTTTCTTCAGATGCAAGCGATTTTCTGGCTCCAATTGACAAAGGGCGCGAGCAACTCCTAAACGAATTGAATCGGCTTGTCCGGTTAAGCCGCCGCCGTGAGCGTTTACGAGAATGTCGTATTCGTTCTCTAGACCTAGCGTCTCTAGAGGTGCTTTAGCGGCTGCAAGGTAGCTGGCATTGAATTGAAAATATAAGTCGCCAGCTTTACCATTGACGACGAGTTGACCGTTACCTGGAACTAGACGAACTCTAGCTACAGACGCTTTGCGTCGTCCTGTACCCCAGTACATGACTCGCCCGTTAGTGGCAGGGGTTTGTGTTGCTTGCATTACTTGTCTCCTGGGATGGTTTGAATTTTAATTGCTTCTGGTTTCTGTGCTTGATGGGGATGTTCTGCACCAGCGTAGACTTTGAGCTTAGTAAAGAGTTGTCTGCCCAAGCTATTTTTTGGCAGCATACCTTTAACAGCTTGTTCTACAATGCGCTCTGGTATCCGTGCTTGAAGTTGAGCAAAGGTTTCGGTTTTCATTCCGCCAGGTCTTCCAGAATGACGGCGGTAAACTTTTTGACTGCGTTTTTTCCCTGTAACTTTGATCTTCTCAGCGTTAACAACGATGACAAAATCACCAGTATCCATATGTGGAGTAAATTCTGGCTTATTTTTGCCTCGCAAAATATTAGCAATTTCAGTGGCGAGCCTGCCTAAACGCTGGTCAGCGGCATCGACCAGATACCACTGCTGATTAATCGTATCTTGAGGGGGGATGTAGGTTTTGGTCATGGTGGTTTTACTATCCTGAAATAATCTACTGGAATATTTACCCTAAAATAATTTACTTGAAATAATTTGGGTTCATGTTTGTGCGGCAGCCTGAGAAAGTAGAGCAGATGCTATACAGGATGGAGTAGAAATCGGCTCTGTCTGTTCTGTTGGGGCAGCGGTTACATCTGGTAAGAAAAACTGGGGTTGCGTATCATACCAAACTTCAGCAGGAAAAGGAAATTCAGTATAGCCAACTCGCAGCAGGCACAAGCCAGCAGCAGGGGCGGCGTACTTGACTTCGGCGCGGCGTTGCTGCTGCCAAATCTCGGTAAAATTGGCTAGCGATCGCTGTCCGCTACCCACTTGAACCAGCAATCCCAGTAATAACCGCACCATGCCGTACAAAAAGCCATTTGCCTGCAATTCAATTTGCACGAACGAACCTTGACGATGGCATTCCGCTGCTTGTACTTCTACCCAAGAATGAGCGCGACTAGAACCCGCCCGATGAAAAGCTGCTAAATGGTGGTTGCCGAGTAGAGGTTTTAATGCTGCTTGAATTAATGATTCATCTAGAGGTACGTGATAATAGTGCCAGCTAAAAGCTTTGGCAAACAAATTCGGTCGGGGGTCGGTGTAGAGAGTGTAGCGATAGCGCCGCCACTTAGCAGAAAAGCGGGCGTGCCAATCCAAGCTCACCTCAGCCGAAGCGCGAATTAAGATATCTTCTGGCAGACGACTGTTGAGAATTGCTGCCCAGCGATGAGCTGGAATCGGACAATCAACTACATCAAAGTGAGCGACTTGGGCAGCAGCATGAACCCCAGCATCCGTTCTGCCTGCTCCATGAATGACAATTGGATAACCCAAGACCTTGGCGATCGCAGTTTCTATTTCTTCCTGAACCGTACGCTGCTGCGGCTGTCGCTGCCATCCATGAAAACGAGTACCCAGGTATTGAATTACCAGGGCGACTCTACTTGTCAATTCAGGTTGCCGAACAGCCATTTCCAAAGCGCCACAGTATTTTAAACGAGTTCGATAATTGCCATTTCTGCGTTGTCGCCCCGACGGCGTATCGTTTGTAAAACGCGAGTGTAACCACCAGCGCGGCTACCATAGCGATCGGGGACTTGCTCGAAGAGAGCGTGTACGAGTTGCTTATCGTAGATATATCCCATAGCTTGACGACGAGCTGCTAAAGAGCCGTCTTTAGCTAGGGTAATCATTTTTTCTGCTTCAGACTGTACGACCTTTGCTCTTACTTTAGTCGTGGTAATTCGTCCGTGTCTGAGTAGTTCGGTGGTCAGCGCTCTTAGTAGGGCGCGGCGTTGGTCTGCTGGTTTACTAAGTTTTTTAATGCTATTGCGGTGACGCATGATCGTAAAAGGATGTAGGGTCGGGGGTGAAGGATGGATTGCTACATCCTTCTTTCAAAGAGTATTTCAGGTAGGTTTAGAAGATTTTTCGTGCGGCAAGGTAATGCCTAGACGCTTCTGCAAGGCTTCGATCACTTCCTCTGCGGACTTCTGACCGAAGTTCTTAATTTCTAGTAGATCTTCTTGGGTGTAGTCTAGTAAGTCAGCTACCGAATTCACCTGCGCTCGTTTGAGACAGTTGTAAGCCCTAACGGAAAGTTGCAATTCTTCAATTGGAATCTGACTAGTCGGGTCTTCGTCGGCGGGAATTTCGTCTTTCATCGCCGCCAGCGAGATGTCTTTTAAGGGTGTGAACAGGTCAACGAGAATATTTGCGGCAGAAGAAAGGGCTTCTTGCGGTGTTAGGCTACCATTTGTCCAAATTTCCATAATCAACCGATCTTTTTGCAGCGAGCCGTCTACCCGCGCATCTTCAACGCTGTAGTTGACCTTACGAACTGGCATAAAGATCGAGTCAATTTGCAGGTAATCGATGGACGTAGCTTCGTCGCGCCCTCGTTCGACCGTGCGATAGCCCTTTCCCCGTTCGACCCGAAATTCCATTTCTAATTTCGCCCCGTCTGCTAGGGTAGCTACGTACTGATTGGGGTCGATAATTTCTACTTCTGCTGGTAGATCGAAATGAGCCGCAGTAACTGTAGTAGCCCCGTGGACGAGCAATCGACCGGTTACGGCTTGCGAGGAGTGGCTTCTGAGGACGATTTCTTTCATCTGCATCAGAATTTCCATTACGTCCTCGCGCACGCCAGGAATTGTAGCAAATTCATGGCTTACTCCTGCAATTCGGACGGCTGTGACTGCTGTACCTTCTAGATTAGAGAGTAAAATTCGCCTTAAGGCGTTACCTACTGTCGTTCCTTGACCGCGATCGAGAGGTTCCAAGACGAACTTACTATATTGACTCCGATTCTCCTGCGTAATAGACTCAACACATTCGATTTGAAATTGCGCCACGGAGTAACCTCCCCTATTGTTAGCTCCTATAAATTGGCATAGCAACCGCTTGCCTGAATTACATGCCTGAATTTTTTTACCTGAATTTCTGACTTGATTTATCCGTTCCGCCGTTTCAGTTTCTAGCTGACTTTTGGGACAAGATAACGCGATCGCCCACTGGACGAACGCGCAGGTTGCAGAAATTTCCACATCTTTTTGGACATTTGAGTTTACACTCGGCGGCGTTTGGGCGGACGACAGCCATTATGTGGAATAGGCGTGATGTCGCGAATTAGAGTAATTTCTAATCCCGCCCCTTGCAGCGCTCTAATTGCTGTTTCTCTGCCTGCTCCAGGTCCGCTGACCATGACTTCGATCTGACGCATACCTTGGTCAACTGCGCGTCGTGCAGCACTTTCAGCGGCAGTCTGCGCGGCAAAAGGAGTGCCTTTCTTCGCTCCCTTAAAGCCGCTAGAACCAGCCGATGCCCACGAAATCGCATCGCCATTTTGATCTGTAATGGTGACTATGCTGTTGTTGAATGTGGATTGGATGTATGCCATGCCATTTGGTACGTTGCGTTTTTGCTTTTTCGTACCGCTTTTCTTAGTTGGTCGCGCCATAGGGTTACGATCGGTTTAATTTTGCTCTACTCAATTCAAAAATGCTCTATATTGCTAGGAAGTTATTTATTTCCCTGGAGCCTTTTTCTTCCCTGCTACCGTTTGTCGTCTGCCTCGACGGGTACGAGCATTGGTACGAGTGCGTTGTCCTCTAACGGGTAAGCCCATCCGATGACGACGACCCCGATACGTACCAATATCGATCAGGCGCTTGATGTTCATCGTCTCCAAACGCCTTAAATCTCCTTCAACTTGATAGTTTGCTTCTATCTCGTTTCTCAGAGCTGCTACATCGGCATCGCCGAGATCTTTGACGCGGGTATCTGGGTTGACACCTGTAGTCGCCAAAATTTCTTTCGATCTCGTTAAGCCGATCCCATAAATATAGGTCAGACCGATCTCAATCCGCTTATCTCGCGGAAGGTCTACACCAGATATCCGTGCCACGCTGTTTCTCCCTAGTCTTGCTTTGCTGCAACAATATTCACTCTTTCATGGTGTTAACTGAGACACCATATGGCGACGATCGCCGCCAATCATTTTATAGTTAGCCTTGACGTTGCTTGTGTTTCGGGTTAGAACAAATAACCATTACCCTACCTTTACGGCGGATAACGTTACACTTTTCACAAATTCTTTTTACAGAAGCTCTAACTTTCATGACTTTTACATTACAAACTCTATATTATAATACTACGATTGGATTTTCCGCAAGAATTTAGCACTCCTACTGAGTTTTCGGACTTGGATGTTGCTAAAAATTAACTTCAATTATTTTTTGCGCAGTCTATAGGTAATTCTACCTTTAGACAAATCGTATGGCGTGAGTTCGACTTTCACGCGATCGCCAGGTAGAATCTTGATATAGTTACGGCGAATTTTGCCGGAGATGTGGGCGAGTACGTTAAAGCCGTTGTCCAGATCGACGCGAAACATAGCGTTAGGCAGCGATTCTGTCACCGTGCCTTCCATTTCAATTAAATCTTGTTTAGACAACTTGTTGATTCCTCAACTCTACTGATTTTTCTGTGGAATTAGCTCTAGCACTTTTGGACATATTTTTCCACCGTTAATATATCTTATCGAAAATCGGGAGTCGGGAAGAAGAGAACTGAAGAAGCAGAGGGGCTTCAGGCGCAGAAGGCGCTGCACCGCTCGCTTCAACACAAGAGCGCACCGCGCACCAACTTCTTACCAACTACCAATTACCCACATCCCACAACATCCCCAATAGTTAGCTATGAACTGCTGTTTGCAGGTGAGCCATCACTTCTTCCATCGAGCGATCGCCATCTACTGAAACGAGTTGTTGGCGATTGCGGTAGAAATCAATTAAGGGCGAAGTTTCTTGGTGATAGACTTCCAAGCGACGGCGAATCACTTCTTCAGTGTCGTCAGCTCGTCCTTCTTTTTCTGCCCGTTTCAGCAACCGATCTACAACGATCGCTTCTGGTACTTCTAGATTCACCACTCGCGTAGAACCTTGGTTAAGCTTTTGCAGCAGTTCGTCTAAAAATACTGCTTGGCTGAGCTTGCGAGGAAACCCATCTAGAATCCATCCCGCTTGCGCGTCTGATTGCTGAAGGCGTTCGGCAACGAGATCGTTTACTAGCTGGTCGGGGACGAGTTCGCCTCGGTCGGCATAGCCTTGAGCTTGAATTCCTAAAGGCGTGCGATCGCGCATAGCTTGGCGCAAAATATCACCAGTCGAGATATGAGGGATCTGCCAGGAATTGGCAAGGTGTTTTGCTTGCGTGCCTTTACCTGCTCCTGGCGGTCCCAAAAAAATCAATCGCGGCACTACTTCACCATTCCTTCATAACGCTGGGAGATCACATAGGTTTGAATCTGTTTTGCCGTGTCAATTGCCACACCAACCAGAATCAACAGCGAAGTCGCTCCTAATCCTTGGAAAGTCGGAACTCTAGTAGCACTTTCTACTGCTGTAGGAATAATCGCCACTGCGCCAAGAAAAACAGCTCCCAAAAATGTCAATCGATTTAATACCCGCTCGACGTATTCGCTGGTTGCTTTACCTGGTCTAATTCCTGGAATACTAGAACCCATCTTCTTCAAGTTCTGTGCCAAGTCAACCGGATTCACGATCAACGTGGAGTAGAAATAACTGAAGAAAACAATCATTACGAAGTACACTAGGGCGTAGAGCCAAGGCGTAGAACCGCCAGGACTGATTGCATTGGAGATGTTAATCACGTATTCGTTTTGGGTAAACCTAGCGAGTGAAGCTGGCAGAATTAGGACGGCAGAAGCAAAAATAATTGGCATTACACCGCCTTGATTCAACCGCAAAGGTAGATAGCTACTCCGCTCTAGATAAAGCTTGCGTCCTACTTGACGACGAGCTGAAATAATCGGAATGCGGCGCGTGCCTTCTTGGACGAAGACAATTCCGACAATCATGACTAAAAATACCAGCAACAGAACGATGACTCGTCCGATGGTTTCCCTGCCTCCAGTTTGTGCCAGAGTAATAGTATCGCCCAAAGATTTAGGTAGAGAGGCAACAATGTTGACAAAAATCAACAGTGATGCACCGTTACCGACACCGCGCTCCGTAATCAGTTCCGATGCCCACATGACAAACATCGAACCAGCTGTGAGTGCGATCGCGGTTTCAATCACAAATACTGGTCCTGGGTTAAGGGCAAACGGTCTGATCCAAATTGCTGCAATAAACGTACTTTGTAGAATTGCCCAACCTAAAGCGACGTAGCGGGTGACTTGAGAAATTTGTCGTCTACCTGCCTCACCCTCATTTTTCTGTAAATTCTCTAAAGCTGGAATCGCAGCCGTCAGTAATTGAATTATGATTGAGGCATTAATGTAAGGCAATATTCCTAAGGCGAAAACTCCCAAAGTTGAAAGTCCGCCGCCGGAAAAGATGTCTAAAAAACCGATGACAGCACTATTATTTTGTACGCTTTGAGCGAACTGTTCGCGATTGATTCCTGGTACGGGTAAAAATACACCCAAGCGAGCCAAAATTAACATGCCAATAGTCACGAGCAACCGTCCTCTCAGTCCGGCTGCCTGTGCCATTTGCATGAAAGTTTCTTGAGCTGTTGGGGCTTTATCTCGACTAATCATAAACGGCTACCTTTCTACTGCCATAGGCATTTGCGTTAAATAACTTCAGTGAAAAACTTTGGCTACTTAACGACTTCACAACTCCCGCCAGCTGCTTCTATCTTGCTTTTAGCTGATGCTGTAAAAGCTGCCGCTTGTACCTTGAGAGCAACGTTTAATTCCCCATCTCCCAAAATTTTAAGCGAACCTTTAGCAGCTTTAATTATTCCCGCCTCTTTTAACGAGGACAAGTTTACTTCCGTATCAGCAGGAAGTGAAGACAGCTTGCTTACATTAATCGTAATGTATTCTTTACGATTAATAATTGGAAAGCCTTTCAACTTAGGTAGACGGCGATACAAGGGCTGCTGTCCGCCTTCAAATCCTGGTCTAGTGCCACCACCAGAACGGGCTTTTTGTCCGCGCATCCCTTTGCCGGCACTCGCGCCCTGTCCGGCAGAAACTCCTCGACCGAGACGACGAGCGCGTTTTTTTGAGCCTTTTTGGGGTCTAACGTCAGTTAGTCTCATAACTTTTTTGTTAGTTTGTCATTGGTCATTGGTTATTAGTCATTGGTCATTTGTTTGACGCATGACGATTAGACGATATAGAGCTTTTCTACTGGAATGCCGCGTTCTTCTGCGACTTCAGCAAAAGTGCGGAGTGTAGCAAGGGCATTAACGGCAGCTCTAGCATTATTCAGGGGGTTGTTGGAACCTAGCTGTTTGGCTAGAATATTCCGCACTCCTGCTAATTCCAGTACGGTTCTGACTGCACCCCCCGCAATTACACCCGTTCCAGGTGCGGCTGGACGCATTAAGACTTTTGCGCCGCCACCAGTGCCATTAGTTGGATGGGGAATCGAGTTAGATTTGGTCAATGGGACATCAATGAGATGTTTTTTGCCATCTGCTACGCCTTTTTTCACAGCGCCGATCACATCTCCAGCTTTACCTACTCCGATCCCAACTTGACCGCGCTCGTTACCGACAGCGACAATGGCACGGAAGCTGAGTTTTTTTCCTCCCTTGACGACCTTACTCACCCGCCGGATTTGAATCACCCGCTCTTGAAAAGTTGTTTCTTTTTCTTTAGTGCGATTAGCTTTGCGACGACCTGTTGCCATATTGAGTGCCTCTAAAAATGTTAATTGCTAATTGTTAATCGTTCATTGTTAATTGCCATCAACTATTAACTATTAACTATTAACAAATTAAAAATCTAATCCTGCTTCCCGTGCTGCGTCAGCTAGTGCTTTGACTCGACCGTGGTAGAGGTTTCCGCCTCGGTCAAAGACAACTTGTGATATACCTTTAGCTTTAGCGCGTTGGGCAATTAATTTACCGACTTCCACTGATGCTTCGCACGTTCCTTTAGATTCGAGGGATTTTAAATCTGGGTCTAAAGTAGAAGCAGCTACCAAAGTATGATGTTGGGAATCGTCTATGACTTGAGCGTAGATATGCTGGTGAGAGCGAAACACTGCTAGGCGCGGGCGTTCCGTACTGCCTACGACAACTTTTCTGATCCGACGATGCCGTTTTTCCCTGGATTCTTGACGACTGAGCTTCATAATTACTTCTTACCTGCCTTACCAGCTTTACGTCTGACGGCTTCTCCGGCGTAGCGAACGCCTTTACCTTTGTAGGGTTCGGGCGGGCGCTTGTCGCGAATTTGAGCGGCGACGTTGCCAACTAATTCTTTGTCAAAGCCGCTGACAATGACATTCGTGTTGTTTTCTACTGCAAGTTGGATGCCTTCGGGTGGCTCGATTTGTACGGGATGGCTGTAGCCAAGACTGAGGACTAAGTTGCGTCCTTGAACTTGCGCTCGGTAGCCGACTCCCTGAATTTCTAACCGCTTTTGGAATCCTTGCGAAACTCCATCCACCATATTTGCCACTAGGGTGCGGGATAAACCGTGGAGTTGGCGCGAGAGGCGGGAATCATCTTGCCGTTTGACTAAAATTGTGTCTCCTTCCTGTTCCACCGTAACGGCACTGGGAAGGACGCGAGCGAGTTCCCCTTTAGGACCTTTGACGGCAACGTGGGAGCCGTTAATGGTGACGGTAACCTTGCTGGGGATGGTAATGGGACGTTTGCCGATTCGAGACATGATGAACTCCTTGTTTGTCATTAGTCATTGGTCGTTGGTCATTGGTGAATAGAAATGACAAATAACAAATGACAAGTGACGAATTTACCAGATATAGCAGAGAACTTCGCCACCTAGACCTTGACGGCGGGCTTCGCGATCGGTCATGATGCCGTGCGAGGTGGAGATGATAGCAATGCCAATACCACCTAATACTCGCGGTAATTCTTTTCGGTTGGAGTAAACTCGCAGTCCTGGTCTGCTGACTCTTTTGAGCGCCGTGACGATCGGCTGGCGATTTTTACCCTTGTACTTGAGGGTAACTACCAGATTGCGTTTTACCCCTTCTTGCGCTTCTTCTTCAAACTGGGCGATAAAACCTTCTTCTTGTAAGACTCTGGCAAGGTTGCGAGTCATTTTGGTAGAAGGGATTTTTGTTGTCTGATGCCGCGCCATATTAGCATTGCGGATGCGCGTCAGCATATCAGCAATTGTGTCGTTAGCCGCCATCGTTTCCTCTTGTAGAATTTATTGATCTCGGAAGGGCATACCAAATGCTTTGAGTAAGGCACGACCTTCCTCGTCAGTATTGGCAGTGGTAATGATGGAAATATCCATACCGCGAATTTGGTCGATACTGTCGTATTCGACTTCGGGGAAAATTAGCTGTTCTCTTACGCCAAGGGTGTAGTTACCGCGTCCGTCGAAGCTTTTGGGGCTGATGCCGCGAAAGTCACGAATCCGAGGTAAGGCAAGATTGACAAAGCGATCGAGGAAAGCGTACATGCGATCGCCCCGTAGAGTTACCATAATGCCTACTGGCATCCCCTGACGAATTTTAAAGCCCGCGATCGCTTTTTTTGCTCGCGTGACTACGGGTTTTTGACCTGCGATCGTTGCTAGCTCAGTCAAAGACGATTCCATTGCTTTAGCGTTTTGTGCTGCTTCACCTAAACCTCGGTTTATGGTGATTTTCACTAGCTTGGGGACTTGATGGACGTTTTTGTATTGAAATTGCTCCACCAATTGCGGCACAATTTTCTCTTGGTATATGCTTTTGAGTTTTGACGATGCCATAGTCTTTCCTTGTTTACCCTGGTCTTGGTCAGGGAATTATATTTGTCATTCGTCATTTGTCAATCACTCATCACTAATGACTAGTGACTAATGACCCATGACTAATTATTTGTCGATGATTTCACCAGTTTTTTTCAGCATCCGCACTTTTTTTCCTTCTTGGTTGAAGGTATAGCAAATTCGGCTAGCGACGTTTTGCTTGGTGGAATAGTGCATGACGTTGGAACTGTGGATGGGAAATTCTAAGGTAACGATCCGACCCGATTCCCCTTCTTCTTTGGGCTTGACGTGCTTAGTTTTGACATTTACGCCTTTGATAATCACTTGGCTTTTTTCTGGAAGCGATCGCACAATTTCGCCGACTTTACCTTTATCTGCTCCAGAAATTACCTGTACCGTATCGCCAGTTTTGACGTGCATTTTGTGGCGAACTGGTTTATTTTCTTTGGCTCCTTTTCTCTTTGCCATTACAGCACCTCCGGCGCTAAAGAAACGATTTTGGTATAGTTTTTATCCCGCAGCTCTCTAGCTACAGGTCCAAATACCCGCGTTCCTCTGGGGTTGCCATCTTGGTTGATAATCACGGCAGCATTGTCATCAAAACGAATGCTCATGCCGCTATCACGTCGCAAACCTTTGCGGGTACGAACGATCACCGCTCGCACGACATCGGATTTTTTGACTCCCATATTGGGAATGGCATCTTTAACGACGGCGATAATTACGTCGCCGACGTTCCCGTAACGACGATTACCAGCGCCAAGGACGCGGATACACATTAATTTTCGCGCCCCACTATTGTCCGCGACGTTGAGATAGGTTTGGGGTTGAATCACTGTTGTTCTCCCGTTGTGGTAGTTACAGCAGCGATCGCGGTGGTGGGACTATCGAGAATCTCTATCACTTCCCAGCGTTTCGTACGGCTGAGAGGTCTAGTTTCGCGAATGCGGACGCGATCGCCCTCTTTACATTTATTCTCTTCGTCATGAGCTTTGTAGCGCCGAGTACGCACGACAATTTTGGCGTACTTGGGGTGAGGAGAGCGGTTTTCTACCGCAACTACCACAGTCTTTTGCATTTTGTCGCTCACGACTAAGCCAATTCTTTCTTTGACTGCCATCGTTACTTACTCTTCTGTTGCGGGTTCAGCTTCATTCGTGTTTGCCAGTTGGCGCTCGCGTTCCACCGTCAGCAATTGCCCTAACCGATGTTTGGCGTGCTTGATTTGGTGCGGCTTTTCTAACTGGCGAGTTGCTTTTTGCAAGCGCAGGCTAAACAATTGCTTTTTAATCGCAATAATTTCTGTTGCTAACTGTTCGTCAGTTAATTCTCTAGCTTCTGAAATCTTAGGTAGGGGCATGACTTATACTTGCTCCTCCTCGCGCATAATAAACTTTGTTTGAATTGGTAGTTTGTGAGAAGCCAACCGCATTGCTTCGCGAGCAGTTGCTTCTGGTACGCCAGCGATTTCAAACAAAATTCGTCCTGGCTTAACTACAGCTACCCAAAACTCAGGCGAACCTTTACCCGAACCCATACGGGTTTCAGCCGGACGCATGGTAACGGGTTTATCGGGGAAAATCCGAATCCAAATCTTCCCACCACGACGGATATAGCGAGTCATGGCGCGACGGCTTGCCTCAATTTGCCGAGAGGTAATCCAAGCTGGTTCTTGAGCTTGTAGGGCAAATTCACCAAAGTTGATGTTGCTACCTCTGGTGGCAAGTCCTTTCATTCGTCCGCGTTGTTGTTTGCGGAATTTTGTTCTTCTAGGGCTTAGCATGGTTTGTCATTCGTCATTTGTCATTTGTCATTTGTCATTTGTCATTTGATGACGAATGACAGTTAACCTTCGTTAGAACGGTCTTCAAACTGCTGCCGTCGGCGCTGCTGTTGACGGCGGCGGGGTTGATTGGTTCCAGGGGTAGGCTGTGGTTCTTGTCCAGGGATAATTTCTCCCTTAAACGCCCAAACCTTGATTCCTAAAATGCCGTAAATGGTTTTTGCGGTACAGTAGGCGTAGTCTATATCTGCCCGTAAGGTGTGTAATGGCACTCTACCTTCGCGCGTCCATTCTGTACGGGCAATCTCTGCGCCGTTAAGCCGACCGCCAACTTGAACTCTAATCCCTTGAATGCCTGCTCTTTGAGCGCGTTGAATCGCTTGGCGTACTACGCGGCGGAAGGAGACGCGACGCTCTAACTGTTGCGCAATGTACTCGGCAATTAGAAAGGCATCGGCATCAACTTGGGCGACTTCGACAACGTTAATCCGAATTTGGCGTTGGCTGCCCAGAAGTTCTTGAAGTCCGTTACGCAAGGCTTCAATGCCAGCTCCACCACGACCGACGACTACACCAGGGCGAGCAGTGCGTAACTCTAGCTCGATTTGATCTGCTTTACGCTCGATCCTAACTTCAGCAATTCCGGCATTATTGGCAGCATAACGACCTAGCTTCTGCTCGATGTATTGCCGTAGTTTATAGTCTTCTTGGAGAATTTCAGGATATCGCTGTGGCTCGGCAAACCAACGAGAGTGGTGTTCTTTGGTAACGCCGAGGCGAAAACCGACTGGATGAATTTTTTGTCCCATAGTTGAGGGGTAAGGGGTAAGGGGTAAGGGGTAAGGGATAAGAGGCGAGAGGCAAGAGGTTTTTCCCCTCAGCTCCCTCAGCTTCCTCAGCTTCCCCAGCTCTCTTTATTGAGCTGCTACGGCGATCGTGATGTGACAGGTCGGCTTGCGAATCTGATACGCTCGCCCTTGCGCTCTCGGACGGAAGCGCTTCAGCACTGGTCCTTGGTCGGCATAGGCTTGGGTAATTTTTAGCTCGGATGGTTCTAATCCAGCGTTGTGTTCGGCATTAGCAACGGCAGAACGCAGCACTTTCAATACTGGTTCACAGGCACGGTAAGGCATGAACTCTAGAATAATTAATGCTTCCCGATACGATCGCCCCCGAATTTGATCGAGGACGCGCCGCACTTTAAAAGGAGACATGCGAATGTAACGGGCGATCGCTTTGATTTCTTGTGTATTAGTTGTGTTTGTAGCCATAACTTTCTCCGTTTTTGTCATTCGTCATTTGTTATTTGTCATTAGCTAGAAACAAATGACTAATGACTAATGACAAATGACTACCTACCTGCTTTTTTGTCACTCTTGGCGTGACCGCGAAAGGTGCGGGTGGGAGCAAATTCACCTAATTTATGTCCTACCATTTGTTCGGAAACATAGATGGGAACGTGCTGTCTGCCGTTGTGAACTGCGATCGTGTGACCGACCATCTGTGGCAGAATTGTCGATGCTCGCGACCAAGTTTTGATGACCTGTTTTTCGCCTCGTGAATTCAGCTTTTCAATTTTGCTGAGTAGGCTATCGGCAATGAAAGGACCTTTTTTTAAAGAACGACCCATAGTTTTATGTGGTTGGTAATTGGTAGTTGGTAGTTGGTAATTGGCGATTTAGGCAAGAGGCGAGAGGCAAATTTTGACTTTTGACTTCCCATTACCTATTACCCATTACCCATTACCCAAATTTAGCTTTCGCGACCGCCACGTCCACGCTTGGAGGATTTACGACGACGACGGACGATTAAAGCAGAACTTGGTTTTTTCCGCTTACGAGTCTTCATACCTAATGCTGGCTTACCCCAAGGGGTAACTGGACCCGATCTACCAATGGGCGCTCTACCTTCACCACCACCGTGTGGGTGATCGACGGGGTTCATAACGCTACCCCGAACGTGGGGCTTTTTACCTTTCCAACGGGTGCGACCAGCTTTTCCTGCGCTGAGGTTTCTCGCGTCGGTATTACCAACTTGTCCAATTGTGGCGTAGCATTCACGACGAATCATGCGGACTTCGCCGGAAGGGAGCTTGAGGGTGACGTAATTACCTTCTTTGGCTACCACTTGGGCGCTAGCACCAGCAGCACGGACAATTTGTCCGCCGCGTCCTGGTGTTAGTTCGACGTTGTGGACTGTCGTACCAAGGGGGATGTTAGCTAAAGGTAATGCATTACCGTCTTCAATAGGCGCATCCACTCCGGCTGTCACGACTGTTCCTACTTTCAAGCCGTTTGGCTGAAGAATGTAACGCTTTTCTCCATCTTGGTAATAAAGTAAGGCAATCCTAGCGTTCCGATTGGGATCGTATTCGATCGCTGCGACTTTGGCTGGAATGTTGCGCTTGTCGCGTTTGAAATCGATGATTCGGTAGAGTTGCTTATGTCCGCCACCGCGAAAACGAGAAGTGATGACACCGCGATTGTTCCGTCCTTTAGGATTGTGAACGTACTTTACCAGCGACTTTTCTGGTTCGCTTTTGGTAATTTCAGCAAAATCGGAAACGATCCGTTGGCGCGTGCTAGGGGTGTATGGTCTATAGGAACGAGTACCCATAATTTTTTTCCTTAGTCATTTTTCCTTAGTCATTTGTCATTTGTGGCGATAACGAATCACGAATAACGGATGACCGGCTTAAACATCTGGGAAGAGAACTTGTCTGATCTTGTCTTCATCCCCAGGTGCTACGGTAACGATCGCTCGCTTGTACTGGGGCTTGAATCCCACAAACCTACCTACCCGCTTTTTTCTTCGAGGTTTGAGCAGGGTGTTGACTTGTACGACTTTAACTTCAAATAAGTCTTCGATCGCGGCTTTAATTTGCGGTTTGCTAGCTTGAGGAGTCACGTCAAATGTATATTTGTTCTGCTCCATCAACCGCGTGGCTTTTTCAGTCAAAATTGGGCGGCGGACGATATCTGGTAACTGGCGGGGGTCGATCTTAAGCACTGTAGACCTCCTGAATCATATTAAGGGCGGATGATGTAGCGACAATTGTGTCAGCGTTGAGGATGTCATAAACGTTTAATTCATCGGCTGAAATTAAAGTCAGTTTGGCGATATTACGGGCTGACAAGTAAACGTTTTCTGTTTCTTCAGCGACAATTAATAAAACTTTCGTGCCTGGGTCTATTCCCCAACGCGCGATCGCGGCTGTCATTTCTTTTGTTTTTGGTTGCGAGATCTGCTCGGCAAAGTCTTCTACGACGACCATATCATCAGCTCTACTCGCAAAAGCCGTGCGCAATGCCAGCAATTCCTCTTTGCGGTTCATTTTCAAGTTGTACGTTCTCGGCTTGGGTCCGAAGGTGACACCACCACCACGCCAGAGGGGCGATCGGATCGAACCAGCACGAGCGCGTCCCGTGCCTTTTTGTCTCCAAGGTTTGCGACCGCCGCCTCGGACTTCCGCACGGGTTTTGGTGTTGGCAGTTCCTTGACGGGCATTTGTTAATTGTTTAATTAAGGCGCGGTGAACGACATGAGAAGCGCTTGTTTCTTTTGCCACTCTTAATTCAAGCGTCGCCTGTCCGACTGCTTCACCTTGCCAATTTTTGACTACGCACTCAACCATTTTGGGCTTTACCTGATTAGATTTCTCTGGAATTTAGATTGGTAATTGGTATTTGGTATTTGGTAGTTGCAAGCCTATTACCTATGACCTATTACCCCTTCCCAACTTTCTTAGTAGGTACAATACTGAGCAAAGCACCTGGTTTACCTGGAACTGCTCCTTTGATCAGCAATAGATTGCGTTCTGCATCTACCCGCACGACAGTCAGTTTGCGAATCGTGACTTGCGAACCACCTAAACGCCCTGCCATCCGCTTACCTGGGTAGACGCGACCAGGAGTCGTACCAGCTCCGATAGATCCAGGGAGGCGGTGATTTTTAGAACCGTGAGACATCGGACCGCGACCGAAATTATGCCGCTTCTGATAACCAGCAAAGCCGCGACCAATGCTATTTCCACTGACATCAACAATTTGTCCTGAATTAAATATATCTGCTGTGATTTGCTGCCCTAGCGTGTATTCGCTTAAATTATCGAGGCGATACTCGTGCAGATGACGTAAAGCAGGAGCAGAAGATTTTGCTAAATGACCCAATTCTGGCTTGCTCAGTGCTTTGGGTTTTACTTCTTTGAATCCGACTTGAATGGCGGTGTAGCCGTCAGTTTGTTTAGTTTTTATCTGGGTGACAACACATGGACCCGCTTGAACGACAGTAACGGGAATAGCCTTTCCTGTCTCGTCAAATACCTGGGTCATGCCCAGTTTAGTGCCAAGAATACCAATGGACACGGGAATTGTTTCTCCTATTTAACTCAGTTGCATCGGAACCGGATTGCAAAGGTGGGATTCGGTTCTTACTATCTCTGCTGCCAGTATCTGTCCAGCCCGTTCGCCTTCAAAAGGTTTTCAGGTTGGAGTAGCGAGCAATCGGCTTAATTGGTTTAAACCCACTTCATCGCTGTAACTCGCAAAACACTCTACTGCGAAGCAGTTGCCAATGGCGAGAGAATTTGCTCCGGCACTGTCTAGCTTGAGTAGGACTTAAGTAGCAAGCTACTTAGTATCCATTCTTGAGAACCTGAATAGTTCTCTAGATTTAGCTTCTCTGAGATTTCATCAACCCACGTTCTCAGAATCCAGGGAAGCCCTAGTAAGGCAATTCAACTGCCTCACGCGCCAGACTGCCACTCATGAGCTAAAAAATGTAGTCAGACACTCACAAACAAATAGCTTGCCTCTTAGAGGGTCTCATCCTCTTCCCGAAGGACTCCAGCAAGCTGTCAAAAACAATTAATGAGTTTTGTCTAGCTACCTTGTTTGGTCACGATCTAACAGTTTAAACTATGCGATCGCAAATGACAACTGTTGACAGGATTTTTTTCAAGGCGATCGCCAATCGCTAATAACTGACAACTAATAACTGGCAACTGATAACTGGCAACTGAATATTAAGATAAGAATGGAATTAAACAACAATACTTAACGATGCCACTCTTTACTACTGGTAGCAAATTAATTCGCGACTTAGAAAAGCACGGGGCGCTGGGCGTTTACGCTCCGCTAGAAGGTGGGTTTGAAGGTCGTTATCGTCGCCGCCTACGTGCTACTGGCTACACAACCCTGAATATTACTGCTAGGGGGCTAGGAGATGTATCGGCTTATCTAACTGGAGTTCATGGCGTGCGTCCGCCACATCTGGGGAAGAAGAGTGTAGGTCAAGGGGCAGCAGTGGGATATGTTTATTACCTGCCACCAATAGTCAGCTACAACTTGGAACAACTCCCACCCAAGTCTAAAGGATTAGTACTGTGGATTATTGAAGGACACATTCTCTCGAATCAAGAAATTGAATTTTTGGTCAATTTGCCTAGCCTAGATCCGCGAGTAAAAATCGTCATAGAAAGAGGAGGAGAGCGCTATTTTCGCTGGCAACCTCTCCGAGATACCCTTGCACCTAGCTACCAAGCCGTATAAATACTTATTTGTCGTAAGAGCAAAAAATTTGGCGATCGATAAACAACAGAAATTAATCGAGGAAATCTTCTTTTTTATCAGTTGCACATTAGCATAGAAGTGTGACTGAGATTGACAACGCCTTACGCTCATTAAAGGAAGGTCACTGGTTCAAATTGATTTGCGGAGCCAGCTACCAGCATCTGCCTGCGGTAAGAAATCTTAGCTTAGCGTATACTCTGGCTGGTGCTGATTGCATTGATGTGGCAGCAGACCCATCTGTAATTGCGTCAGCGCAAGCCGCGATCGCCGTGGCAAGTACGTTAATGGAAGAAGCTCGACAGCGCGGCTTTGGCAGTCGAGGAAAGTTGCCTTGGTTGATGGTAAGCCTTAACGATGGCGAAGACCCACACTTTCGCAAAGCAGAGTTTAATGCGGTTGAGTGTCCCTCACAATGCGATCGCCCGTGCGAACGAGTTTGTCCTGCCCAAGCAATTGTGTTTCATCCCCCCAGGGACGATTATTCTCAAGTTGTCTCTTCTGGAGTTATATCGGAAAGTTGTTACGGCTGCGGGCGGTGCTTGCCTGTTTGTCCGCCGCAAATTATTTACACTCGCTCTTATGTATCGACACCAGGAGCGATCGCGCCGCTCGTACTTGCAACTGGTGTCGATGCGGTAGAAATTCATACCCAGGTAGGTAGAACAGCAGAATTTAAGCGTTTATGGTTAAGTATAGCTCCCTGGATCGAGCGCTTGAAACTTGTGGCAATTAGCTGTCCTGATGGTGATGGGTTAATAGAATATCTCCACAGCCTGTATCGTCTAATTTCTCCCCTTAAGTGTCCGATAATTTGGCAAACTGACGGGCGACCGATGAGCGGTGATATTGGCGACGGTACGACCTTAGCCGCCGTGAAATTAGGTCAAAAAGTCTTGGCAGCTGGCTTACCTGGATACGTTCAACTTGCAGGTGGAACGAACAGTTATACCGTTGCTAAGTTGCAGGCGGTGGGAATGTTAAGTCAAAAGTCAAAAGTTAGAAGTCAAAACAATGACGACTCCCGAATTCCGAATTCCGAATTCATTTCAGGAGTTGCCTATGGCAGTTATGCCCGCGTTTTGCTGTCGCCGATTTTGCACCAATTAGAACAAATGGAGGTAAATCCAGCCAATGAAAGAGCGATCGCCCGCTTGGAAAACGTACCGGAATTACTATGGCAAGCAGTAGAACTTGCCTATTCGCTGGTATCTCAACTGAAGTCTATGGAGTTGCCATAGAAAATTGCTAAACCTTCTCGCTATTGTTGACTGAATAGCTCTAGCCAGCATGACAAAAACAGACGATCTCCAGAAGTTGTTAGATATTTTGCCACTAGACATTAAAAATGTTTTAGAGCAACACCCACAACGGGACAGCTTAATTGAAGTGGTGATGGATTTAGGTCGTCGCCCAGAAGCTCGTTTTCCCGATCGCGCCGAGTACCTTGCTGAGTCTGGCATTTCCCACGATCAAATTAGATATAGCATACAGCGCGTGGGACATTTTGGTGGTGATAATCGGGCAGGACTGGCGCAAACTCTGCACCGGATTAGTGCGATTAGGAACCGTGCTGGCGATATTATCGGTTTAACCTGTCGTGTCGGACGAGCTGTCTTTGGCACGATTGGCATGATCCACGATTTAGTAGAAACCGGACAGTCAATTCTACTATTAGGTCGTCCTGGGGTGGGTAAAACCACAGCTTTGCGAGAAATTGCCAGAGTGTTAGCCGATGACTTAAATAAGCGTGTCGTCATTATCGATACTTCAAACGAAATTGCAGGGGATGGAGATGTTCCTCATCCAGCCATTGGACGGGCGCGACGAATGCAAGTATCGCGTCCAGAATTTCAGCATCAAGTGATGATTGAGGCAGTAGAAAATCACATGCCAGAAGTCATCGTGATTGATGAAATTGGTACGGAGTTGGAAGCTCTAGCGGCTCGTACCATTGCCGAACGGGGCGTACAACTGGTAGGAACGGCGCATGGCAATCAGATTGAAAATTTGATCAAGAACCCGACTCTATCAGATTTAGTGGGTGGTATCCAGTCTGTCACTTTAGGCGATGATGAAGCCAGACGGCGGCGGACGCAGAAAACTGTTTTAGAACGTAAAGCTCCACCAACGTTTGAAATTGCCGTGGAAATGCTGGAAAGACAACGCTGGACGATCCATGAAAGCGTTGCTGATACCGTCGATGCTTTGCTGAGAGGACGCATACCAAATCCACAACTTAGAACTGTCGATGCAGATGGTAAAGTCACGATTGTACGGCAGTCACCTACGCCGCTTCGGGGAGTAGGGCAAGATGGCTTTGGGCGGGGCTACGAGGTGGGCAATCCCAGGCAAGAGGAAGAATCGAAACTATCACCCACTATGACTGTAGGTGGGTGGCGTTCGACTGGACGAATGATCCCACTCGCTGCCGTACCAGAACCAGCCACGCGAGAACAAGAGTTCGAGCGCCTGTTGGATGAATCTCTGGCTCGAAGCGATCGCTTTAACAGCGATTTGGCGGTGAATGCGGGTCCGAATGGGGAAGATTTACCCTTGCATATTTATCCCTACGGTGTGAGTCGCCACCAGTTAGAGCAAGCAATCCAAGTGCTGAGTTTACCCGTGGTACTGACGAAAGATATTGACAGTGCCGATGCAATTTTAGCTTTGCGATCGCACGTCAAAAATCAGTCTAAGTTACGTCATGTCGCTAAGGCGCGTCACGTCCCAATCCACACGCTCAAGTCAAATACGATTCCACAAATTATCCGCACGTTGCGGCGGTTGTTGGATATGGACGAGCCAGTCGTACCGGACGAACGGGAACTGAGTTTATTCATCCAAAATGGCAGCGAGGACGAACTCGATGCTTTAGAAGAGGCTCGGTTAGCAGTGGAACAAATCGTCATTCCCAAGGGACAACCCGTGGAGTTGTTACCCCGTTCGGCAAAAGTGCGGAAGATGCAGCACGAACTGGTAGAACACTATCGTCTGAAATCGGATAGTTTTGGTGACGAACCAAATCGGCGCTTGCGGATTTATCCGGCGTAATGCCTTTTTTGGTAAATGTAGGGGCGCACAGCTGTGCGCCCCTACCAGTTCTGTATTTCACCCAGTTGAATACAGCTTTACGCCTCTAACAGATATACCGCGATCGCTTTGTAATAGCTGAAGTTGGCTCATCTGTATATTTTCAAATGTAACGCTATTGTGTGAGTGTAAAAGCAATTGTATGAGCGATCGCCAAGTCCTCTCACACCCATACTGAGGTAGATATGACACAGCGAAGGAACGTTGCTATCTTAATTTTTGATGAGGTAGAGATTTTGGACTTTTGCGGTCCCTACGAAGTCTTTGGAGTGACGGGAAAACGCAATGGCTCTGAGCCTTTCAACGTCTACACGGTAGCAAAGGAACGCCGACCGATAATCGCTCGAAATCAGTTAAGCGTTAATCCACAGTACACTCTCCTCGACTGTCCGCGATCGCATATCTTACTCGTGCCTGGTGGTTTTGGCACGCGGCGAGAAATGCACAATTCAGCTTTAATTGACTGGATTAAAGAACGCTCTCAACAAGCAGAGTTATTGCTTTCCGTCTGTACGGGCGCGTTACTTTTGGCTAAAGCTGGTTTGCTGGAAGGACTTACAGCTACCACCCATCATGGCGCGATCGATTTACTCAAGCAGGTTGCACCGAATACACAAGTTAAACCAGATAAAAGGTTTGTAGACAACGGCAGCATAATTTTATCGGCTGGAATCTCAGCAGGGATTGACATGTCGTTGTATGTAGTCGCTAAGCTTTTGGGAGAACAACAAGCGAGAGAGACTGCGGAGTACATGGAATATGACTGGCAGCTAAGTGGAAAGTTAGAAAATTATCTGGAATAGCCGTAAAAGTTCTTGACACAATAGCAGTAGTAACTGCTATCATGGTTAAGGCTAACAAACGATGGGGCGTAGCCAAGCGGTAAGGCAGCGGGTTTTGGTCCCGCCATCCCTAGGTTCGAATCCTAGCGCCCCAGTTTAGATCTTAATTCTTATTTTGAGGCTTCCTGTAGGGGTGAGCTGGGGAAGCTGAGGAGGCTGGGGGAGAAAGAGTAGGTTGATTTCCCTTGCATAGAGTTAAGCAGCGTTTTTGTGTAGAGATTTTCTGTTATTGAAGGGCTAGATGGGCTAAGCTTGCCGTTGGAATCTCACAGTTGGGAAAAATGAGTGTAAACGCTCCCACGATTTTAGCTCTGGATTTTGATGGCGTAATTTGTGACGGTCTACCAGAATATTTCGCTACGGCTTGGCGAACGTACTGCAAAATTTGGTTACCATCTTCTCAAACCACACCTGAAAATTTAACATCGCAATTCGATCGCTTGCGTCCGGTAATTGAGACGGGTTGGGAAATGCCAGTGTTGATTAGAGCTTTGTTATCCGGGGTGACAGAAGCAGAAATATGGCAAAATTGGAGTGCGATCGCGCAAAAATTCTTGCAACAAGATAACTTAACTGCTGCTGAGATCGGCAAGCAATTGGATGCAATTCGAGATGAATGGATTTCTACCAATCTCGATAGTTGGCTAGACCTGCATCGGTTTTATCCTGGGGTTTTGGAAAGATTGCACTCATTAATTGATAGTCCGGTTAAACCGCTGATTATTACGACTAAAGAAGGGCGTTTTGTCGAGCAACTTTTGCAACGGCAAGGTATACAATTACCCAGTCAGTCGGTTTTAGGCAAAGAAATCAAGCGTCCAAAATATCAAATTATCAGAGAGTTAATTGCGATCGCCACTCAAACACCAGTCGTGTTCTGGTTTGTGGAAGACAGACTCAAGACTTTGCAACTCGTGCAACAGCAAGCAGACTTGGAAGATGTGAGACTTTTTCTAGCTGATTGGGGATATAATACCTCAGCCGAGAGAGAACTGGCGCAGCAAAACCCCCGTATTCAGTTGCTATCGCTGGCTCAGTTTGCTGAAGATTTTTCGGCTTGGGGCTAAATTGTAA
The DNA here is from genome assembly GCF_000317125.1 of Chroococcidiopsis thermalis PCC 7203. GTDB lineage: Bacteria > Cyanobacteriota > Cyanobacteriia > Cyanobacteriales > Chroococcidiopsidaceae > Chroococcidiopsis > Chroococcidiopsis thermalis. The sequence goes on from NC_019695.1 coordinate 228,417, forward strand.
ATGATGATTTTTGAATATTTATCATCAAAAACTCACAAAAAATAAAAATTGAATATAAGCTGACTAATAGCCGAAAGCTTATAGCTCGATATGCTCGATCTGACAAAAGTAGCGAAGGCGATGCAAGGCATCAGCCAACATTTAAGCACGGAAGTAGCTGCAAGTCGCCAACGGTTGGAGTTGGCGCAAGATCTCATGACAGCAGCTTACAAAAATCAAGCAGAATTGATGCAGCGACAAAAACAGTGGCGCGATCGCATTTTATTCAGCACCGCTGTACCAATGGAACCGCTTAACACCTGTATCGATCTACCAGTACCACCTAAAACTCATACCGTTCTCGCCACGGATGGCTCGCAGATTGCTCCCAACCATCACGAAATCGCTTATTGTTATCTACTCAATATCGGTCGGGTAGTCTTGCACTACGGACAAAATCGCCAACCTTTGCTCGATAGCCTACCAGAAGTATTCTACCGTCCCGAAGATTTATATATTTCGCGTCAATGGGGTATCCGCACTGAAGAATGGATGGGTTATCGTCGTACTGCTTCTGAAGCTACCGTGTTGGCTGAGTTGGCTGCTGCTGTGGTAGGAAGCAGGGAGCAAGAGGACAAGGGGACAAGGGGACAAGGGGGACAAGGAGGAGAACGACCAATTACCAATTACCAATTACCAATTACCACTCCTACACTAGCTATGGTCGATGGATCGTTAATCTATTGGTTTTTAGAACAATTGCCTTTAGAAGCACGCGATCGCATTTTGCCACCAATTTTGACGGCTTGGGAACAGCTTAAAGCCTTGAGTATTCCCATCATGGGTTATCTCAGCGCTTCTCGTAGTATGGAAAGCTTGAATTTTTTACGTCTGCAAGCTTGCATTCACGAAGTACCAGACTGCGCCAGTTTTTGTCCGAATCAAATTGAAAAAGTTCCTTGTCAAGTCCTCGAACCATTGCGGGATGCAGCACTATGGTCGATTCAATTGCAGCCAGGACAAAGAAGCACTTTATGGCGTAGTTCTGCCCGCATAACAGAATTATATGGAGATTGTACAATCTATTTCTGTTACGTACATGTCGGTACGGAAATTGCACGGGTAGAAGTTCCGGCTTGGGTAGCAGAGGATGAAGCTTTATTTAATCAATCTTTAGGTTTGATGTTAGCTCAAGTACAGAAAGGCTATGGCTACCCTGTCGTGTTAGCAGAGGCGCACAATCAAGCAGTTGTGAGGGGAGGCGATCGCGCTCGTTTCTTTGCGATGCTAGAACAACAAATGATCAAAGCAGGCTTGAGAAATGTCGGAATTTCCTATAAGGAAGCGCGTAAGCGCGGCAGTATTGCTTAATATCTATCATTAATAGCTTAACTTCTATTAGAGTATGACAAACTTATTTCAGTTGTGGCGATCGCGCTGATTTTTTGCCATGCTATAACAGCAAACAAAGCAAAATAAAGCTCGCTTTAGATCGTCTCGATTGAAATTTATGACATCACGAGATGGAGCTACTGAATTGTATAGCGTTGGATCGATGTAGTTAAGCCTAGACAAGAAAGGATTTGAGACAATGACAACAAAGCCAGTTACTTTCATTACAGGTGCAAATAAAGGAATTGGAAATGAAGTTGCACGACAGCTTGCCCAGCATGACTTCACTGTTTTGATTGGTACACGTAACGTACAACGTGGAGAAGCAGCAGCAGAAACACTCCGTGCTGAAGGATTTGACGTTCATTTTGTACCAATTGATATCAATGATGAATCGTCAATTAAAGATGCTGCTGAAACTGTGGCTAGACAGTGGAAACAAGTTACTGTGCTGATTAATAATGCTGCTGTCAATTATGATTTTTCACCAGCAACTCGACCATCTACGCTGAGTGTAGATGTTCTCAAGGATACTTTTCTCACGAATGTTTTTGGTGCATTTGCAACAATTCACCATTTTCTACCGTTACTCAAGCAAGCTGGAACAGCACAAATCCTGAAACCACAAATCATAAATATTTCGTCAACACTTGGTTCCCTAACTTCTCTCAGTGACCCAGAACATTATTACTACGGAGTTAATACCGTTGCTTATAACTCTTCCAAATCTGCACTTAATGCTATAACTGTTGCCTTAGCAAAAGATTTAGTAGAGGACAAAATCAGCGTCAACTCTATTTGTCCTGGTTGGGTAAAAACTGATATGGGTACAGATAATGCACCGCGTACTGTCGAACAAGGAGCATCAATTATTGTCAAACTTGCTACGATGGAGAATCCACCCACGGGTAAATTTCTCGACGATGATGGAGAAATTCTGTGGTAGCTCCTCCTGTCATGAATTCTAATAGTATTGACATTTAAAAATGAAGCACTTGAATCGAATTTCTGTATCAATCGATCGGATATCGAGCGAGTGCTTTACTTGCGCGATCGCCAGTATTTAGTTAGAAATTACGAATTACGAATTACGAATTACGAGTTACGAATTAAAGTCTCTGATTATTCGCTCCAAATGTAACTTCTTGTACTTGTCCCGACTCTCCCAAGGGTTTAGCTTCTTCTTGGTTGTAATTAACCAATACCCCGCCAGCATTGCCAACTCTGAACGACAGGCGATTGTTAGCCGTCCAAGTACGCTGCGTTCCTTGAGGTAACTCGCCTTCAAAGGCTTTCTTCCCATCTGCAATTACCCGAATCCACGATTTTTCTTTAAAAGTCATACCAATTTCAACTGGCTTGGTTTGCTTTTTGGGAGTAGCAACTGGTTTGACTTTAGCTGGTGCTTTAGGCTTAGCGACATTAGCAACGGGTAAAGGAGGTTGTGACTGAGTAGTTTGACCGATTTGAAAGTCAGAATTACTCAATGTTTGAGACAAAATGCTGACTGCACCAATAATTAAAAGAATGTATATAGCGTAGAGATGAGAAGTTTGTAATTGAGCTGGAGGTAGGCTAACTCCTACTGGCTTCAAACTCTGCCGATAGTCTTCTAAAGGAAAAGAATCAGCTAATTCCGTACCATCTAGATCGAGTGCCTCGGCATATTGCTTAATAAAGCCTCGAATATAAACTGGCTCAGGTAATTTATCAATATTACCTGCTTCGATCGCTTGTAAAAAACTCTGACGAATTCGCGTTGTAGATTCAATTCGCTCTAGAGAAATTTGTTTGTCTTCTCGCCTGCGGCGCAGAGTAGCACCTATTTGCGCCAACTTTTCAGCTCTTTGTTGTTCGAGCGTCAAAACGATTGGTTCTTGTTGTTGCTGCTGTTGCTGTTTCCACCGCTTCATAGATTTATCTGTTGCACTTCTTGATAGCACCTTACACCTGCACCCTTGTTGTAGATTTGAGTTGATTTTGTAGTTGATTTTGTAAATAATCAATTTCGCGTTTTTCGAGCGAACGATAGCAACCTGGAGGCAAAGCTGCACCTGCGGTTGGTTCTAGTTGAATCGAACCAATTGTAGTTCGATGCAACTGGAGCGTGGGATAACCCAACTGTTCTGTCATGCGGCGAATTTGCCGATTTCTGCCTTCCCATAAAATGAATTCTAACCACGTGCGATTGGCATCGCGAGACAACACGCGCACTTGTGCCTTTCTGGTCTTTCTCCCCTCTAAAACAACTCCCTGTCGCCATTGTTTTAACACCGATTCTGGCGGATGTCCCGCAACTACGACTTGATATGTCTTGGAAATGTCATGACGGGGATGGGTGAGAGCAAATGTCAGGTTTCCATCATTCGTCAGTAATAATGCACCTGTAGATTCAGTATCCAAACGTCCGACAGGATGAATACCCTGACCTTGACGTAGATTAGGTGGTAACAGTTGCATCACTGTGGGTCTACCTTGGGGGTCGTCACAAGTTGTAACTACACCAGTTGGTTTATTGAGCAATAAATAGATAGGCTGGGGACGATGAGGCGATCGCAAAGGCTTTCCATCCACTTCGATCGCGTCTCGGCTCGGATCGGCTTTATGCCCTAACTCTACTATCGCACCATTGCAGCGCACGCGACCGAGCTTAATCATCTCTTCCGCTTGCCGTCTCGAAGCGATTCCCCACTGAGAAAGAATTTTTTGTATCCGTTCCTCCATTTGTCGATCCTTAGACCCAGGTAATACCAATATATACGCTGAGAATTCGGAATTCGGAATTCGGAATTAATGCGTGAATGCGTGAATTTTGAGTTGCTCCCTCAGCTCCTTTACTACTGATAACCGAACAAATATTAACTACACTAATTTGAGCAACTGTTACACTGACATATTTCCCTTGAATCCGAACAACTTAGAGCAAGACAAGACCGCTAAGCATCGCCTAATTAGTAAAGTGCTGTCTCCGGCACTATGGCTGTTTGTCCGATCGCAAGTTGAGCAAGTATCTCATTTAGAGGTACAAATCGCCAGCAGCGATCGACAAATCCTTTCTGGTAGTATTCCCCGCCTATCTATCTCTGGCGATCGCATTGTTTATAAAGGTTTACATTTCGCAAAAATCAGCCTAATGGGGGAGGGAATGCAGACAAATTTACATCAAGTGATGAGAGGACAACCGCTGCAACTGCTAGAACCTATGGTTGTCTCTGGGGAAGCAATACTACAGGAAACAGATCTCAATGCTTCCCTGAAGTCGGATTTACTGTCTAGTGCTTTAACGGAGTTACTATCAAAATTAGCTTCTAGCAACAATGCTGTGCGAGGACAAATTGACTGGAAACAAATCGCGATCGCCCCAGGAAGCTTGTTATTGCAGGGTAATTTAGTTAATTCTAGCCACACTACACCTATTACTCTCAGGTGCGGCTTGCAGCTTTCTAGCGGTCGCAAATTGCTTCTAACTCAACCCCAACTCCAAATTTCTAACTCATGGGAAGAGTTAGAAAACTATGTTATGGATTTAGGTTCTCACGTCAATTTAAAAGAACTAACCTTAGAACCAGGACAGATTGTCTGTCGTGGTAGTATTACCGTCATGCCTTAATTAGTTATCTGCGATCGATTACCAATTACCACTCAATCTAATAACGGCAACAACAGAGTGACAAAATAATAAACTAGGGGGGCGGTAAAAACGTAACTGTCGGCGCGATCGAGAATGCCACCGTGACCTGGAATTAATTGTCCTGAGTCTTTAACCCCAGCATCGCGTTTCATCATGGACTCTGTGAGATCGCCTAACAAGCTGGTAATCCCGATTAACAATCCCAAAGCTATACCCGTCCAAGGCGAACCAGCCCAATGAAGAAACCAGCTGCCAATTGTAGCTACAGCTATACTACCAGCAACTCCAAATACAGACCCTTCCACAGTTTTTTTGGGGCTAATATCAGAAAGGCGCGTGCGTCCAAAAAATTTACCAATAGTATATGCTCCAATATCAGCTGCCCATATACAAAAAAAAGCTAGAAGAGTAACTGTCAAACCTTGCGGTAAAGCTGCAAAATTTCCATGCTTGATGAGATTAATAGTCGCTATATCTGGTAAGTAGCCATCGAATGGAATGTTGCTAACAGCAGGATTGCCCAGCGATCGCAATCTAATCCAATAACTCGGTAAATAACCGCAATAAAATAGTCCCAAAATAGAAGTAGAAATATCGGCGATCGAGGCTAATTTTGGTAAAAATAGGAGATAGAAACAAATAAACGTTCCTGCTACTGGCATCACGGCATCAGCCAAGTTAGAAGAAACTGTAGCGATCGCGAGTAAAGCCAAACTGACGACTATCGTTGTTTTCGCAGCAGGTGCAATTCCCTTGGCTCGGACTAACTCAAAATATTCTAGTTGACCCAAATAAACGATCGCCATAAACATAAAGGTAAAATACCACCCTCCTAAGACGCTGGCGGTTAGGGCAAGAGCGATCGCGATAATTCCACTAATAATTCGAGACCAAGGCATAGAGCAATTTTGGATTTAGGATTTGGAACTTTCGATTACAGACTTTGACTTCAATCCAAAATCTAAAATCTAAAATCGGATGGGATTAGTCTAGCTTTTCTCCACTCAAAATAAAAATAGGATCGACAGCAGCAAAGATTTGCTGATTACCTTTTTGCTCTAAGCGATTGACAGATGATTGCACGACATCGATATTTCTAGCATGTAACTCAGCTAAACCTTGAGAAATAGCATATAAACTTTCCAAATTCCCAGCAGTGGTAACGACTCTACCTTGTAGTGGCAGATATTGCCAAACAGCTTTGAGAATATCTTTGATAGGACGACCACCTTCAATACAAACTCGGTGCGGAGCTTGAGGTAAATTTGGTAAGCATTCTGGGGCGCTAGCTTCTACGACTTCAACATTTTTCACATTAAAGCGATCGCAGTTGCGACGGATCAAGCTAGCAACTTCGTCATCTCGCTCGACAGCAATAATCTGGGCTTTCGGACACAACAAGCTAATTTCAACTGGAATTGTCCCTGTTCCTGCGCCAATATCCCACACCAAGGAGTTTGGTTGTAACCGCAACTGAGAAATCAGCAATAACCGAATTTCCCGCTTACTCAAGGGAATTCCTGGCAAGCGCTCGAATAAATCGTCAGGGATACCTGGTGTAATATAGGGCCAGAGTTGGGAAGGCATAGAAATTAGATGAACGACATCAGCTTGCCCCAGCAGTAAAGGAAAGCTCTCAACAATAAGAACTTAACATCACTCGCACTTTAATACATAAAGTGAGGAGTAAGGAGTGAGTGGTGATGAGAGAAGTTCTACACTCCTTACCTCTTTCCCTTGTCTGTTGTTAAGTCATAAGGAGTAAGCAGGCGAAAACTGCTAGCAAAGATTGGGAAATCTGGTGGTTAACGAAAGGATACAACAGGTTAAGCTAACAAATGTCAACTTTGAATTAGCGTCAGTTTACACCAGAGGCAAGATGACAATTTGGGTTAACGAGCAGATCGATCCGTCTGGAATGATACACGCTTGCATTGCTTGCTGTGACGAAATGCAGGCGCAAGCTTGTCACGAATCCTACTTGCAAAATTTGACCGAAACGCAAAAAGAATCCGGTTGGGAAGCCAGACTGCGAACGGTAGAATCGTGGGACGACGTGCCAGTTAATGCTTTGAAATTGGACTAACGAGAAACGGTTATCCAGCAACCCACACCTAATGCTTGGGCGGACGGGGGAGTTGCTGGGGGCGAATTGGTCCCAAAATTTGATTGAGCTGGCGCAATTGCTCTGCCGTCCCCATACAAATGAGTAAATCACCTGCCATTAACAGAGTGTCTGCCGTGGGACCGCCAATTAAAGTACCATCGACGCGGCGGATTGCTAAAATTAACGCTCCAGTTTGCGATCGCAGTTTTGCTTCTCTCAAAGTTTGACCAATGCAGGGACACGCTGCCGGATCGAGGCGAAATTCCTCCATATACAGTTCCCTGTCTGCTCCCGTGAGAATGCCATCGACGAAATCTAATACTTGAGGTCTTAATGCCGCTGCTGCCATGCGTTTACCTCCCGTAATGTAGGGAGATACGACTGCATCAGCTCCTGCCCTTTGTAGCTTTTGTAAAGCCTCTCTCGTACTTGCTCTAGCGATCGCTCGAATTTGCGGATTAAGGGTTTTGGCTGACAGCACCGTATAGAGGTTTTCGGCATCAGAAGGCAGGGCTGCAACCAGACAAATTGCTCGATCTATTCGTAGTTGTAGCAGAGTATCGTCTAACGTCGCATCACCCTGGATTGCTACATAACCGAGCTGCCGTGCTTTTTCCACCGAAGCATCATCTAAGTCAACCGTAACAAAATTAGCCCCTTCAGCTTGAAATTCCAGGGCAATTTGCTGACCCGTGCGCCCGAAACCACATAAAATGTAGTGTCCAGAGAGCGATTTCATTAACCGCCGTTGCTGCCTCAATCGAATTCCTTCTTGAAAGTACCCTTGAATTACTGCTTCTGTAAAGCGATTGACGATGTAACCAATCGTAATCACTCCCATTAAAATTAGACCGATGGTAAATAATCGTCCGCGATCGCCCAACGGTCGAGTTTCACCATAACCGACGGTAGCTAGGGTAATTACCGTCATGTAAGCCGCATCTTCCCACGACCAACCTTCTATAAAGCGATACCACAGAGTCCCCAACAGCAAGACACCTACAAGCGCGATCGCCCCCGCTAGTAACTCTTTTTGAATTCGACGATATATTTTCTCTGGGGTTGAGTACAAGAGAGGGATTGGGTTTAGAGGTTACGGGCTAGGGAAAGAAAGTGAAGGGAGAAAATAGCTGCTCCCTACTTCAGGCTCACGAATGACAAATGACGAATCACAAATGACAAATGATAAATCTGAGCTAGTTTAGATTATGTGCGATCTGAGTCGGATGCGACGGAAAGTTTTAGGCATTGCTGCTAAATTGACAGCAGAAAGTTAAAAAATAAATTTTTGATTGAGGCGTAAATAGTGACTATAGATACTCTTATTTCTAACCATAACTTGTCAGTATCAGCTGCCACTGTGGTAAAACCCTTCGACTCAGACAACTTCAAAGAGTCAGTCATGGACACATATGCCCGTTTCCCGATTGCCTTAGAACGGGGTGCGGGTTGTCGGGTTTGGGATAGCACAGGAAAAGAATATCTCGATTTGGTCGCCGGAATTGCAACATGTACCCTGGGACACGCACACCCAGCGATGGTGGAAACAGTGACGCGCCAAATTCAGACGCTACACCACGTCTCCAACCTGTTTTACATCCCCGTGCAAGGACAACTAGCACAATGGCTAGTTCAGCATTCATGTGCCGAGAAAGTCTTTTTGTGCAATTCTGGAGCGGAGGCTAACGAAGCGGCAATTAAACTAGCGCGCAAATACGCCCATACAGTCCAAAACATCGAGCATCCAGTCATGCTCACGGCAAACGCCAGCTTCCACGGCAGAACCCTAGCCACGATCACCGCTACCGGACAACCGAAATATCAGAAAAACTTTGCCCCCTTAGTCCCAGGGTTCCATTACGTCCCCTATAACGAGATTCAGGCGATCGAAGCCGCCATCTCGGAACTAGATGAAGGCGATCGGGCAGTGAGTGCAATTCTGCTCGAACCGCTGCAAGGAGAAGGCGGGGTGCGCCCCGGAGAAGTGGCATACTTCCAAGCAATTCGGCGGATTTGTGACGAAACCGGAATTTTACTAATTCTGGACGAAGTGCAAGCGGGAATGGGACGAACTGGGAAATTGTGGGGCTACGAGAATTTAGGCATCGAACCAGATATTTTCACTTCTGCCAAGGGTTTAGGTGGTGGTATCCCCATCGGCGCGATGATGTGCAAGCAGCATTGCGATGTGTTTGCACCAGGAGATCACGCCAGTACGTTTGGGGGCAATCCATTTGCCTGTGCAGTCGCCTTGACGGTGTGCCAAACAATTGAACGGGAGAATTTGTTAGAAAACGTGCAAGCACGCGGCGAACAGCTCAGAACGGGCTTGCGGGCGCTGGCAGCCAAATATCTCGCCCTCATCACTGACGTGCGCGGTTGGGGTTTAATTCATGGGATGGAGTTAGCTGCCGACAGCGAAATTACCGCAGCGGATGTAGTTAAAGCGGCGATCGCTGAAGGTTTATTACTCGTGCCAGCCGGAGCAAAAGTGCTGCGCTTCGTACCACCCCTGATTGTTACCGAAACAGAAGTCAATCTTGCCCTACAAATATTGGAAAAGGCGATCGCAGCAGTGCAAGCATAAAGTAGGGTGGGCAACGCCCAACGCCCACCTCACAAAAACTATGCAGCCAAACCACTATGCCTCAACAAAGGCTCTGTACTCGGCTCTCGACCTCGGAAGGATTTAAACACATCCATTGGATGTTGGCTACCACCCAAAGCCAGCACGGTATTGCGAAATCGTTTCCCCGTCTCAGTCAGTGCCTGGGGATTATCTAATCCAGCTTCTTCAAATGCACCGAAGGCATCAGCACTGAGGACTTCTGCCCATTTATAGCTGTAGTATCCCGCAGCGTATCCGCCAGCAAAAATATGTCCAAAAGAACACAAAAAGGCATCTTCTGGTAATGGTGGTAATACGGTTGTCGTCTTGGCGATGCGCTGGCGTACGTCACTGGCTGTCTCCGTACCACCAGGCTGATAGCGATGGTGCAGTTCCAAATCGACTAAACCGAAGTGCAACTGTCGTAGCATTGCACTGCCACTCATATAATTGCGGGCAGCAATGAGTTTTTGGTAGTAATGTTCTGGCAAAGTCTCGCCAGTTTCGTAATGCTTTGCCATTCCCATCAAGGTTTCTCGATGGTAGCACCAGTTTTCCATGAACTGGCTAGGTAACTCAACTGCATCCCATTCGACGTTATTAATCCCAGCTGCCCCTGCATCGTCTACTTTAGTCAACATGTGTTGCAACCCGTGACCAAACTCATGGAATAAAGTCTCCACTTCGTTGAAAGTCATCAAGCTGGGCTTGCCATCAACAGGAGGAGTTTGGTTGCATACCAAATAAGCTACAGGTTTACGAGTGGCAACTGTACCCTCGTGAGTTGTCATTTTTGCCCGACCAATACAATCATCCATCCACGCACCGCCTCGCTTTTCCGCTGGACGGCTGTAGGGGTCTAGATAAAAATAGGCGATTGCTTCTCCTGTTTCGTCAGCAATCTGAAAATATCTCACATCTTCATGCCAAACTGGTGCTTGACCGTCCGCAGCAGTAACAGTCACCCCAAATAGCTTGTTGACTAGAGTAAATAGCCCGTCCAAGACTTGGGGTAAGGGGAAGTAAGGGCGCAGTTCCTCTGCACTAAAAGCAAATTTTTCTTCTCGTTGGCGTTCTGCCCAAAATGCAATATCCCAATGCTGCAAGTTGCTGCCCTCTGGCGCTCCCTTAGACGCGGCAAAAGTTCTCAAGTCTTCTAAATCTTGCTTTGCAGCATCGTAACTAGCGCGTCGCAATTCCTCTGATAAAGTCTCTACTGCATCTACGCTGGGAGCCATTTTACTAGCTAGACTTAATTCTGCGTAGCTATTAAACCCAAGCAAATTGGCTTTTTCGCGTCGTAGTTGTAAAATCTTTTCAATCAAAGGAGTATTATCTAAATCTCCAGAGGAAGCGCGACTAATAAATGCTCTATATAGTTTTTCTCGCAAATCCCGACGTTTGCCATGCTGCATGAAAGGCAAGTAACTAGGAAAATCCAGCGTCACGCGCCAAGGACCAATTTCCGGTGTTGCCTTTTCTTCCCCTGCGGCACGGGCGGCTTGCGCTGCTAGACTTAACCAACTAGGAGGTAAGCCTTCTACTTCATCTGGTGATGTCAATGTCAGGCTGAAAGCTTTGGTTGCGTCTAAAACGTTGTTAGAAAACTTCGTGGTAAGTTCAGCTAACTCTAATTGAATCGCATTAAAGCGATCGCGTTGCTCTCCTGCTAGACCTACGCCCGACAGCTCGGCATCTCGAATTGCTGCTTCCACAATCCGTTTTTGAGCATCTACTAAGGTATTCCAAGTTTCGCTAGCTCGTAATGCTTTAAAAGCTGCGTAAAGCGGCTGACTTTGACTAAATTTGTTATAAAACTCTACGACTTGTGGCTGTACAGTTTCGTAAGCTGTCCGCAGTTCCGGGCTATTCTTTACGCCCATCAAATGCCCGACAATACCCCAACTCCAGCGCAAGCGCTCTGACAAGCGATCTATAGGTTCTACCAACCCACTCCAGGTTGGCGTGACGTTTGCTGCTAAATTCGCTAGTTCTGATTCTAGTTCCGCCAGCAGTTGTGTCATGGCTGAAACCACATGCTCTGGCTGAATATCTGCAAATGGTGGCAATCCCTGACCTTTTAATAATGGATTGTCAACTGTAGCGATCGCACTCATAAGCGGTTCTACTTTGTATTAGTGTTACCTCCATTATCGTTAACACCTACAACTACCGCCGAGTGTTGAATGCCGTAAGCTGACATTGCTCGTCGGCTATGAGTCACTAGTGAAAATACCAAGAATGACGAATGACAAATGACTCACCTAAACAATTTCTACATTCCTGACTAATAGCAGTTGATCCACGTCTAACATGAATATTGTCAGTGGTGGTTCTGTTGCTGGAATCACGGCTACGTGAGTTGCAAAGCCGAATATATCGGCATTGCGGTAAGATTCTGGCAAAATGCGCACGCAAGACAAGGGTACGTCCATCAAAGTAGGAACTTGAGCAACGGGAATGGCATAAAGTTCTCTTTGTCTGTCTTGGACGAGCATCAAATAACCCCGCTTTGCTGGATCGAGATTGCCGCTAGACTGAAATAATCGCCGCTGGAGATCGACCACCGTGACTTCGCGATCGCTCAGATGAATCAATCCGACTCCATGTTGCCCGCTACCATAAACTACTGTCTGTGGCAGTACTTTTACAATGCTATTAATATGCAAAGCTAAGTTAAACTCGCCCATTTGAAACATCACGATTTTTATGGACGTAGCTGTTTCTTGAGCAATCTGTCCTGTAGCTTGAATTTTCGATCTAACTAGAGCGCTTGCCATATCAGTTATCAGTTATCTAGTTAACAGGGAGTAGGAAGTAGGGAGCAGGGAGCAGTTATCAGTGACCAATGACCAATGACCAATGACCAATGACCAATGACCAATGACCAATGACTAAGGAGCAACACCTTCTGCCAGGAGTTCTTTAACGGCTGCTAAGAATTCTTGCTCGATGTACGGTTTGGTGAAGTAGTGTTTAGCGCCTAAATGTTTAGCTAGGTGTTGGTGTTTTTCACTACTACGGGAAGTGAGCATCACCACAGGAATTTTTGAGAGTTGTGGGTCTTGCCTACGATGGCTGAGGAACTCGAAGCCATTCATGTTTGGCATTTCCACGTCGGAAATTACAAGTTGGATAATGTGTAGATTTTGTTGTAGTTGGTTGATTGCCTCTCGACCGTCTCTAGCTTGTAAAACGCGATAATCAGCTTTTTGGAGAGTCAGCGCCAAAGTCTGCCTTACGGTAATTGAGTCATCTACCACCAGCACAGTTGGAGTCACAGTTTTAACTGGGGGAGCTGATGGAGTAGAAGTACTATCATCTGGCAGTTCCGCAACAGGCAAGCTGGGTAATGCGGAAACGTCACCAACACGCCGTCCGTCGCCAAAGAAGGATTGCAACAGCCCAGATACGTCAACGACTGGGATCAAACAACCATTACCCAAAATCGTACAGCCATAAATATATATTGGTGGCGCGATCGCGGGACTGAAAGGTTTAATGACGAGTTCTTGCTCGGTTACCAAGCGATCGACTTCAATAGCAATCAGCTGGTCGTCTTGTTCTAACAACAGAATCGGTGCTGCCCAGTCATCAGGGGTAGGCACAGTTGCCAAACTTTGATTTTGTTGAGTTTCCGGTAACGGGCAAGAATATTGCAGAAGTTGGGATAGGTGATAGGCAGGGACAATATGACCTTGCCAATGCAAAAATCTCTTGCCGCTACTGACTCTCACCTGATCGGGTTGGGGAATTAAAATTTCAGCAATACTGTCAGAAGGTAACGCCAGAGCAGTGGAACCAACAAAGCAAACGAGTAGTTTGGCGATCGATAATGTCAGTGGAATGCGTAAGGTAAAAGCAGTGCCGCGCCCTGGTTCAGAGTTAAGCGTCACGCTACCTTTAAGCGATCGCAATTGGTCGCGTACCACATCCAGTCCTACACCTCGACCGGACAGCTGGCTGACTTGACTTGCTGTAGAAAATCCTGGTTCAAATAGCAATTCTAACAACCGCGATGGCTCGGCAACGGCTGCTTGTTCTGGAGTTAATAACCCCATGTCTATTCCTTTTGCTCGAATCCGGTCTAGGTTAACACCCCGCCCATCGTCTCGCACTTCAATCATCGTCTGGCTACCTTGGTGATAGGCACGAATTTCAATCGTCCCTTGCTCTGGTTTGCCCCGTTGTTGTCGATCTTCTGGCATTTCAATCCCGTGATCGAAAGCGTTGCGAACTAGGTGTACTAACGGATCGTTGAGTTTTTCTAGCACGGCTCGGTCTACTAAAACCCCCGTTCCGTTTAACTTGAGTTCTACTGGTTTGTTGTACGAATTAGACAAGTCGCGCAACATGCGTGGGAAACGGTTGAGAACTTCACTCAAAGGCAACATCCTCGCCCACATCAAGTCATCCCGCAAATGACTCAGCATTTGGCGTTGTCTTTCTAGCGTTTGACTAGATTGTCCTGCCAGTAACACCACGTCACCCACAGTTTCTTCCAATTGCATGATTTCTTCTAGAGTGGTTTGTACCAGGGAGTGTAACTCGCCATAGTTATCCATCTCCAAAGAATCAAAGCTTGTTTGTCCGAATGAGGCAAGTCCTGTAGGTGCGATTGCAGTGATATTTCCAGAATTAGATTTTCCTACGGCACTACTGGATAACCCTCTATAGCTCTGAGGAGCGACTAACATCTGGTCGGCAAAATCTCGCAAGTTATGAGCGATTTGTCTGAATTTAGCAAAACGACGCAGTAAAGCAACGATAATTGCTTGCATTTGATCGTTTTGCAGTGCCAGACTGTTGCGGTTAATTGCCAATTCACCAACTAAGTTGTTCATTCGTTCCAGTCGCTCTAGGTCAACGCGCACTGAAAGCTGAGATAGCTGAGGAGTAGCAGCCTTATTACCAGCTTTACTTGTTTCTGGTGCTTGGCGTGCTACCCCAGAAATTTTAAGCGGAGCTGGATTGCTAGGGGCGATCGCGGTAGTCTTTTCTACAACTGTCGGTACCTTGGGTGTGGTTGGTACTATAGAAGCCGATCGCCCAGTCGGTAGGGCAAGATCTTCTAGTGGTGGTAGATTGCCAAATATCTGCTCGACTGATTGAATTGCGTCTGATGGATTTTCCTGAGCGCTGCGATCGGTGGCTTTTTGCTCAGAAGCAGCAACGACAGCAGGCGTAGCTGGCTCTTCTGCTAATTTCAAGTCACCAAAAATATCATCTAGCGATGGAATAGAGGCGCTATCTGCTTGAGGTACGGCGCTTGGCGAGGCATCTGCGATCGCGCTGTCTTGACCGATACTACCGAAAATATCGTCCAGATTGGGAAGCGCTGTAATTTCGGGCGTAGTTGCAGGGGTAGCAATCGGTGTTGCGGGGACATCAGTTTCTACTAACGTACCAAATACATTCTCTAAAGATGTTTGTGCAGTTGGAACTGCCGTCAAATCGCCGATTGCATTTAATGCGCCAAATATATCTTCAACCGTTGAGTCAGGAATTGCTGGCAATGGCATAGATGCCAAATCTACCTCTGCCAAAGCGCCAAAAACATCGTCCACTGGCATGTTGAAAACGGCTGGGGCAGCTGCCTCTACTAGTGCTGCTAAAGCTGGGGAGAGATTGCCACCAGATGTGCGATCGCCTGCCATCACTGCTTGTCTACCTGTCTCAAAGTCAGCTAGAGCGAGTTGAGCAATCTGTAAAGCTTGCTCTGGATGAGCGTCGATTGCGGCGATTGCGGTAGAGGCGATCGCGCCGAATCCTGGCAGGTTTAACAACTCGGCAATACCTGCAAATACTTCTGCTTGCGCTCGTAATTCTCCCGCAATTTCTTTACCTGTGGGATCGGTTATGACAGCCGAGAGTCGCTCGATTCCCTGGGCAACATCCACCTCAAAAATCGAGAGTGCAATATCTACCCCTAGATCGATAGAGCTAGGTAACTCCGCCGCTCCTTTCAAGAAATTTCCTATACTAGATTCGATCCGAGCAAACACTGGCTCTGCTGTTGCCATTGCCTGCTCGTTGTTGCACTGACCGTTTTCAATCTGCTCGATTAATGGTAAACGCAGACAGTCATATGCTTCTAGTAACAAGCCTTCTACTTCGGCATTAATATCTAACTCTGGGTTGTGCAACCCTTTAAAGATATCTTCTAGGCTATGAGCTAGGGTTTTAATCGTGTCTAGACCAACACTCGCCGCCCCTCCCTTAATTGAGTGAGCAGCCCGCATCATGTTATGAATTTTGGCGGTGCTGCGTTCCGTTCTGAGCGTCAGCAATTCCTCTTCAATGAGCTGCAATAGCTCTGGAGCTTCTTGAATGAAGAATTGATAAGCCTGGTCGCGAATATCAGAGTCGATCGCCATACAGAATAGGGAGTAGGGAGTAGGGGAAGATAAGTGGCTAGTGGCTGGTGACTAGTGACTAGCCACTAGCCACCGATCGCTAACTCACTTTGAACTGACTGACACTGGCTTGCAGTTCTTGTGCTAGTGCTGAGAGTTCTCTAAAGGAGCTAGAAACTACGGTTGCTTCGTTGGAAGTGCGGTCGGAGATCGCCACTACATCTGTCATGGTGGCAGTCACTACTTCAGATGTTTGGGACTGCAACACCGCAGCAGAAGCGATCGCGGCTACGAGTTCGCCGATCTGTTGACTCGCTGTGGCAATTTGGTTCAAGCTTTGACGAGTTTCATCGACTAACTTGGTTCCAGAAACAACTTGTTCTGTGCCAGCTTCCATTGCTGCTACCACTTCGTTTGTCTCTGCCTGAATGTTGGCAATCAAACTTTCAATTTCTGCGGTTGCTTCTGCTGATTGCCGCGCCAAGACGCGCACTTCATCAGCTAGTACGGCGAATCCTCGTCCTTCTTCTCCAGCACGGGCAGCTTCAATAGAAGCTTTTAATGCTAATAAGTTGGTTTGAGCGGCAAATCTACCAATTAAGTTCACGACTTTAGAAATCTTTTGAGAGGATTCACCCAACTGCTTCACTTTTTTCGAGGTTGTCGTCACTGTGTCCCGAATTGCCATCATTCCTTCCACTGTTCGGTTCATCGTCGTACCTCCTACTGCTACCGTTTCGGTTGCTTGTTGTACGACTGCTTCTGCTTGGGAAGCACTTGCTGCTACAGCACGAATTGAGTCGGACATCTGTTGAATTCGCTCTAGTGCTTCAGTAATGACCTCAGTTTGCCGCAGCGCTTCTTGAGATAGTTCGCCGACAGATCGTTCGCTGCTAGTGGTCGTGCTGGCTACTTGTTGCGCGGCAGTTTGTACTTGCGTCACGATTTTTCGCAAGCTGTTAATTGTGGCATTGTAAGAGTCGGCGATCGTGCCGATTTCATCTTCGGTGACGTTAGCGCGTACTGTTAAGTCGCCGCGACTAACTGGATCGACTTGCATCAACAGTTCTAAAGCACGTTGCTGCATGAACTCTCTAGCGTTCTTTTGCTGCTCTAACAGAGATGCGCGATCGAGAGCGTAGCCAATTTGCGTTGCTAATTGCCGGAAAAAGTCCATTTCTTGCTGCTGCCAAACACGCGCACCCGAACATTGATGAGCAATTAATAAACCAAATAACCGATCGCCCTGCACGACTGGCGCGACCAAATTTGCTTTGACGCTAAATTGTTCGAGTTGTTTGCGATAACAAGCAGTCACTCTCGGTTCCTTGTATATATCGCTAATGCTCGTGACTTGTCCCTTCTTGTAGCGTTCTACCTGACCTTTCTTCAAGCAGGGATCTTCAATCTCAGCTCCCATTGCTACTGGAAAACCATTAGCCACCGACTCAGCTATAATTGTCCCCTTCCAGTTAGTCGGGTCTAAACCGTAAACCACCACTCGGTCTGTGGCGATCGCTTGCCGGATATTATCAGTAGCAACATTCAGTACATCTTGTAGGTTGCTGATTTGAGCAATTTTGAGCGTGATATCTTTTAGTAGCTCGCCGCGCTTAGCTTCGTCTTGTTGTTCTTGTAATAGATCGATCCGGTGCAAAGATGACCCTAATTGTAATCCTAAGCGCTCTAGAAAATTAATTTCTGCTTGCTCCCAAAGATGCGCTTTTGAGCAATATTGAGCAAATACTAAACCAAAAAGCTCGTCGTTTTTAATAATTGGTGCAACTAAATTTGCTTTAATTTTCAATCTTTCAAGTAATTGAATGTGGCAATCAGTTAAGCCTGCTCGATAAATATCGTCGATCGCCCTCACCCGACCTTTCTTGTATTCTTCAGCTTTTTTTGCCTGCATACAAGTATCGGCAATCGTCGTGTTGAGGCAGGACGGTAAACCAGGAATGGCTGCCTCGGCAACAACTATTCCACTCCAATCAGGGTGGAAGCGATAGACTACTACTCGTTCTACTTGTAATGCATCGCGGGTGGCTTTGACTGTATGAGCTAACACGTCTTCAACTGTTTGAAAATCTCGTGTTTTTGCTGCCAAATCGCCAAAAAATTGAGCGTATTTTGCTTCTTGGCGACGAGCTTCCAGATTGGCTTCAATATTAGCCGCCATCTGATTCAATTCTTGCGAGAGAATGCCAATTTCATCGTGGCGATCGCTGGCTTCTTCCAGTCTCGTGCCAGTCTCTCCAATCCCAATTTGTTGTGCGAAACTTGCTAAACGTTTGAGCGGTCGAGAAAAAGAGCCTGCTACTGGAATTGCAACTAAACCAATTAATAGTAACATTCCCCCAGAAACGCCATAGGCGAAGAGTTGTTGTTCGCGAATGTGAGCTTCTATTTCATCTAAAGGTGTACCGACAAAAGCCATTCCAACAGGCTTGGCTTTGTCTGGATTCAAAATTTTTTCATGGTCGTACAGAGGACTGTATGCTGTAAGATACGTTTGCCCCAAGATATTTGTCTGACCGTTAAATTCCTGCCCCCGATCTAAGACTTGCTGTGCTACTTCTCTGGCAGCTCGCGTACCAATTGCTCTAGATTTACCGTCTGTATATGGGACAGTCGTTGTCACCCGCCAATCTTGAGCAAAGATTGTTGATAAGGAAACTTTTTCAAAGTCTTTAAAACTATCTACCTGCCCTGGTGCTTGATTGATTACAGAACCGACGATGACAGCACCTACAACTTTTTTACCTGCTAGAATTGGCTGTACTGTCATCCCTACCAATCCGATTTTCCCCGCATCAACGTTGTAAGTCCCATTGGGAGAGGGTTGTTTGCTTGGTGGTAAACCTGCTGTCGGTTGGGAACGAATACCAATATTCGCTTGCTTATCTTGCCCTAAGCGTTTGAGAACACTACTATTAATGAGTTCTAGACCGCTTAAAACTTTTCCTGTTTGCAAAGCGTGTTGGACGATCGGCACATCCCCTAAATTGATACCAGTTGGCAGAGAAACTTGGCGGTAGGGAGGATTGAGTTCTACTTTATCTACAGGTAAATTTAAATATTCTTCTGATAAGGTACGAATACTTTGAGCAATTGTTTTTCCGTCAGCACCTACAATGACACGGAGGTTTTTTTCTACAGAACCACTACCATCTGTGACGCTAAATTTGCCCAGAAAAGTATTGAGAAACTGGCGTTGAGCTGCTACCTGCTGCCGATCGCGCAGATCGATCTTCATTGCTTGTACGACTTCGGCGACCGTATTCGCTTCTGTAGCTGATTCCGTAACAACCCACGTAGCATAGTTAGATAAGAAACTAGCTTGAGCTTTTTGTAAAAATGTTTGAGCGTTCTGTATTTCTCTTTGTCGCGTCACAGCAGCATTTTTCTGCGTCACTACGACTATAGGCAGTGCCGCACTCAGCATTAACAATAGAGTTAGCTTGGTGCGAAAGCTAAAATTGTTCCACGGTTGACTGCGGCGCTGCTTGCCAACAGCAGATCCATTTGGCGATCGCGGTGGCTGCGAGAATGTTTTGACCTCAGAGTTTGAGACTTGGGGAGTTTGTTTGAGGCGAGAATTTAGCATAGCAGATACGTTTTCGAGGGAGTAGGGAGTAGGGAGCAGGGAGTAGGGGAAAGAGAGCTGAGGGAGCGATCGGGGGCTGAGGGAACTGAGGGAGCAATTCCAGCCACCAGCCACCAGCTACTAGCCACTCACCACTCACCACTAACTAACTTTGAATTGACTGGCGCTAGTTTGTAGTTCTTGCGCTAGCGTTGAGAGTTCCTTAAATGCCGCAGATACTACAGTTGCTTCGTTGGAAGTGCGGTCGGCGATCGCGGCTACATCTGTCATTGTTGCCGTCACGACTTGCGATGTCTGAGATTGCAACGCCGCAGCAGAAGCGATCGCCGCTACGAGTTCGCTAATCTGTTGGCTTACTTCCGTAATCTTGAGCAGATTTTGCCGCGTTTCATGCACGAGTACAGTACCCGTCACCACTTGTTCCGTACCAGCTTCCATTGCTGCTACCACTTCATTTGTCTCTGTCTGAATATCCTTCACCAAGCTTTCAATTTCTGCGGTTGCTTCTGCCGATTGCCGTGCTAGGGTTCGTACTTCGTCAGCTACCACCGCAAATCCTCGTCCTTGTTCTCCCGCGTGAGCTGCCTCAATGGAAGCATTAAGTGCTAATAGGTTAGTTTGATCGGCAAATGTACCGATCAGGTTCACGACTTTGGAGATCTTCTGGGACGACTCACCCAATCGCTTCACTTTTTTCGAGGTTTCTGCTACTGTTTGTCGAATTGCCATCATCCCGTCCACAGTCCGGTTCATGGCTGTATCGCCTTCTGCTACCGTTTGAGTTGCTTGCTGCACTGCTGCTTCCGCTTGAGAGGCACTATTGGCTACAGCCAGAATTGAATCTGACATTTGCTGAATCCGCTCCAAAGCCGCAGTAACTGCTTCAGTTTGCCGCAGTGCTTCTTGAGATAGTTCGCCGACAGATCGCTCGTTACTCGTCGTTGTATGAGCTACTTGTTTGGCAGTGGTTTGTACTTGGGTCACGATTTTCCGCAAGCTGTTAATTGTCGCGTTGTAGGAGTCGGCGATCGTCCCGATTTCGTCTTCGGTGACGTTGGCGCGGATTGTCAGGTCGCCTCGGCTGACGGGATCGACTTCCATTAGGAGTTCTAAAGCGCGGCGCTGTAAGAATTCTCTGGCATTCTGTTGCTGTTCCAACAAAGAAGCGCGATCGAGCGCGAGTCCTATCTGGGTAGCGACCTGCGAGAACATGGCAATTTCTTCTTGTTGCCACTTGCGGGGTGCATCGCACTGGTGAGCGATCAGTAAACCCAAGAGTTCGCCACTACGAATTACGGGAGCAACCAAGTTTGCCTTGACTGCAAACTGTTGTAACTGAGCAATATGACAATCAGTTAAACCTGCATCGTAAATGTTTTCTGTGGCTTGTACCCGCCCTTGACGATAGCGTTCTACATAACCTTTGGCAAAACAAGGGTCGTCAATATCTGCTCCTAAAGCTTTGGGGAAACCCTCGCCTACGGATTCAGCGATAACTCTGCCTTTCCATTGGTCGTTGAAACTATAAATAACAACGCGATCGCTATTCAGTGCTTGGCGCAGTTCTTGTACCGCAGTTGCCATAATTTCCTGCACGCCAAGTCCTTGAGTCAGCTTAATGGTGATATCTTTCACCATTGATGCTCGTTCTACCGCAGCTTGCTTTTGTTCTAGGAATGATAAGCGATTTAAGATAATTCCCAGCTGAGATGCTAGCTGTTTGAGGAAGTTAATTTCTTCTTGTTGCCATGTGTGGGTTTGTTCGCAGTGATGGGCAATTAATAAACCAAATAACTGGTCGTTTTTCAAGATTGGCGTAACTAAATTGGCTTTAATTTGTAATCGTTCCATTAAACGCAGGTGTTCTGGATGGAAACCCGCCGCCATGACGTTACTAGTAGGAACGACGCGACCGCGCCTGTATTCTTCCAATAGTTGTTCGCTAATACAAGCATCGTCAACATTGTTATCGAAAGCGCGCGGCAAGCCAGGTAACACTGATTCAGCCGCAATATAACCACTCCCATTGGGATTAAAGCGATAGACGACGACTCGATCCGCTTGTAAAAGTTCTCTGGCTCCTTGCACTGCTTGGCTGAAGACAGTTTCTAAATCTTCCGAACCACCATCGCGGGCAGAGGCAATTTCGGAGAGAAAGTTAGCTTGTTGAGTTTGGGTAGTTTGATTTTGGAGAAGTTGTTGTAACTGACTTGCCATCTGGTTGATGTTGGTTCCCAGTGTTGCTAGTTCGTCTTCTCCCTTTATAGCAATGCGGGTGTCTAACTCTCCCAGACCCAATTTCTCTACGGCATCTGCCGCATCTAAAATAGGACGAGTCACGCGGTTAACCATATAAGCAGCGATCGCGCTGACCAAAAATGCCACGA
The DNA here is from genome assembly GCF_000317125.1 of Chroococcidiopsis thermalis PCC 7203. Classification (GTDB taxonomy): domain Bacteria; phylum Cyanobacteriota; class Cyanobacteriia; order Cyanobacteriales; family Chroococcidiopsidaceae; genus Chroococcidiopsis; species Chroococcidiopsis thermalis. The sequence goes on from NC_019695.1 coordinate 250,484, forward strand.
TTGCCGTACCAACAGCAAAAGTTAACAATATCCCTTGTTGGGCAGCGAATGCTTGAGCTGACTCTCGAGCGATCGCAGTACTCCAACCTAAATCTGGGATTTCCTCTACTTTTGGTAAAGGAGCATATGTCAAAATGTGTTCTTCTTGGTGAGTGGCATGTATATCAGTTGTTGCTGCACTCACATGCGCTGCTTGCATTTGTTGCAATTTTGGAAAAACCAATTTAGCTTCTTTTCCTAGCTCGGCAGCATCTTGAGAACCCAAAATTTTTGCGTTAGCATCAATTACAAAAAATTCTTGTTCGCTCGTACCATGTTTTTCTAGCAATTTGCTTACTGCTTCTGCGGGAATTTTAGCGCGCACCACACCAATAATTTGGTTAGTCTGAGAATCTCTCACAGGTGCGGCGACATTGAAACTTAATGTTCCTGCTGTTTTAGCGATCGCTGGTTGACTAATGACAGGGCGACCAGTTTTCAGCGCTTGCTGAAAGTATTCCGCATCTTTGTGATTGGCAATTAGTTTACCTTTAGATTGCACCACAGTATCGCCATTGAGATCGAACATAGCAATGCTGTTATACACTTTGTAAGCATTGATATATCGATCTAGTAAGTTCTGCTTTTCTTGGGGCGTTGTGATTGCTACTACTTTAGGATTTGCTAGGATGGGTAAATTTGCTAGCACTTGAATATCGCCATACCGCTCAATCATGAAACTTGATAGTTCTTTACTCAGAGCGTCGTTTCTTGATACCTGACTTTCCGTAACATCTTTATGTAATTGTTGATTGGTGAAGAAATAAGCAGTTGCCCCAATTACCATTACAGGAATCGTACTCAGGGCAACTGCTACTGCTGTGGCTTTGAACCTTAAACTGCGTCCTTTTTTGTGAGATTGGCGTGGTTGTTTGTTCGGCTCCAGATCGCTATGATTTTGACTAAAGTTTTGCCGACCTTCAATTTCAGACATTGGCTGCTCTTCAAATGCCGTATCGTCATGAAAAGGCTCGTTGTAGTTACCTTTATGAGTATTTTTAGCTGAGTTTGGTTGGGAAGGAGAGTTCATAGTTTAAGTCGTTAACTTAGAAATCAGTGGCGAGACGGAAACTTTCATCTGCAAGTTCGGTAATGATGCCAGATGAAATTAGCTCAAGCATTTCAACTAGCCTCGGTTTTTGACTGAGGCATTCCAGCGATGATGGAGTCGCCATCTAACACCACCAAGATTTCGCCATTCGGTTTGGGAAAATAACCACGCAAATACGGCACTAACTCAGGGGTGACAGCAGACGCGGGAGGAGATTGAATGTTATCGGGGTTGCACCATTCCATGTCTTCCACCTGATTCACTAATAATCCCAGCACTTTTTTACCTGTTTTGCGATCGCTTTGTCTTTCAGCAACCTGCTGAGTGCTGTGAATTACCACTGCTGTGTAACTAGAGCGACTAGTTCCTTGTTGGTATAGGGGAGCCTGTCCGATCTTGTGACCGAGATCGACAATCCACAAAATCTCGCCTCGCCAGTTATAAACACCCATGACCCAAGCGGGTAAATGGGGAATAGGTACAATTTGAGCAGTGGGTACGGTCAGTACTTCTGCGATTTGGGCTAGTGGCAATATGGCAGTCGTATCTGGTGGCAAATGCAATCGCAAAAACTGCTGTTTTAAGCCAGCAGCTTCTTCTGCATTTGGATTTCCTGCTACTACACCCCTGGTTGTAAATTCCGATATCATGACCGCTCTCCTAGCAGTTCTTGGCTAGCAAATGTGCCAAGCAATCGTTATATTAATTCCAATCATTTCAACAGTTGCTTGACAGTTTGCAGTAGTTTTTCTTGATCGATAGGTTTGGTAATATAAGCATCTGCACCTTGCTTCATGCCCCAGAATTTGTCCATTTCGCTACCTTTTGTAGAACACATGACAACAGGAATCATGCTCGTTCCTGCTTCTGATTTGAGATCGCGACAAAGTTCAAAACCGCTCCGACCTGGTAGCACGACATCCAAAATAATTACGTCTGGTTTTTGACTGCTAATTTTAACTAAAGCTTCTTCTCCGCTGGTTGCTGTTTGAACGCTTAAACCGCCGCGTTGTAAGCAACTAGTGATGACTTGCATTTCTGTCATTGAGTCATCGACGACTAAAACTGTACTCATGGCTTCAACCTCTAGAACAAATGAAAACAAACTAGTATTTAGATCGATTACAAGCGATCGGATTTAAGGCAGTGCAAACGAGGACAGCTACATCATAATGAGTCATTTTAAAGATCTTCTACTAAAGAATTACTGTTAAGATGTTTAGACGTTACCGACAAAACTGTTTCTGCATCTACTGGCTTACTCAGAAAATCTGAAGCCCCGACAATTTTGGCACGAACTCGATCGATAATGCCATCATTACCAGTGAGGATAATAATGGGAGTGATACGGAAAGCAGAAACTTTACGTAACTGGCTGCAAATTTCATATCCATTGGTATTTGGCATGACTAAATCTAAAAAAATTAAGTCTGGTTTGCGGCTCAACAAACCAGCGATCGCGCGGAGAGAATCTTGAACGGCAAAAAATCTGTAGCCGTTGGCTGTCAAAATTTGTTCCATGCTTTGACAGACTAACGGGCTATCATCTACGCAAGCAATGAGCGGTCCTTTGCCAGAAGGTGTAGATGGCGGCGTTGTGGCTGGCGCTGCTGGAGCGACTGGCGGTGCTAAATCTGGAATATCAATCAGTTCGACTAAACCTGCTTGAATGTAAGGTAGCAAAGAACAAACGACATCTTTGGCATCCCGATTCATGACTACTGATAGATCTCGCAATGTCCGCTGTCCGTCTAGCAGTTTAGTTAGATTTTGATAAACAGCAGGCGATACTTGTTCCTGAAGCTGTTCTGGTTGGTTAATAACTGCGGCTTTATTTGGCGAGCGATCGGCAACTTTTGCTTTTTGCCAGAGCTGCCAAACTTGTTGTACTTCTGATAATAATTGCCCTGGATCGAGTAGTGCTAATTGTGGTAATGCAATGTTATCTGTCTTGCTCTGATATGTTACGTGCATGGCTTGAGTGATATCAAACATGACTTCAGAGACAATCGCCGCGATCGTTTTTCCTGCTTGCTCTCTGGTAATTTGCTGTTTCTCTATTCCTGCATTGAGCAAGTGGCATTCCCAGCAATTATCTGAGCTATTTAAAGCGTTAGAGAGAACGGCAGATAGCTTTAACTGTTGAATATCGACTTGCGGACAATGCGATTTTAAAGCTCTATACCAACGTCTAACGGTATGATTTCCCCCAGAGGCGTATAAAATTCTTCCTAGAAATAGATAAATAATCCACTCTTGTCCTACAGAGCTTTTTAGTAATAATTGCCCGCTGAACCTCTCTTGTTTTAAAGTATTAAGATGACTGACAAAATCATGGCTTGCTATCGGTTCTGTCATCATAAGATAATTTATTGACTTACAAAAATTTTGCGATCGTTGTCAAGTTCGGAATCTCAATAGAAAATCGTAGTTTATTCAAAATGTAGTAATAATATGAAAAAACTTTCAAATTTAAAAAATAATGAGTAAATTTACTCTGTTGTTTGACTTTCTGTTAAGCTCAGATGTGAAAGCAAAAAAGAAAAACGATCGGTAATAAAGCTAATTAAACTCCCGTCATAATGTAGCCTCGATCATGACATTAGCTCAAAGTAGCAAGTAACCGTATGAATACTGAATTTATCGAGCCGAAATAGCATCACGTACGTGTTCTCATTGGCTTTTTAGCTGCATAAAAGGTATTGATCTAGTAATAGAAGTTCGCAAAGAGGAGTTTTTTTGTAGTTTGCCGATCGAACTCGTACTAGTCTCAGTTAAAGTTGCAAGTTGGCGATCGCGTCTCAAACCGCTGCTCAAAAATGAAGGAGCAGCAACAGAGTTGCGATCGAACAACTATTCAGGTAGGGTGTGAGTAGAGCTATGAGGAGAGTGCTTTTGTGGCTGCGATCGCATGACAGCAGAAGCTTGAGAAACAGCATGAGTGAGGGTTCGACGCTATTTAGCCGCGCCTGCAAGTCTGGAGCGTCGAATTAAACACTTCCAATCGTGCTATTTACAAGGTCAGAAAGTTTACAAACTTAGCTTTGGTTCGACAACTTCTTTACTAAGTTTTTATATACCATAAAGTATATTTACTGTGTCTTTACACTATATAAGCAATCTGCATACTACTATTGTTACGCAGATGGTTAATTTATACTTGTTTATAAAATTAGCAAAACAGTGACAAAGCAATCGATTGGAAAGACAAGAGGAAACCTGCAAAGTTTTGAGGTGCTTGCATGAAAGCAGTCATACTGGCTGGAGGGCTTGGGACTCGTCTGAGTGAGGAAACCACCGTCAAACCAAAGCCGATGGTGGAGATTGGTGGCAGACCGATCTTGTGGCACATTATGAAAATTTACTCTGCCTCTGGTATTAATGATTTTATTATCTGTTGCGGTTACAAAGGATACTTAATCAAGGAATACTTTGCTAACTATTTTTTGCATATGTCAGACGTAACGTTTGACATGCGTTTTAATCAAATGAACGTTCACTGTGGTTATGCCGAGCCTTGGCGAGTCACTCTAGTAGATACGGGTGATAAAACCATGACTGGTGGAAGACTCAAGCGCGTTAGAGAACATATTGGTAATGAAACTTTCTGCTTCACCTACGGCGACGGCGTGAGTAGCGTAAATATCAAAGAGATAGTCAAATTTCACAAAGAGCAAAATACTTTAGCAACTCTAACCGCCAGCCAACCACCGGGACGCTTTGGTGCGATTCATCTGGAAGGAGATCAGACCAAGATTACTAGCTTTCGAGAAAAACCAGATGGCGATGGAGCATGGGTCAATAGTGGTTTCTTTGTTCTAGAACCAGAAACGATTGACTTGATTGAAGATGATAATACAGTTTGGGAACAAGAACCATTACAAAAACTGGCGCAGATGGATGAACTATCAGCCTACAAGCACCCTGGTTTTTGGCAACCGATGGATACGCTGCGAGACAAACACCTGCTTGAAGAACTTTGGAATAGTGGCAGCGCTCCTTGGAAGGTATGGTAGGTAAGTCAAAAGTTAAGTAGGGGCGGGTTGATGTCTCAACTCTTAGGTGAACGATTGACCATCGAGCATTAAACTCGCCTTGACAAGTGTAATATTAGTCACTTCAATCGCATGAATAATAATCTCACGTATGATTTCGCGATCGTTGGTGGTGGGATAGTAGGGTTGGCTACAGCCATGACGCTAGGCGATTGCTATCCCGATGCCAAAATTCTAGTCTTAGAAAAAGAAAACGATTGGGCATCTCATCAAACTGGGAATAACAGCGGCGTTATCCACTCGGGCATTTACTACAAGCCAGGTAGCTTCAAAGCTAGATTCTGTCGAGAAGGCAGTCGCTCGATGGTAGAGTTCTGTCAGCAGCACGATATTCCTCATGAAGTTTGCGGCAAAGTCATTATTGCCACGACTACCGCGCAACTGCCATTACTAGATAATCTTTATGAAAGAGGTATAGCTAATGGCTTGGGCGTGAGAAAGTTGAGTGCGGCAGAAGTTGCGGAATACGAACCGCATGTCAGCTGTTTGGCAGGAATCCACGTCCCTACAACCGGAATCGTGGACTACAAAAAGGTTGCGCAGAAGTATGTCGAAATAATTCAAGCTCAGGGTGGAGAATTAAAGCTCGGTACTAAGGTAGAACGAATCCGACATACGAGCAACAGGACAGTGCTAGACACTAACTCTGGTAGCTTTGAGACAAAGTTTACGATCAATTGTGCCGGGCTGCAAAGCGATCGCATTGCCAAAAAGAGCGGAGTCGATCCCCAAGCCAAAATCGTACCTTTTCGTGGCGAATACTACGAACTCGTACCAGAAAAACGCTACTTAGTCAAAGGCTTGATCTACCCCGTACCCAATCCGGCTTTCCCCTTCTTGGGCGTACATTTTACCCGCATGATTGATGGCAGCGTTCACGCTGGACCTAATGCAGTCTTGAGTTTCAAGCGTGAAGGCTATCACAAAACAGATTTTGACTTCAAGGATTTGGCAGAAGTGCTAACCTATCCAGCTTTTTGGAAATTAGCTGCCAAACACGCCGATGAAGGAATTAAAGAAATCGTTCGTTCTTGGAGTAAAGCTGCCTTTGTCAGGAGTCTACAACAATTGATTCCAGAGGTGCGAGAACAAGATGTCGTGCCAACTCACGCGGGAGTGAGAGCGCAAGCACTCAAAGCTGATGGTAGTTTGGTGGATGACTTTTTACTCGTGCCAGGAAAAAATGCCATGCACGTTTGTAATGCTCCTTCTCCAGCCGCTACCTCTTCGCTAGAGATTGGGAAGGCAATTGTTGCCGCAATTTCCCAATCCCCCTCCCAGGCAAACACAGTCAAAGTATAGGAAGAATAATTATAAATGAAAGTATTAGTCACAGGTACAGAAGGATATTTAGGCTGTTTACTACCACCACTATTAATCAAACGAGGACATGAAGTTCTAGGAGTAGACACCGGATTCTACAAAGTTGGCTGGTTGTACAACGGGACTGAGACGACGGCTCAAACCTTAAATAAAGATATTCGCCACATTACTACAGAAGATTTGCAGGGTGTAGAGGCGATCGTTCATATGGCAGAATTGTCCAACGATCCTACTGGACAACTCGCACCCAATATTACTTATGACATTAACCACAAAGGTTCAGTACGGTTAGCAAATTTAGCTAAAGCTGCGGGGATTCGTCGTTTCGTGTACATGTCCTCTTGCAGCGTCTACGGTGTTGCCACCGAGGGAGATGTGACAGAGGCTTCTCCCGTGAATCCGCAAACTGCCTATGCCGAGTGTAAGGCTTTAGTAGAGCGGGATTTAACGGCAATGGCAGATGACAACTTCTCGCCTACATTCATGAGAAATGCTACAGCATTTGGTGCTTCGCCACGGATGCGCTTTGATATCGTCCTGAACAATTTAGCTGGATTAGCATGGACGACAAAGGAAATCAAAATGACGAGTGACGGTACGCCTTGGCGACCTTTAGTACACGCACTAGATATATGTAAAGCGATTATTTGTGCCTTAGGAGCACCACGGGACATCATTCACAATCAAATCTTCAACGTTGGGGATACGGCGCACAATTACCAAGTACGAGAAATCGCCGAAATTGTAGCTGAAGCTTTTCCTGGCTGTCAGGTGAGTTTCGGGGACAGTGGATCGGATAATCGCAGTTACCGAGTCAGTTTTGAGAAGATTAACTCTACCTTACCAGGGTTTAAGTGTGAGTGGGATGCACGGCGGGGAGCAAAACAGTTATTTGAGTTGTTTAGTGGAATTCAAATGACTGCTGATGTATTTACTTCCAGAGGGTTTACTCGCTTGAAGCAATTGGAGTATTTATTGCAAACAGGACAGTTGGATAAAGATTTCTTTTGGAATCAACCAAAATAATCTTGTTTGCGCAAACTTCAGTTTCCACTCTTTGAGTGGAATTTATTTTGTAATTTAGTAGCTGAATCGTAGGAGAGATCGGATAGTGAGTAAAAAGTGTCGTTTTTGTGGCAACGAACTGCGATATACTTTTGCAGATTTAGGTATGTCACCTATAGCAAATGATAATTTAACTTCAGAACACTTGAATCGCGCCGAGAAGTTTTATCCACTTCATACATACGTCTGCGATCGCTGTCTTTTGGTACAGTTAGAAGAATTTGAATCTCCAGAACACATTTTTGGCGATGGTGACTATGCTTATTTTTCTTCCTATTCCGAGAGTTGGCTCAGACATGCTAAAGCTTACACTGAGTTAATGGTAGAAAGATTTAAATTTAATTCGGCTAGCCAAGTCGTTGAAATTGCTAGTAACGACGGTTACTTGCTGCAATATTTTCATCAAAAAGGTATCCCAGTTTTAGGAGTCGAACCAGCCGCAAACACTGCCAAAGCAGCAGCCGAAAAAGGAATTCCGACTTGGGTAAAATTCTTTGGCGTTAATACAGCTAAAGAAATGGTAGCAGAAGGAAAATCGGCAGACTTATTATTAGGAAATAACGTTCTGGCTCACGTTCCCGATGTGAATGACTTTATCGGTGGCATGAAAATAGTCCTGAAGCCAAATGGCATCTTGACAATGGAATTTCCTCACTTACTGCAACTAATGCAGCAAAATCAGTTTGACACGATTTATCACGAACATTTTTCTTACTACTCATTCATTACAGTAGAGAAAATGTTTGCCGCGCACGGTTTAACGTTATTTGATGTCGAAGAACTCTCGACGCATGGCGGTTCTTTACGAATTTACGGCAAGCATAGCGATGCAGTAGAGCCAGTAGTTAGCAACCGCGTCAAGCAACTGAAGGCAAAAGAAGCGGCTGCTGGGTTGGAAGATATTGAAACTTACTTGACATTTGGCGAACAAGTCAAAGCAACCAAGCGCAAGCTACTGAAATTTCTGATCGAAGCTAAATCTCAAGGAAAGAGAATCGCTGCCTACGGTGCGCCAGCTAAAGGCAATACCCTACTGAATTACTGCGGTGTGGGCAAAGACTTCATCGACTATACCGTAGATCGCAGTCCTTACAAACAAGGTTTATTCCTACCTGGAACTCATATTCCAATTCTGCATCCAGATAAAATCCGCGAAACACAGCCCGATTACGTGTTGATTTTACCCTGGAATTTGAAAGAAGAGATTATGACCCAGATGGCATATATTGCTGAATGGGGCGGACAGTTCGTCGTGCCGATTCCAGAAGTACAAGTTTATCCAGCGATTCAGCAACAGGTTTTGTCTACTATAGCTAGCTAATGCCACTATCAAGCCTATGCTTTTTACTGAAACGGCGCTCCAGGGAGCCTATATCATTGACATAGAGCCAAAAGAGGATAGTCGGGGTTTTTTTGCGCGGACTTTTTGCGATCGCGAATTTGCTGCGCTTGGCTTAGAAATTACTAACGTCCAGTGCAGCATTGCCTTCAATCATAAAAAAGGTACGTTGCGAGGAATGCATTACCAAGCGGCTCCAGCAACAGAGGCAAAGTTAGTTCGCTGCACTCAAGGAGCAATCTACGATTGTATTGTCGATTTGCGCCCCGATTCTCCCACATACTTATCTCATATCTGTGTGGAATTGACTGCCGATAATCATAGGGCGCTATACATTCCAGAAATGTTCGCTCATGGCTATCAAACTCTTGACGATAATACAGAGATAGCGTATCAGATGAATAAGTCTTATACGCCTGGATACGAGCGGGGGTTGCGCTACAACGATCCGATTTTGGATATTCAGTGGCGGCTACCAGTGAGCGAAATTTCTCGCAAAGATCTGGAATGGGATTTGCTAGAAACTGTTTTAATTAAATAGTCATCCTGTTGGAAGTGAGTCGTGAGTAGTGGGTACTGGCAATTGGCAATTGGTAGTTGGAAGTTGGTTAAGAGGTAAGGCGAGGCTGACAACTGATAACTGACTACTGATAACTATAAATGGCAACTTATAACTACAATCCACAGCAGGAAGTCATCGGGCTGTTACCAGCAGGGGGACAAGCAACCCGCATTTCTCCCTTGCCTTGTAGCAAGGAATTGTATCCGATTGGCTTTCGCTCTCAAGTAGATGGTAGCCTGCGTCCCAAAGTTGTATCTCATTACTTGCTGGAAAAGATGCAAACGGCAGGGATTCGGAAGGCTTTCTTTCTCCTACGCCCTGGAAAATGGGATATTCCTGCCTATTTTGGCGATGGCGACATCGTAGGTTTGGATTTAGGCTATCTGGTAGTCGGTTTACCCTTTGGCGTGCCATATACCCTCGATCGCGCGTATCCTTTTGTTAAAGATGCAGCGATCGCGATCGGGTTTCCCGATATTCTCTTTCAACCAGATGATACATACAAACGTTTGCTGACAAGGCTTTATGCTGGCAATGCAGATGTAGCAATCAACTTGCTACCCTTCGAGCATTCGCACAAAGGTGGTATGGTAGACTTCGACGAGCGAGGACGGGTACGACAAATTATTGAAAAACCCGCCCAAAGTGAATTGCAATACAGCTGGTGTGCGGCTGTCTGGAAACCAAGTTTTACAGAGTTTCTCCATCAATTTGTTGCTAAGTTAGAAATAGAGCGACAGAATAATTCTTCTCCACCCCGCGAAGTTCCGATTGGAGATGTTTTTCAAGCAGCAATTGATGCTGGTTTGCAAGTAGAAGCAGAAATCTGCGATCGCCAACCGTACTTAGATATCGGTACTCCAGCAGATTTACAGCGAGCCATACGCTACTTAACATCTGAGGAAATGTAGCGTTTGAAATTGATGAAAAGCTCCTCACGTATTATTCGTTCAATTTGATTCTTAGATCTCATATAAATATCTTAAGTCTCTAAAATAGATCGAATCATCCGATTTCGATTAATCTTCTACATTTTGGTCGAAAATAGTTCTGATTTGCAGAACCTGTTAAAATAATTTTGAATACATATATAAAATTAGTAACAAACTTGTTGTAGGAGTAAAATTATGGTTCAAGTTAGTCCGAGCATTCATAATTTATCTTCTTTAAGGAAATCCCTCAACTCAAACGAGATAGGACGACAAATTTATCAAACGATCTCTCGGTTATATCCAATTTGTCGTAGTATTACAGGCAATGGAGTCCGAGAAACCCTAAAAATTCTTCAAGAACACATTCCTCTAGAAATAGCAGAAATTCCTACAGGTACGGAAGTCTTTGACTGGACAATACCAAAAGAATGGAATATTAAAGATGCATATATCAAAAACTCAAGAGGTGAGAAGATCGTAGATTTTCAGGAATGCAATTTGCACGTTGTGAACTATAGCGTTCCCGTACATAAAACTGTCAGCTTATCTGAATTAAAAGCACATTTACATACGCTCCCAGAATATCCCGATCGCATTCCATATCGAACTTCTTACTACAAAGAAACTTGGGGATTTTGCTTAAGTCACACACAATTTTTATCGCTGGAAGAGGAAGAATACGAAATTTGTATCGAGTCGAGTTTAGAACCTGGGTATTTGACTTATGGCGAATATTATTTACCAGGCGAAACGCGAGAAGAAATTTTAATTTCCTGCCATACCTGCCATCCATCTTTATGTAACGATAATCTTTCCGGTATCTCATTAGCTACATTATTAGCTAAACACCTCAGTCAAATTCAACAACGAAGGTACTCTTATAGATTTCTGTTTATTCCAGGTACGATTGGTTCCGTGACCTGGTTGGCTTTAAACGAGCAAAATGTCAATAAAATTGCTCACGGTTTAGTTGTTACTGGCGTAGGTGACGCAGGAAAATATACTTATAAAAGAAGTCGCCGGGGTGATACGCAGATAGATCGAGCTGCAATCCACGTCATGCAACACTCTGGTTCGGAATATCAAGTTATTGACTTTTTTCCCTACGGCTACGACGAACGGCAATATTGTTCTCCTGGGTTTAATTTGCCAGTAGGTTGTTTCATGCGATCCTCCCACGGTCAGTATTCTGAATATCATACTTCCGCAGATAATTTGAGCTTCGTGCAGCCCGAGTATTTAGGTGATTCGTTTGCCAAATTTTTGTCAATTTTGCACGTATTAGAAAATAATCGCACTTACTTAAATCAAAATCCTAAATGCGAACCACGCCTCGGTAAAAGAGGACTGTACAGAGCTGTAGGCGGTCATGCAGAAGAACAAGTGAATGAGCTAGCTTTGTTATGGGTTCTCAACTTATCTGATGGCGAATACAGTTTATTAGACATAGCCGAGCGATCGCAACTCAGTTTTGATGTCATCAAGCAAGCAGCAGATGCTCTAGCGGGCTGCGAACTGTTGAAAGCTAAGCCAGAACCAGTTATGAAAGCATAAAGAATTTTCGTAAAATACATCTATATGTAGATGAGTCAATCTGACTGCGATCTAGACTATGACAAAGAAGATGAATCTATTGCCCAAATAGTTGAAGTTAAGATGAGTGAAGCGCTGGCGGAATTATCGGGAAAGAAAATTTTAGTCACGGGTGCGAGTGGATTTTTGGGTTCTCATTTGTGCGATCGCCTATGTCAAAATGGTGCGGAAGTTCACGCTATTTCTCGCACAGAACGCACGACAGATCGTGAATTACTGCATTGGTGGCAAGGCAATGTGGAAGATTTAGAAGTCGTGCAAAATCTATTTCAGACAATTCAGCCCCAGATAGTCTTTCATTTATCTGGGCTGATTACTGGTGTTGCTGGTTTAGAGTTGGTGTTGCCCACATTTCACAGCTTAGTAGTGAGTACTGTCAATATCTTGACAGTTGCGACTCAAATGCAGTGCGATCGCATAGTCACGATCGGCTCGTTAGAGGAACCAGAACCAAAACAAGGTGAAATTGCGCCAATTTCACCCTATTCTGCTGCTAAGTGGGCTAGTGTTGCTTACAGCCGGATGTTTCACCATCTTTACCAAACACCTGTAGTTCTGGTGCGCCCGTTTATGACCTACGGACCCAGGCAACCCATTCATAAAATTATTCCTTCCGTTACCCTATCTCTACTCCAAGGCGAAGCTCCCAAGCTAGCCAGTGGTACGCGAGAAGTTGACTGGATCTACGTTGATGATGTGATTGACGGTATGCTAGCGGCAGCAAGAGTACCTGGAGTTGAAGGATACACTTTCGATCTAGGTTCGGGTAACTTAGTTTCTATTCGTTCGCTTGTAGAACAACTGACGCAAATAATTAATCCACAAATAGAACCTTTGTTTGGTGCTTTACCCGACCGACCAGTAGAAAAAGTGCGAGTAGCAAACATAACCTTGACTTCAGATAAATTAGGCTGGCAGCCGAGAATTGCTCTAGAAACAGGCTTAGTTTCTACAGTTGATTGGTTTCGTCAGCAGTCAAAAGCCGAGCGCACTTAAAGCGCTCGTAGCTCTATACTTTTAGCCTTGATTGCCCGATGGATGAAAAATTCATACCGATCGCCGTAGTCTTGGCTAGTTGTAGCATATGCAATTTGTTATTCTAAGTTTGAAACAGGGGATCGATCGATATAGCTAGTAAAAAATAGTTAGTCAGAAATAGTAAAAAATATGACTAGTAAACAAAGAGTACAAGAACTTATCAATAGGCTAAAAGTTATTGTTGGCTTGCACCTCAGAAATCTAACTTCTTATTTATTATTTTTATGGATTGTGGCGAGGAAAAGCAAACCTTTAGCGCCCAGCCAGAAATCGGCAATTGTTTTTGCTCCTCACCAAGATGATGAAACTTTAGGCTGTGGTGGCGCGATCGCCCTCAAACGGCAGCAGGGAGTCCCAGTGAAAGTCGTGTTTATGACTGACGGGCGCTATGGTTTCCTCGATCGTATGGAAACGGCAGAAGTTATCAGCTTGCGTAAAAAAGAAGCTCAGGCTGCGCTTGATGCTCTTGGGGTTGCTGATTCAGAGATTATTTTTCTCGACCAAATCGACGGGACTTTGGCTAGCTTGACCAGTGAATCGCGCCAAAATTTAGTCGAGCAAATCGTTCAGTTGTTACAGAAAACTACGCCAGGAGAAGTGTACGTTCCTCATCGCAAAGATGTTCACGCCGATCATGAAGCAACTTACGATCTAGTCCAGACTGCGATCGCCCAGTCTGGAATGCAGATAGAGCTACTACAATATCCCATTTGGATCTTCTGGCAAAATCCTCTGTCATTTCAACTTCAGGGGAGAGATCTCGACGGCGCTTATCGACTACCGATTAATTCCGTTCGCGATCGAAAACATCAAGCTATAGAAACTTATCAATCGCAGATTCCCGGTCTCAGTCGTGGTTTCTTACGACGATTTTTTTCGCCATACGAATTATTTTTCAAACAATAAAGTCATTTCGACTTTATAGTTACAAGTTATTAAGAACAGATAATGTTCGCGGTAAACTAAAATAGTAGGCTGAATGTTTGCAGTAAACTAAAATAACAACTCTGTTTTTAGGTAAAAACAGAGTTCAGATATATGAATATTCTAATTATAGATAGCAATAGAACAGTCATGATTGCTAGATTCTTGCATCGTCTGGGGTACTACTTCAATTTTATTCTTGATAAAATTAGAGGTCGAATTAATCGGATTAAAGTTGCTTCTTTCAAGCCAGAAGGTATTGCCAAAGGAAACGCTCTAATTTCATATAACCTCGATCCATTTCTCGCCAAATCTACTGAAGCAGTTTGTAATAAGCACACCCATCATTGGGAAACTGTGGAGATGGTGAGAATCTTGTTAGATTTAGGTTATTGTGTTGACGTGATTACGTTATTTAACGATTTATTCATACCCAAAAAAAATATTCTATCGCGATCGATAGTCGGCACAATCTAGAAAGATTAGCTCCACTGCTCGATCGGGATTGTATCAGAGTTTTGTACGCTGATACAGCCCATATCATATTTCATAACGCGGCGGAGTGCAATCGATTATATGCCTTGCAACAAAGAAGAGGTATAACTTTACGCAATAACAGGTTTGAGCTACCGAATAAAGGAGTTGAGTACGCGGACTGTACTATTGTTTTAGGAAATGAATTTACGATTAATACCTTTAAATATGCTCGCAAACCGATATATCGCGTGCCAATTTCGACAACTGAAATTTATCCATTTCCCGAAGAGAAAGATTTTGCTACTTGTTGCCAGCGTTTTTTATGGTTTGGTAGTAATGGAGCAGTTCATAAAGGATTAGATCTAGTTTTAGAAGCTTTTGCAGAAATGCCAGATTGCCACTTAACTATCTGCGGTCCAGTTAGCAAAGAATTAGATTTTGAAAAAGCCTTTTATAAAGAACTTTATCATACTCCTAATATTCATACTTATGGATGGATTGATGTTAGTAGTTCTGACTTTGTAAAAATTGCTAATTCTTGTCTTGGCATTATTTATCCTTCATGTTCTGAAGGTGGCGGCGGTTGTGTAATTACCTGTATGCACGCTGGTTTAATCCCAATTGTGACTTACGAAGCTAGTGTAGATGTCAGAGATGATTATGGAGTTATTTTAAAAGAAGCTTCCATAGCAGAGATTAAAAAAGAGATTCAGAAAATCTCTAGCCTACCTCCAGCAGACTTAAAGGCAATGGCACGGCGATCGTGGGAATTTGTGAGGGCAAATCATACACGAGAGAAGTATTCTCAAGAATATCGTAGGGTAATAACAGAAATTATTGATAATTTTGGAAAATCTAAAGATTTAAATTAATTGGAAACTGCTATTTAATTTATCTCAACTAGCTTTTGAGTCAGGGAAATAATAGTTTAATTAGGTTGGTTAAAATTAGCTTATCGCTATTTCTTGAGTGACAACTTATAGGATTTTAGCAGTCAATCCAAGATTTTTTGTTGAGGCAAGTGTCTCAAAAACGATAGATTCTAAAACAGACAATCGATTAGTACTATTTTTGGGTTCGCTTCTTGAAATCGAAATAGGCATAACTGAATAGAGGAAGTCGAGCTGCAACAGAATAGCAAATAATTCTCAATAAATCGAAAATTTCCCAGGCGATCTAGGTTGTTATTTTAGACCGCATAAGCGGGCGATTTTTGAAGTGAGGATAGTTATAGAGTTTGTATAACTGACATAACTCATGCTCATCGCGATCGCCAAAATCTCAAGGGCAAAATAGCTAGACTCTAGATGCACCCTATCTCACCGAGAAAAACTACGACTTTGTGAAGAGGTAAACGGATTGTCATACAATTAAAATTGGTGAGCGATTCGTAATCGATTTATGGTTGTGTAGCTAATGCTGGTGCTTTCTAAAACATCTGTCATAGTAAGTGACAAATATTCTTGTTCTTCTTAGGAGCAATTATTTTGAGCAGAGTAACTTTGGAGAATATGGAAAAATTCTTCGATTTTATTTCAGGCATCTGCTATATTGCGAAGAAGAATGGGATTATAACTGAGAATTTTGCGCTAGAGAGATGGGCAATCATATCTGTATAATCCGCTTATACCGACTTTATACCGATTGAGAGGCTGAAATTGACTATGAATGCTGACTTGCTTGACGCGATCGCCAATTCCGAAGCTTGGTGCGCCCGTAAGCAACTCGCTCTCTCAAGAAACATGATATGCAAATGACTTGCTAGCTTTGGTTGACAATGCTAAGTTCTTCCCATGCTAGGTTGGATTGCGCCACACTAGCTTGTAAGTGCCAAAATGTGACGGCAGCAGGCGTAAAGGCTCTCGCTAGAGCGTAATATTAATTGTTAATTTGGTCATGGGCTTAGATGATATCAGATCGTTTGCCAAAACAAGATAACTCTGTAGCTACACCTGCACGTATTGACTGCGTTGGTATGGGGTGGTTTCCGCACGCGCCAGGAGGACTAGACCGCTACGTATACGAACTAACGCATCATCTAGCTGCGGCAGGCGATCGCGTTACCCTATATGGTCTGGGTTTGCCAATACTAGATAACTCAGCAGTAGAGTTAGTCAATTTAGCTGCACCCGACCGTCCCCTCTGGAAGCGATTGTGGTCAACCCGTTGCAACTTTGCCGAGCGGCAACTGCAAAAACCAGATGCAATTAACCTAAATTTCGCGCTGTACAGTTTGCCATTGTTGCAGAACTTACCTAAGAACGTACCAGTGACGTTTACTTTTCACGGTCCCTGGGCATTAGAAAGCGCTCAGGAAGGCGGCAGTCAACTGAGCGTGTTGCTAAAACAGCACTTGGTAGAAAAAACGGTTTATCGTCGTTGCGATCGCTTTATCGTTCTCAGCCGTGCCTTTGGCGAGATTTTGCATCAAACATATCAAGTTCCGTGGCACAAAATTAATACCATTCCAGGTGGGGTTGACTTACAACGCTTTCAGCCCAACTTATCGCGGCAACAAGCTCGGACACATTTAAACTTTCCTTCAGAACGATTGATTCTATTCGCGCCCCGTCGCTTGGTTCACCGCATGGGTTTAGACAAGTTACTGCTAGCCCTGGCACAAATCAAGCCAAAAATTCCTGATGTCTGGTTGGCTATAGCTGGTAAAGGACCGCTCAAACCAGTTTTAGAACAACAAGTCGCAGAGATGGAACTACAAGAACACGTAAAATTTCTAGGTTTTTTACCAGACGAGCAATTACCGATTGCTTACCAAGCAGCAGATCTTTGTGTCATGCCCAGCCAATCATTGGAAGGTTTTGGTTTAACAGTTTTAGAATCTCTTGCTTGCGGTACTCCCGTGTTATGTACTCCTATAGGCGGAATGCCAGAAATTTTAGCTCCGTTTTCACCAGAATTAATTACTGATACAAGCGAGGCAACTGCGATCGCTTGGAGATTAGCGGAATTACTGACCGACCCGAGTTCGTTACCTTCTAGAGATGCTTGTCGGCAGTATGCTGCAACTCATTTTGATTGGCAGAAAATTGTATTACAAGTGCGCCAAGTCTTGTTAAGATAATGTGCCAATTATTCAACCTCAAATTTTTAAGTTCTGCTCTAGGAAAGTTAGTACTTGCTAATCGAAAGGATTAGTGGTATCGCGTAGGCTTTATATATTTTTTATAAAAGTTTTATATAGTTCGAGTATTGACTGTAAAGAAACAGTGAAAGCTGGCTAATATCGTGGTGGTTTTAGGGGATTTTGCATAACATAAGTATAAATTTGCTCGATCGTTTCCGAAATCACGTAAGTTCAACGTGTCATCTTAATTTAAGACATACAAATCTAAAACTTTTTAATTGCCAGTTTACACAAGTTGAGGTCATACTCTTGAAAATACTTGGACAGATTGATTTGTAAGTCAATTCGCCTGTAAGCAAATACATATCTCTATTAGAGATGCCAATTTGCATTTAATTCTGGATCTCATCCCTGCTTGGGGAATTGAAACACTATAGCCGTTACATGTCAACATCTAAAGCTGGAATTATGCCTAATAGCTCTACTATCGAGCGAGAGCGCCAAACTAATCAAATTTTGCGCTATAAACTGAGGTGGCGACAACAATATCTGGTTGTAAATTTAGCATCAACAAGAAAAATGTATCTCTCTAGCCTTGACAGTCAGGAATGGTTAGTAGACCGTTTAAAGCTGTCATCATTAAAGGGAGTATGCCTCGATCCCAATCTTGGGGAGGCAGAGATCGAACTATGGGCTGATGCGTGCGCTCAAACAAACAAAACAGCATTTCTGCGCTTACCACCTCAACTCAAAAGAGCAAAGCGACAAAATCTGATGGGTGGGAGATTGCAAGAGCTGCTCGACCGAGCGATCGCGGCTCTGTTAATTTTATTGCTCAGTCCTGCACTACTCGCATTGCTCTGCATATCCTGCTGGCGATCGCCAAACCCATTCACCTGCGATCGGCAGTGGTACGTGAGCCAGCAAGGTAAGCTATTCAGACTATACAAATTTCAATTAATCGCAACAGCCAATTCTAGACTACGAGAAAACGACGCACAGCACGAGTCAAAAAGTCTGCTGGAGCGTTACGGACGCTTTCGACTCGAAGATGTGGATCGATGGCTGCGTAAATATCATTTCGATAGACTGCCGAAGCTATTCAATGCTTTGCGAGGAGAGATCGGGATTGTCGAACGACGCTATCTGACTTTGGAGCAGTTGGTAAGGCTGAGTTTAGACAAAAAAGCACTTGACAAAAAGCAACTTTTAGAAGCGCGACACCAAGAACCACAGTCCGAACGCAGCATAGAAAAACTGCACTCGGTATGAGTGGAGTACAAGCACTAAGCACCAATAGTTGTTTGTTTAGCAGTTTTTGATTTAGGTGTTGTCAGAAAATACACAACTGAATCTTCAGTTCATATACAATTTCGATCTGTTAGCTACTAGCTAGCAGCTAGCACAGCGATCAACCAAGCTCTAATAGCAACATGAGAATAGATACATTCGGATGGATTGAACCAGCTAGGATGGGAAAATCCTATTCTGAGCAGCAATATCGATCGCTTCAACAGCAAGCCATAAACCCAGATCGAGTATCGAGTACTGATGGTTTGGAGTTTAGTAAATGAAAGCAATCAGAAGTCGAGTTCAGTGGGTTTTGAACGGACGTAGCTCTACTGCTGCGACTTTGCAGACAGTCATGGCAAGGATACTCGTGCTAGCCGCCAACATGGGAACTGGAATCATTACATCTAGAGCTTTGGAGCCGCAAGGAAGAGGAGAATATAATGCGATCGCCCTTTGGCCTCAGTTTTTAGCTTACCTCTTAATGTTGGGTTTACCATCCGCCATACAATACAACTTCAAGCGTCACCCAGAAAAAGAATCGGAACTTTTTTCAGCAGCTCTCGGATTGAGCATGGTACTGGGTTTGTTTGCCATGACGCTCGGCATCGTATTCATGCCAAGGTTCCTTCCACAGTACTCGGCAGATGTGATTCGCTTTGCCCAATGGTACATGATCCTAGCTCCGATCGTCCTTTTAACAGAAATTTTTTTCTCAATCCTAGAAGCAAACCAAGAATTTACCTTTGTCAATCAACTTCGTTCCCTACAACCATTATTTACTCTAGCTATTTTGGGCGCATTAGCGTTGACCGAGTGGCTGACTCCTTTGACGGCTGCTCTAGCCTACAGCATTCCTGGGTTACCTCTATTTTTTTGGATGTGGAGATACTTATGGCAGCGCTTTCACCCCCGTTGGAAAGGGTTAGGCAGTGCCTATCGATTGCTAGTCGGTTACGGCATTCGTGCTTATGGCATGAACTTACTGGGAACTCTAGCCGAGAAGATCGATCAAGCATTAGTGGTGACTATGCTATCTCCTGCTTCGATGGGTCTGTATACGCTAGCTTTGAGTGTCTCTCGAATGCTGGGTTTATTCCACAGTTCGACGATTACCGTCTTGCTACCCAAAATTGCCGCACGTCCGATTGAAGAGGTAGTGGCTTTAACGGGACGAGCAGTCCGTGTCAGTACGGCTGTCACTGTAGTCGTTGCCCTAGCGGTTTCAATCCCAATTCCTTTTTTGATTCAATTGCTTTATGGTGACAAATTTGTCGAGGCTGTTGGTGTTTTTCGCATTCTCAGCGCAGAGATCGCGATTGGAGGCGCAGCTTGGGTTTTGGCTCAAGCTTTTATGGCTGTAGGTAGACCAGGAGCGCTGACGGTTGTAGAAGCAATCAGCGTGTTGGTGACTGTACCCCTTTTGTTAATACTCATTCCCATCTACGGATTAGAAGGTGCGGGCTGGTCATTGTTAATTTCGACTATCTTTCGCCTAGTTTGCTTGCTTGCCGGCTACCCACTACTCTTGAAAGTACGTCCTCCCAGTTTGATTGCGACTAGAAATGATATAGATTTTTTACGGCAGGTATTTTTCCATCAGTGAGGATGGCTCAAATTGTTCCCGCGATCGCGACCGATTATAAGGTATAAATTATGCTTAGTAAAAGACCCTCGACAAGAGATAAGTTGCATAACTGGAGGCATCTGAATGCAATCGACCAATTTTAGTGGCAAAGTCTATTTTTATTGCATTCCACCGGATACTCCTGAAAAAACAGGCTATCCCCACACGATGATTTGCTTGGGTGATGGATTAAAAACTTTAGGAATAGATGCTTACGCCAATATCAACTATTGGCGGCTAGCTCCAGAGACAGAAGAGTACCTGTTTCGCCACGACCCTGAAATTACACCAGATGACTGCTCAATTGTTGTCCTCAATCAAGATTGGTTTCAAGTGGCAAATAAGCCTTTTCCACAACATTTATTTCATCCCAATCGAAAATATATTACTGTCTATCTAGACAGCGATGATGGTAGTAAAACGCACGCTTACAAACCCGAATTTCGCCAGTTCGATTTTATTTTTAAAGTTAGTTGTAACCGTTACTTTAAATATCCCGGCAATATTCACCCTTGGGCGCAGGGAATATCTAGCCGGATGTTGCGAGAATTAGAAAACATTCTACCGATCCAGGCAAGGAAAAGACAATTATTAGTGAACTTTAGAGAACCGCACAAAATTAAGCACTCTGTTAGGCGAATAGTTCGTAAAGAACTGCTGCCTCAAATCGATGCGGCTCTACCAGTTAATAATGTCGTTGAAGGTCTGGATAACTTTTCTACAGAGCCTTATCACTACATGAATTGGTCGCAAACAGGGAGAAGACATTCGCCAGGTTATTTCCAAAGTTTAAAAGATTACGCTGCTTGCGCCTGTTTTGGTGGCTTTTTTGTCACTCCTGTACCTCGCGATCCTTCTACGGCAACAAGTCGTTTGCTCAAAAAAATTCTCAGCAAATTGGAGTGGAAATCAAATCGAATTACAGATTGGGATAACTGGCGTTACTGGGAGTCTCTTGCAGCAGGATGCGTTAGCGTGCGCGAGGATTTTGACAAGTACGGTTTTATGATTCCGGTCATGCCAGAAAACTGGCGACACTACATTGGGATCGATCTGAGCAATATCAAACTAGCTGTGGATAGAATAGCCAGCGAACCAGAAATTTTAGAAAAGATATCTATTGAAGGCAGACAGTGGGCGCTAGAAAATTACAGCCCCGTACCTACAGCGTTACGCTTTCTGAATACAGTCAGCGAAAAATTATAATAATTATTAACCAGCTATGTCTACTAATATAACAGCGCCAGAATCGTTAGTTAGTGTTATTATTCCTACCTACAATCGCCCAGAATACTTGAGAAAAGCGATCGCGAGTGCGGTACGCCAAACATATCGGAATATCGAAATCGTCGTATCTGACGATTGCAGTCCTGACAATCCTCAAGCAATTATTGACGAGTTTCAAGACTCCCGAATTCGGTTACGCCGCAATCCACAGAACTTAGGCATTGCATTAAATGTCACGAGTGCATTTAAAGAAGCACAAGGCAAGTATGTTGCGAGTTTAAATGATGACGATCTGTGGAATGAAGATTATTTAGCAAAACTCGTACCGTATCTCGATGCTAATCCAGATTTGGTTGTCGCTTTTTGCGATCATTACGTGATTGACTCAGAGGATAAAATCGATTATCTAAAAACTGAGGAAAATACGCGGTATTGGCAGCGATCGCGGCTTAAAGAAGGAGTTTATCAACCTTTTTACGAGTTGAGTGTGGTCGATCAGTCCGTATTCATCGCCCTAGCAACTGTCATCCGTAGAGATGCGATCGATTGGGATAGCATCCCGCTGGAAGTAGGATTGTTTTGGGATCTCTACTTGGCGTATCTTGCTTGTCGATCTGGTAAGGGTGCTTACTACTATCCCGAAAGATTGACGCGCTACCGCATTCACCCCCAATCAGAGACGCAAATCAGCGGCAAAAAAAACGTGCAGGCGAAGATTCGCACGGGTAAAGCAGGAATTTTTTGTTACGAGCAATTCATCGCAGATAAGCGTTTACAACAATTTCGCCCGTATTTTAGAGCCAAATTAGCACAATCTCACACGACTTTGGGAATTGGTCTGATGCGGTCTGGACAAATTGCGGCAGCACGCCCCCATTTCTGGAAAGCAATCCAATACCAATTAAATTTGCGTAGTGTAGCTGCACTGACCCTGAGCTTTACGCCTGGGTCAATCGTCAAGCTATTAAAAGTCTAATCGGGTGAGTCGTGGAGTTAGCAAGTCATGATGATTTCTGTTTTGATACCTACTTATCGCCGTTCGCAAGACTTGGCACGCTGTTTAGTAGCTTTACAACAGCAAGCTCGACCGGCGGATGAGGTGCTGGTGGTCGTCCGCGATAGCGATACGGAAACTTGGCAACTACTAGCAGAATTAGACCCTCATGCTTTACCGATACGCACTGTCAAGGTAGGCGTACCAGGGGTAGTAGCAGCCATGAATGCAGGCGTTGATGTGGCAAAAGGAGAGATTATTGCCATTACCGATGACGATGCCGCACCTCACGCCGATTGGCTGGAGCGGATAGAAGCTCACTATTTAGCAGATGAGAAAGTGGGTGGTGTTGGCGGACGCGATCGAATGCACTACGGAACGCAGCTCGTCGAAGGTCAATCTCATGTAGTGGGTCGATTGCAGTGGTTTGGACGGGCAATTGGCAACCACCATCTTGGCGTAGGAAATGCCCGTGAAGTTGACATACTGAAAGGGGTAAACTCCAGTTATCGGCGTTCGGCGATCGCTCATATTCGCTTTGATGAGCGGATGCGGGGTACGGGGGCGCAGGTACATCACGAATTGATGTTGTGCCTAACTCTAAAACGGGCTGGCTGGAAGCTGATTTACGATCCTCAAATAGTCGTCGATCACTACCTCGGGCAGCGGTTTGATGAAGATCGGCGCAACCAGTTTAATGCAATTGCTTTTAGCAACATGACATATAATGAAACCTTATCTTTGCTGGAACATTTAAGCCCGATACGGCGAACAGCCTTCGCGATCTGGGCGGTTTTGGTAGGAACGCGAGATGCTTGGGGTTTAGTACAGTTATTGCGGTTCTTACCGAGTCAAAGAAAATTAGCTTGGCAAAAGTGGCTTGCCTCCATGCACGGGCGCTGGCAAGCGTGGTTAACTTGGAGCAATGGCGATCGCTCCTCAGAGGTATGGGCGCAGCATTTGTAATTCGTAATTCGTAATTCGTAATTCGTAATTCGTAATTATCAATTGAGAAATCTGCCTTGGTTTAAATGCTGTCATCATGGAGATGCTATTAGGTGAACTCTAAGCAAACACTTTCAACTCCTACTTTCGGATTGCAACCAGCGCCAGCTTGGATGGCAATTATCGGATTTTCACTGATTACAGCACTGTGCCTGGTTGCTGCTAGCGGGATCGCACGCTACGCTTTTCCCCTAAGTGCTTTTGTTGTGGGTGCGTTTCTCTATTTTCGCTATCCTGTCTTTTACGTCAGCTTTACTTGGTGGATTTGGTTTCTCACGCCGTTGCTTGCTCGCATCGTCGATTTTAAGAGCGGCTGGGATGCACAGCGTTTAATGCTGGTCACGCCTTTTCTCGTCTCGTTGCTAAGCGGGATTACTCTCATCCGCTATTTACCTAAAGCATATCGTCAAGGCGGCTTACCCTTGATCTTGGCTTTTGTTGCCGTACTCTATGGTTTTCTAATCGGATTGGTGAAGAATTCGCCTATGGCAGCAACGCGAGCGAGTCTGGACTGGTTCACGCCAATCCTGTTTGGCTTCCATCTATTTATCAACTGGCGCGATTATCCCAAGCTCAGCAAGATAATTCAGCAGACTTTCCTTTGGGGCGTGCTAGTTTCCGGTGTCTATGGTGTCGTGCAATACTTAGTTGCACCAATGTGGGATCGGTTCTGGATTATTGAAACAGAATTGGTGACAAATGGCAGACCAGAACCACTTGGCATTCGCGTGTTTAGTACCATGCATTCGCCCTTTCCTTTTGCCGTGGCAATGATGGCGGGTCTGGTGTTGTTATTTAACACGAAAGGAACTTTGCGTATCCCTGCTTCTGTAGGGGGGTATTTGGCTTTTCTGCTATCGGCAGTAAGAGCAGCATGGGGCGGGTGGCTAGTGGCACTTATCACCTTGCTGACTTCCATGAAAGCACGCCTACAGCGACGATTAATTATTTCCATCTTAGTGATGTCTGTGTGCGTGATCCCGTTGGCAACGATCGAGCCTTTCTCGGAAGTCATTAATACTCGCTTACAGTCCTTTTCAGAGATTCAAAAAGATACCAGTGCTAACGATCGCGCTGCTACCTACGAGCAACAACTCAATCTTGCCCTATCTGATTTTCTCGGTAAAGGGTTGGGAGGGATGTACGCTACTAACAGTGAAGGTCAGTTAGAACAAGTTATCCTCGACAGTGGCGTTCTCGATTTATTCTTCACCCTGGGCTGGTTTGGTGCGATCCCCTACTTGGGGGGCATTGTTCTCATTATCTATACGCTGCTGCAAAATTCCGAACTGCGGTTGGACTCTTTTGCTAGTGCTGCCCGTGCGATTAGTATTGGCGTTCTCGTTCAGATGCCACTGGGAAATACCATAGTTTCGCTTGCGGGTATGGTTTTTTGGTGCTTTGTGGCTATGTGTTTGGCAGCACGTAACTACTACCAGCAGCAGAAGCGATCGCAGTCAACGAATATGGTAGGGAGTAGGGATCGGTGACCAGTGACCAGTGACCAGCGACCACCGATCGATTAATTCTGAATTCCGCGCTTGCGAATTCTCCCCACACCCCACACCCCATTCTTCACTGATAACTGTTAACTGTCTTCACGCATGGCAAGTTCGTCATAGACTGCTAGGGTTTCTTGATGAACTCTAGTCGCCGTCAGACGTTCTATATTCTGTCGTGCTTTGTCTTTCCAAGCGTGGAGAATTGGCGGCTCGTTCAGTAATTCAGTCAGAGCAGCTGCTAAAGCATGACTGTCTGCTGCTGGGACTAAGATGCCTGCCTTCCCACCGTCCAAAGCTTCAGGAATGCCATCGACGTGAGTGGCAACAATAGCACATCCTGCTTCCCGCGCTTCTGGAATCACCAAAGGAGAGGGATCGCGGTGGGAAGCCAGTACGAAAATGTCAGCAGCCATTAAATAGCGTTGCGGTTGTGGTTGAAACCGCTCGAAGTGGATGCGATCGCTAACAGGCGTGTTCCGTGCTTGAGCTTCAAATAGTTCGCGATCGGGACCATCCCCAACTAAGTAAAGATGAGCTGTAGGAAAATCAGCAGCAATTTGGGCAAAGGCAGCAACTAACTCAGCAATCCCCTTGCGTTTGTACATTCCCGCCACGGTCACGATCGCTGGGTGTTTTAGAGTTACGGGGACGCACTCTTTGAGTTGGCAAGTCCGAGGGCTACCTAGCGTACCGTTGGATATCACCCGCAGTTTTTGCTCTGGAATACCACGCCGTACCATAGAGTCTGCCACAGCCTTGCTGACTGCAATGACGCGATCTGCCAAACCCATCAGAACAGCACTACGCTGAAATTCGTTATGTACCGTCGATACGAGAGCGTATTGCGACTGAAATCTCAAAGTACTTGCTAAGACAACTCCCGTCATCATATGAGCATGAACGATGTTGGGGTCAAACTCTTTGACAATGGCTCGATAACCTCTAGCAGCTTCGATCAACTCGATTGGTTTTCTCGTCTGGTCTAGTTTGAAGTGCTCGACACCATGTTGCATGAGTAACTTCTCATAGCCTCCCCCAGCAGAAGCCACACCCACTTTGCAACCCGCCTGTGCTTGCAGACACGCTAAATCTACCGCTACGTTAACTATGCCGTTACCAGCTTCTAGCACGTGATTCAAAATATGCAGTACGTGCATTTATATCCCTACAATTTCTACAATGTCAGATAAGTTATGAATGCGTGCCATATGCACGAACAAGATTGAAAAAGTGAAGGTTATTTATGCATAAACTAGAAGCAAATAAATCCTTCACCATAGTAGCTGCGATTTGTCTATTTTTTGAGCGTTTTATGCGCAAGCTTAGGACGTGCGGAGAGTCACATCATCCCACTTCACGTAGTCTCCTTTTTTTCCAGTTCCCGTAGTTCCTAACTCTACGACTGCCCAGTCTCGGGAGATGGGTAAGGTGATTTCTAAATATTCCCAACCATTTTTCTTGGTGGCAGTTTTTGACATCTCTGCATCTCCGTCGCGATCGTCATAGCCGAGAATTTTGAGCGTCGCCTTGGCATTGCCGTTGACATATGCCCAAGCACCGATCGCCACTTTTTTGCCTAGTGGCAGCTGACCGGCAATTCGTCGGACTCGGACTGGCGTACCCGCTGCGGTGCCATCCAATTTGACGTAACCCTTACCTTTGTGCGCTCCACGAGCATCGTTACGCACGAAAGTTACGTAAGGTAAAGGTCCCATATCGCCGATGTCGCCAGCACCAAAATGTACCCACTCAGTCTCAGGATTGTTGGCAGACTCAAAACCTTTATTGGCGAGTGGTTGGTTCAGACGCATACTTTTGATTTTCTGATAAGTTGTGGTGGGCTTAAAATTTGGGGCGATCGCCCACTCATCATGACCGTCAAGATCGAATAGTATGGCGTTGTCATAACCGAATCTTTTGAGCTGTTGCCCGAAGATCGCAAACCACCGACGACGACAGTTTTCTTTTTCAGCCGCCGAACCAGGACACCAGCTTGAAATGACTCCGGCTTCGCTAATGGCAAGCGGTTTTCTGATGCCGCGTGCTTCTAGCGATCGCCAAGGATGCCCGAAACGATTGTCGGCGATTTGTCCGCCATAGGCATGTAAGCCGATGTAATCGCTCACCTTATCGATGCCGCGATCGAGCATTTCATCTAGGATATGGGATTCAATTCCTGAAATTGGGGGTGATTCGATCTTAATTCTCGGGTCAATGGCTCTAGCAGCTTTAAAGGCAATCTGAGTCATGTCTACGCACTCTTGAGCTGACATCTTGCCATTGCCATAGTCTAATTCTGGTTCGTTGTCAATAATATAATAGAAAATTTTACCTTTGTAATGTGCCATGACATTGCGAACGAAATAATTGAAGTTCGCTTGCCATTGCTCGTAGTTGCTATCTCGATCGACTCCCAATCGAGGAGATACAACTGTATGAATTTTCAGCCCTGCATCGAGATACTTCTGCACGGCGATATCTCTAGCAAACCAATCAAAGGATGAGCCTTCCGTCTTACCACCAACACCATCCATCCCCATACGAACTAAGCCTAAGCCTAGATCCTTCGTATGTTTGATCGATCGCGCCACATATGCTGGATCGGTGTTATAGCCAGTACCGTTATTAATTCCCAGATATGGACCGCTGGGAGTAGCTCTGACACTAGCGCTGGGCGATCGCGCTGGAGGTTTATTAGATGTGACAGAGAATAAATTTGGAATGAGATAAATAGAAATTAAACTAAAAATAATCAACCCAGCAATGACACTCAATAAAAGCTTAAATCCCAAGCGACGACGAGCAGGTTGTTTAAACTTAGTCGAATTTTTTTTAGATCTCTTCAACATTTCAATTAGTGTCGAGCTATTATGCAATCGATTTGAGAGTTTTTTGCTGTCACGATAACATCATAAATAATAACTTACCCGTGAAAAGGCGATCGCCTTTTCCACGGGTAAGCTGAGAAATCTAGGTTAAGCTATGGCACGTCCGCACTTAGAGTACGCGGACGCTCACGTCATCCCACTTCACAGAGTCGCCTGCTCTGCCAGTTCCCGTCGTTCCCAGTTCGACTACTGCCCAATATCTGGAGATAGGAACGGTAATTTCTAAATACTCCCAACCGTTTTTCTGAGTTGAAGTCTTCGAGATCTCGGCATCACCATTTCTAAAGTCATACCCCAAAGCTTTTAGCGTTGCTGAGGCTCCGCCACTGACATAGACCCAAGCACCAATTGCTACCCTCTTGTTTTTTGGCATATCGCCTAAAATTCGCCGGATTCTAATTGGCGTGCCAGATCCAGCCCGACCGCTCTCTAACTTGACATAGCCTTTACTGCCGTTACGCCCTCCTTGATTGCTATCATTCTGGACGAAGTTGATATGAGGTGAAGTCCCTTTATAAATCCACTCGTCGTTGTTATCGGCAGGAGTCCACTCATTTTCAACGTTATTCGCTGACTCAAAACCGCCATTCGAGAAAGTCTTATTTAGACGTAAATCTTTAATTTGGTAATAAGCTTTCGTGGGGTTAAAGTCTGGCGCAACAGCCCAGCTATCGTGACCGTCGAGATCGAATAGGATGGCGTGGTCGTAACCAAATCTTTTTAGTTGTAGCCCGAACATGAGGAACCAGCGGCGGCGACAGTCTTCGGTTTCAAATTGGGAACCGTTGCAATACTCGTTAATCGATCCCGATTCGCTAATAGCAAGGGGCTTTCTGATGCCGCGTGCTTCCATGACTCTCCAAGGATGACCGAGACGATTCTCGGAAATCTGTCCGCCATAGGCGTGCAAGCCGATATAGTCGCTGACCTTATCGATGCCGCGATCTAACATCTCATTGAGCAGACCGGATTCAATTCCCATCACGGGTGGCGACTCAATTTTAATATTAGGATCGATGGATTTGGCTGTTTCGTAGGCAATCCGAGTCATGTCAACGCATTCTTGAGCTGACATTTTACCGTTGCCATAGTCGAGATCGGGCTCGTTATCGATGATGTAGTAAAAGATTTTGCCTTTGTAGCGCATCATGACGTTACGAGTAAAATAGCGGAAGTTTGCTTTCCATTTCTCGTAGTTACCGTCTCGATTGACGTGCATCCGTGCTGATAACACGGCGTGAATTTTGAGTCCAGCATTGCGATATTTATCGACAACCATATCTCTGCCCGACCAATGAAACCCTGCACCCTCCGTATTACCCCAAACGCTATCCATACCCATACGGACGACTTCTAATCCCAGGTTTTTGGTGTGTTGGATGGAGCGATCGACGTATCCTGAGTCCATGTTGTAGCCAGTGCCGTTATTCATGCCCAGAAAACTTGTCAAGGCTGCTGCTGGCAACGTGTAGAGGAGAGCTGAAGCAATTAATACTGAAACAATTGACTTAGACGATTTAGCTTGTCGTTCTGATAACTTTTTTGGAGCTATGTTTTGTAGTTTCTGGTAGAATTTCATTGTTTACCTCTAAATGGAATTAATGCAGCACGAGTTGACGATCGCACTTCATCTGCTACTCAATGCGGTTTGAGTAGACGAGAAGTCAATCGTGCAGAAAGCTGCTTTATTGCTGAAGATCGCGCTGCAATATTGGCAAGCTAGAGGGAAGGGTTAGCTGGCTAAGGAAAGTGAAGCAGCGCTTTATGCAAATAGCTTTTCCAGTAGTTAAAGAAAGAACTATTTCAGTATGGTTATGCAATAGAGCAGTGTAGTGAAATGGAAAGAATTTAAGTCATTACACTTGGACTTGGTAATGAAGTTTCTGAAAAAAGCAGAATGCTTTACAAGAGCTTTACATGACCAATCTACAACTAAAGTAGGCTTACTCAGATGTGGATTCAAGAGGAATTTTACTGATCTACCTACTAGCCGAGATTTCCCCGATAGCCTTGTTTTATATAACTTTTATCGTAAAAATACTACTAGTGAAAATACTGTTAAATCGAGGGATGCAGAGCATATTATTGAGCAATCTCACTGGAAATATAGTTATAGCTATCTTGAAATTTTAAAATTGTAAGAATACAATCTTGGAATTTATTAAAATAAAAAAATTTAGGCTCTGCATCCGTACAAAGCATAGTAAAATCTTGTAAATTTGCGATCGCTACTAACTTAATCGAGCGATCGCCTAATGTTTTAGTTCTTTACAATTTCGCCAAAATTTGCCAACACGCGAGCATGATTGCGAAGTAAACCGAGTAGATTCAAGCGATTGCGCCTAATTTCTGGATCGGCATCCATAACTAAAACGCTTTGTTCTCCATCGAAGAAATTGCTAACAGTAGGAGCAATTTGAATCAAAGCATCTACTAATTGTTGATAGTTCCGCGATTCTCTAGCGGCTTGAGTTTGGGGAACGAGTTGCAATAAAGCATCGTAGAAAGCTTGCTCGGAAGATTTTTGAAAAAGTTTTGGCTTGACTAAGTTTTCTGGCTGCAACTGCGTGAAATCTAAATCTCCTTGAGCCGCGAGACGGGTGGAACGGTTGACGGTTTCGTAGATTTTATCTAGAGTGCCGTTATTACGAATAGATTGTAAGAAAAGAGCGCGATCGCGTACATCTAATAAGTCTTGTAATGCCCGTAATCTGTATTCAGCATCGCTTTCTCCCAGTACGGCATTGACTAAATCGTAGTCGATACTTCGTTCTTCTTGTAATAGCGTGCGAATTCTTTGAATGAAAAATTCCTGTAGAGATGCGTTTAACGTCTCCATACTAGTTTTGGCATAAGTTTTAATAAAATCTCTTGCCGTTTGCTCTAATAATTGGTAAAGATTAATTGATAAATTAGCCGCCCATATAATGGAAACGATCGCATTTGCCGCACGGCGCAGAGCAAAAGGATCGGAGGAACCTGTAGGTAGCATTCCTAAGCCGAAAATGCTGACTATGGTATCGAGGCGATCGGCAACTCCGACAACTTGACCTGCTAAAGTTTCAGGTAGGCGATCGCCTGCATTACGTGGTAGATAATGTTCAAAGATAGCTGTAGCTACGGTTTCCGATTCACCACTTTCTATAGCATATTTTTGTCCCATTACGCCTTGCAATTCTGGGAACTCAAACACCATTTGGGTGACTAAATCTGCTTTACACAAGCTAGCAGCGCGTTCGATTTGGTGGCGTTCTTGTTGGCTTACTTGCAACTGTTCGTTAATTTGCTGCGCGATACTAATAATGCGTCCAACTTTGTCGCCAACTGAGCCTAAATCTTCTTGAAATGTAACTTTTTCGAGTTGCAGTAAATAGCTTTCTAAAGGTTTTGCCAAATCGGTTTTGTAGAAAAATTGTCCGTCAGCTAACCTGGCGCGAATCACTCGTTCGTTACCTGCGGCAATAATATCTGATTTAGCAGGATCTCCATTAGAAATAGTAATAAAATTCGGTAGTAGAGACGCACGGCTGTGCGCCCCTACTTGAAATATGGGAAAATATCGTTGGTGGCTTACCATTACCGTAGTAATCACTTCTGGAGGTAAGTTCAAAAATTCTGAGTCGAATTTTCCGACTACAGCAGTAGACCATTCAACTAAATTCGTCACTTCTGCTAATAATTCGGGATAGATCGTAACGCTACCATTTAATTGTTGCGCGATCGCATTGACTTGTGCTTCAATTTTTGCTTTGCGCTGTTCGACCTCGACATCGACAAAAGCAGAACGCAAGCAAGAGACGTAATCAGTGGCTTGGGGAATGGATATTGATTCTGGATGTAAAACGCGGTGTCCCCACGAAATGCGATCGCTTTTAATTATTTCGGAACTATTTTCAATTTGAATTGGTAAGACTTCTGTATCTAATAAAGCGACCAACCACACAATCGGACGGGAAAACTTTAAATCGCCGTCTCCCCAACGCATAAACCGCTTCCCTTCTAAGCCGAAAATCCACTCAGGGACGAGTTGAGACAAGATTTCTGCGACAGGACGACCTGGATAAGAGACGCGGACAAACACAAACTCGCCTTTATCCGTAGGACGAATTTCTAAAGCATCTAATTCTACCCCTTGCTTTTTGGCAAAGCCTTCAGCAGCTTTTGTGGGTTTCCCGTCTCTAAATGCAGCTTGCGCGGGTGGTCCTTTAATTTCCTCGTCTCGGTCTGGTTGTTGCGATGGTAGACCTTTGATGAGTACGGCGAGGCGGCGGGGAGTACCGTAAACTTCGATTGCTTCTGCCGTAAGATTATGATTGGTAAGACTTTGGGGAATACGCGATCGCCATTGCGCGATTGCGCTATCGACAAAACTGGCGGGGAGTTCTTCGGTTCCGACTTCTAATAGGAAATTAGGCATAGCACCCTAGATTGAGCGAGGCTTCATAAAAGACCTAGTTTCAACAGTTTACCGTGCCTGCAATCCTATTGGGTATGATGGACGATTGGTAGGGTGCATTAATTAACGCACCCTACTAATCTTACGCACCCACAGATTCTTTAGCGGCGTACATCACTTCGACAGTGATTTCGGTAAAATTGCGATCGCGGGCAAATTTTTCGGTATTCCGCTTGACTTTTCCGCGCACGAAACCAGGAATTTTATTTAATTCTGCTTGCGCTTCTCTCGTCCAAGCCAAGTCAGTATCGGCAGATATTCCCTTGGTGATTACTTCCTTGGTGTCGTGTCCGCCAAAGATTTCTAACAGGTGGTCTTCCATGCCCAGAGTAAAGGAATTGTACACCAAATCGGCAATTTGATTTGTGCCTTCGTAACCCATAAAAGGCTTGTAACCGATGGGGAAGTTTTGAATGTGGATTGGTGCAGCAATTACGCCACAAGGGATATCTAACCGCTTACCTACATGGCGTTCCATCTGCGTACCAAATATAGCAGAAGGTTCGACACGGGCGATCGCATCTCCAATTGCACCGTGATCGTCTGTAATAATCACCTCATCGCAATATTCGCTGACCTGTTCGCGGAACCAGTCAGCATCGTATTTGCAGTAAGTTCCAGCCCAAACAACGTGAATTCCCATTTCCCGTGCGAGAATTTTAGTTATGGCGGCGGCGTGGGTGTTGTCGCCAAATACGACAGCTTTTTTACCCGTCAAGTTTTGGCAGTCAATCGAACGCGAGAACCAAGCAGCTTGAGATACGTAGAGAGTTTGGTTGTTAATATACTCTTCGTAGTCAACATTAGCACCTTGAGCGTTAATAATCTGCTGGATTTTACGTAGGCAACGAGCAGTCTCGACTACACCCATCGGAGTAATATTGACATAGGGTATGCCAAATTCTTGCTCTAAGTAATTGGCTGTCAACAAGCCGAGTTCTCGATATGGGACAAGATTAAACCACGCACGGGGTAAGTTTTTTAACTCGTGAACGGAAGCACCTTCGGGAATGACAGCATTTACCTCGATTCCCAAGTCAGCCATTAACCGCTTCAACTCGGTGCAGTCGTGTTGGTTGTGGAAACCTAGAGTAGACACACCGATGATATTGACTGAAGGCTTTTCGGTTTTAGCTGTAGGTAGTTCGCCTTTCTTGCGTGCTTTCTCGATGTAGTAGCGGACAATTTGATCTAAAGTGCGATCGGCTGCTTGTAGTTCGTTGACGCGGTAGTGGTTGACATCCGCCAGTAGTACGTCAGCTTTTGCTTCCAGCGATGCTCTTTCGACGAAGTTTTGTAGGTCTTCTTGTAAAATGCTGGAGGTACAGGTAGGAGTTAATACGATCAGGTCTGGGTGTTCTTCCGCATCTTTACGGGTGATATTATCTACTACCTTCTCCTGAGAACCACGGGCAAGGACATGTCTGTCTACAATGCTAGCTGTAACTGGGGTAAAATTTCTTTCTCGCTCCAACATCGATCGCATGACGTTGAAGTAGTCATCGCCTAGAGGCGCGTGCATAATTGCGTGGACGTTTTTGAACGAGCTAGCGACACGCAAGGTTCCTATATGTGCGGGACCAGCATACATCCAGTAAGCCAATTTCATATCTACGATACTCCCCTCTGTGAAATGCGAATCGTTGAATATTAAAGTCCGTTTGTTTGTTGATTGTCGCAAACATTGCGATCGCACTAAACACGGGGCGTTGAATGACTGTACGCGAGGAAGAATGGCTGTAATTATGATGGGACAATGAATTGGGATGTTCAAGTGGCAAGCGATCGCTTGATTCCCGCAATGATTCTTGATGTTTAGTTATATTCTGTTGTATTCAAAATGCTGCCTTGAAAGTCTTTGACTAAGATTGTATTTATATCTTTTGCTTCATTTCGAGGAGTAAAGTAATGGGTGATTTTAACTTATTCACATTCGAGGTTAATATTGTTTCTGTAGCTTGGGAATTTACGATACAAACTGTTCGGAAGTTACCCTTAAAACCACACTAGATAACTGCTGGTTCTATGCTTGCTACACTATTAGCTAATAAAAAACATTTCCCTTTCACCACTATCTTCAAGTTTTTAAAATTTATCTAGAAGAAAATTGGCTGGATTTTTTCTTGAGTTGGACAGGGTTTTTACTTTGGGAGCTGAGATATTAGGTTTGCTTTTGATTTTGATAATTGCCGATCGATTGCTGAAATACTCTGCTTCAACTTGCAGTGCCTGGAGTCTGTATATTTCTGTCAGTTGTTGTTATAAATTCATATAAGAGAGCAGAGCGTTTTTTAGATATGTCCAACTTGTAGGATAAAACCAGTCTGATAAATATTTATATGAAATTATTGTTCGATCTCATATCCATTTCTACGCTTAGCGAATGGAAGTTAGAGAAGTAATTAGACTTATCGGGGAAAATGGTTGGTATTTAGCTCGAACTAGAGGTAGCCATCGTCAATACAAACACCCTACAAAATCTGGCTTAGTTACTGTTCCAGGAAAGCTGAGCGACGATCTTGCACCAGGAACATTAGATAGTATTTTAAAGCAGGCAGGTTTAAAGTAATGCGGTATCTAATTATTATTGAGGAAACAACAACTGGTTATTCAGCATATTCACCCGATTTACCTGGGTGTGTCTCCACTGGTGAAACTCGTGAAGAGTTGGAGCAAAATATGCGCGAAGCAATAGAGTTTCATTTAGAGGGACTTAAGTTAGAAGGTTACAAAATTCCTCAGCCGTCTACGTCATCTGTTTATATTGAAGTAGCAGCTTGATTAAATTTATCTTGCTACGGCTGAGTCATCACCATCAGACGAAAGACTTATTATCGAGTCGAACCTGTAGCGATCGCTCACAGCTAATGTATAAATCTTTACATCTAGGCGATCGCATCCAGGGAAATAAAGGGAGATTCTGATTCGAGTTTTTAGATTCAAAAGTTCGGGCAAATTTTAACTAAAAAACTTGAAGATTTTCTTATAAGCTTTCTCTTAAAAGCATTCTATAAGAAATTCCAATCGATTGCTTGGCTAGAACGCTCAAATCCTAGCAAAATAGTCATATATGTACTGCAAATCGCGACATTTTAAGCGCGGGAAATTTTTATTTTTAAATGAAATAATGACTGATAAATCAAGCTAATCAGTTAGCTATATGCAAACAATAATTCATTTTGTAAGATGCTCGTTCAGAGTGAAAATTCTGACAAAATCTTGAATTATGAAGAAAATTTGCCCAAATTTAGGTTTAACTCTGGCTACTTCGCTGTTTTTAGCATCCTGTGGAGGAGTACAAGAGCAAGCTTCACAACTTAAAGACAAAGCGAATCAAGCTCAAAATGTGGCTCAACAAGCCCAAGATGTTGCTAGCAAAACAACCAGTGCGATTGGTAATTTGGGAAATCTCAAAGCAACGATTCGTCCCTTGACTGATGGCACAACCCAAACTTTATCTGCTGTGAAAGCTGGTAACTTTTCAGCCGCACAAACTGAATTTACCAAGCTACAAGATAGCTGGAAAGGATTAGAAGGTACTCTCAAGACTGTATCCCCCAATGCTACCAAAACCATTGGCGAGAAAATTACAACTATTGCGACAGACTTGAAATCGGGTTCGCCAAATGTAGCAAAACTCACTACGGAATTACAGGGACTTTCAACCGCATTTAGCAGTCTTACAAGTGGTACTCCTGGGGTAGCTGCTAACACCAGTTCCCCTACTGAGACGGGAACGGCTAATAGCAATGCTGGTAGTGCTACAGCTATTCAAAGTAACTTGGTAGCAATGAAAGACGAACTAGCTAAGGCAAGCACTGCTGTAGAATCAAAAGATTTTGCTACTGCAAAAACTGCTTTTGGTGCTGCTCGCCAAACCTGGTATAAGTTTGGTGGTAGCGTCAAACAAAAATCTCCCGACACCTACCAAAGGCTAGAAGCAGGGGTGCAAGATGTGAATTCTGGACTGAGCAAAGCACAGCCTCCACGAGATACTGTTTTGACTAGCTTGAAGACGCTTTCTACCGATTTAGACGGCGTGAAATAATCATTTAGTAAGGTGGGCGTTGCTCACCCTACTCTGGGATTTCTATGACAATATTCCTGTACAAATATGTAATTAGTAATGCGATCGCTCGTGATACTATATTATCAATTACCTAGATGGTTTACTTCATAATGGAAATCTAAGCATTTTTTTAAAAATCAAAAATATTCCCATTATAAAGTAGATAATACCACAACTGCGAACCATATTCTATCCCGCCCCCTTATGTTTTTAACCTATCAACAATAGCTTGCACCTAAAGATTGAAATCGCCCAAGGCTTGACGTTGTGCTGCTAGTAAATCTTTAATTCCAAGTTCTGCCAAATCCATAATTCGATCCAATTGAGTGCGGCTGAAACTACCTGCTTCGGCGGTTCCCTGGAGTTCGATAATTTCTAATTGGTCGTTCATGACCACGTTGAAATCGATATCGGCAGCGACATCTTCTTGGTAGTTGAGGTCTAGAAATGGCACACCTTCAAGCAAACCTACAGAAACGGCGGCGATTTGGTGACGGATGGGCGATCGCGTCAGATCTCCCCGTTCTAAAAGCTTGGCGATCGCATCGGCAAGCGCCACAAACCCGCCTGTAATTGCTGTGGTTCTCGTACCTGCATCCGCCTGCAATACGTCAGCATCTACGGTGACTGTATGCTCTCCCAATGCTTCTAAATCGAGTCCGGCTCTCAAGCTGCGTCCGATTAACCTTTGAATCTCCTGCGTCCGTCCAGACAGCCTGTAGGTTTCTCGTTCTTGGCGTTGGTGGGTAGCAGTGGGAAGCATTCTGTATTCAGCCGTCAGCCAACCCTTGCCCGAACCTTCCAAAAATCTAGGGACTCCAGGCTGAATCGATACGTTACACAACACCTGAGTATCGCCGCACTGAGCTAAAACAGAGCCAGTGGCAAAACGAGTAAAATCCCGTGTAAAACTGATAGGACGCAGTTGATTTGCTAACCGATTATCCAAACGCTCCCAGGTCATGGTTCTTAGCTGTAGTGACCTAAATCAGAATACAGGGTCGAGCATACAGTTAACACTTTCGCTAGGCTTAATTTTTTGTAAACTTTTGGCGTGGAATATGTGGAGGGCGATCGCTATGCTGGGAAGTCAAAAGTCAAAATGCTGCAACAGAATCTCCGCCAACTGGGACTTATAGTAGCGATATTGCGACCCAGAGGATAGTTTCCTATTGACTAAAACATAGATGTAGTGTTTCACTAAGGAGTATTCTGCAAGACTACACTATATATCGCATATTGCAGTTTCTCCGAACTCAGCTTTAACTCAAGCATCTGGATAAAAGTGACTTTATGATTGCTCAGCTAGAGACCCCAACCGTTCATTCTCCTTGCCAACCACCATACAC
This sequence comes from Chroococcidiopsis thermalis PCC 7203, assembly GCF_000317125.1. Classification (GTDB taxonomy): domain Bacteria; phylum Cyanobacteriota; class Cyanobacteriia; order Cyanobacteriales; family Chroococcidiopsidaceae; genus Chroococcidiopsis; species Chroococcidiopsis thermalis. The sequence continues at coordinate 288,374 of NC_019695.1, forward strand.
AGTTGAAGGATTAGTACAAGTCTTTACTTGCTCTCGTCGTACCTTTTTGACAAGCGTGATGGCACAGGCTTTAAGGGTTTCCGGTCAAGGGACTCCAGCGCTCATCGTCCAATTTCTCAAAGGTGGGATAAATCAGGGTCATTGTCATCCAGTTAAGTTGGGGCAAAACTTGGATTGGATTCGCTGCAATCTTCCCCGTTGCATTGACACGCCACAATTAGACGAATCCGAAAACCGTTCTTTACAAGAACTGTGGCAGCATACGCGCCAAGTTGTTTCCCAAGGGCAGTACTCATTGGTAGTATTAGATGAATTAAGCGTGGCTGTCGAATTTGGCTTAATCCCTCTGGCAGAAGTCTTAGATTTTATTCAAAATCGCCCCAAGCACGTCGATGTGATTTTGACTGGCTCGAATATGCCTCAACCCGTACTCGATGTGGCAGATCAGATTACAGAAGTACGGCGCAGCCACCAGATGTAAGTTTTTCTAGGCTAGAATGCCTGTGAATTTATTATATAAATAGTGCCTCCTAAAGCGCTATGTCGCGCGTTCGAGACGTACCAGTCCCGTAATTTAAGATATGAAGTCAGGCAGAGCGATCGCAATTGCCATCAATTTCTAAATTGCATATCTCTTTCGATAAATTGTATTTCTTGATGTAAGGCTTCTAATTCTTTTTGAGTCTCTTCCAGCTCGATACGAGTTGTATCAAGTGCCGTTTTTGTTTCCTGACATGTTTCCGAAACTCTGGCTAATTCCGAATATTTGTATTCTAGTTTTTCTATGATTTGTTGGCGATCGCTGACATCGATGAACGTCAAGTTAACTCCCAGCAAATCATTATTTGTGCTGAAAACAGGTGCGATAAAAATATCGAGATACTTTGTTCCTTCTGAAGTTATCCACTTAATATTTTTCAAATTGACTGGACGACGATCGCAGTAAAATTTGCCGATCGCAACATGGGAACTCACTAACTTTCCGGGTAAAAGTTCTGAAAACGGAAGGCTCCAATCGGAGAGCGTTAATCTAAATAAAAAGTTTGCCTGTTCGTTAGCAGCAACTAAACGATTATTCAGATCGACCGATAGCTGAGCAAAAGGACTTGTCTCAAATGCAGCTTGCCAAAAGCATAGTTGGGAGACTAGTGAATCGCTAGCTTCCTTTAGGCGAAATTTAGGAGTGATTGAGAGGCGATCGCCTAACTCCAAATGTAGTCCTTTGATATAAATTCGATGCTTGATATTTTCTAGCATGAAAATCGGTCTTTGAGCGGTCAGTGTTTCATGCTTACCTAGAAAGAGAAAGCCGTTGTTTTTCAGCGCAAAATGAAAGCGAACCAGAATTCTTGCTTGGATATCTGGATTGAAATACATTAGGGTATTACGGCACGCCAGCAAATCGATTTTGGACATCGGTGCATCTTCAGCTAGGTTATTACAACCACAGATGACCCTACGGCGAAGTCTGCGATCGAAAGCATAGCCTTGCTCGGTTGGCTCAAAGTATTTCTTGAGTAAATCTGGAGCAAGTCCTTTCACTTCATTCGCGCGATATACCGCTTGTCGTGCTTGTTGAAGGGCAACTTTATCCACATCGGTAGCATAGAGTTGAACTCGCTGCAAACACGACTCAATTCCCAAAGCTTCTGCAAACAAAATGAGTAAACTGTAAACTTCCTGCCCAGAAGCACAGCCCGCACTCCAAACGCGAATCGGTTCGTCAGGCTGTTTGCTAGCAATAATTTGAGGCACGATATCGCTGGCTAGATAATCCCAAGCTTCGCGATCGCGAAAGAAACTAGAAACGTTAATCAGTATGGAGTCTAAAAGCTCAATCCACTCTTGAGAATGGCTTTGCAAATACTGTAAATAGTCCTGATAGCGCTCAATGTGGAGCTGCTGCATTCGGCAAGAGAAACGCCGCATTAAGGTAGGGCGTTTGTAGCCTGTAAAGTCACAACTCTGGTTGCGTTTGAGGTAGTCTAATAACGCTTCAAAATCTCGATCGAGTTCGGGGGGCTTCATTAATAAATTTTAAAGTTTATCTTGGTAGTTTAAAATTCTTAATACAAAACTTATTGCGACTTCAGCGAAAATAGCCAGCCGATCGCGGTTGCTCCTGACTCAACTCCCAAACTTTCGACATGGAACGTCCCATTGTGGAGTTCGACCGAGTATGGTGTCTCTATGCTACTGACACTGACATTGTGTCGCTCTACCAGTTTTCTTTCGTTACCCTCAATAGACTGGGGCGGATCGATCGAGTTAACCTAGACTAGAGAGCGAGGCTCTCAGGTAAAATCCGCTCTAAAAATTGAGTCATAATTGAGATTTTAGATTTGTGATTCATCCAAAATCCCAGTCTCTCGCTAGCGATCGCCAACACTCAACTCAAAATCCAAGATCGGTGGTGGTTCTAGGTGCTGGGGCTTGGGGAACGACGTTAGCATCTCTCGCAGCAGCTAATGGTCATCGCGTGCAAGTGCGATCGCGGCGCGATGGGGCAATTTCGCCTAGCGAGATCGAACGTGCGGATGTAGTTGTTTCTGCTGTCTCAATGCAGGGTGTAGCAACAGTCGTTCGAGAAATTCAGACTTTACCCCTCTTGCCGACAACAATTTTTGTCACGGCAACCAAAGGACTCGATCCGGTCACAACTCTCACCCCAGCCCAGATTTGGCAGGCGGCTTTTCCCGATCGCTCGGTAGTTGTACTGTGCGGTCCTAATTTAGCCAAGGAAATTCAACAAGGATTACCCGCTGCAACTGTTGCTGGTAGTACTGACGACAACGCCGCAGTAGCAGTGCAAGCAGTATTTTCTTCACCGCAGTTCCGCGTTTATACCAATTCCGACCCTTTGGGCGTAGAGTTGGGGGGAACGCTGAAAAATGTGATGGCGATCGCGGCGGGTGTTTGCGATGGTTTGCAGTTGGGTACAAATGCTAAAGCTGCACTCGTTACCCGTGGACTGACGGAAATTATCCGCATCGGCAACAGCTGGGGAGCAAAAACAGAAACTTTTTACGGTCTATCTGGTTTGGGCGATCTGCTGGCAACTTGTAACAGTCCCCTCAGTCGTAATTATCAAGTTGGATATCAACTCGCCCAAGGTAAAACCCTGTCCGCAATTCTCGCTCACCTAGAAGGAACAGCTGAAGGCGTGAATACGACTCAGGTACTCATGCAACGCGCTCGCCAGCAAGACATCTATATGCCGATTACGGCTGAAGTTTATCGTCTCCTGCAAGCGGAAATTACACCCAAGCAAGCGCTGGAAGCACTGATGCTGCGCGACCTCAAATCGGAATTATTGTAGAGGCGATGGTTTGACCGAATCGCTCCTACGTAAATCCACACAAATTTCATAAAACTTTACGCGATCGCGGCTGATTCTCCGAAATTTCTCAGGCAAAAATTGTAGTTTACACTGGGGTGCGATCTCACACATTTATCTTAAATCGCGTTTATTCTTGAAACGCTTATTTTGCGATACTTTTCAGCCTTTCAACAAGATATTGAAACCAAATTGCTGCTTTAAGTATCCGCAATCCTAACATCCGTAGCAGTATCAGTTCGTACTTGAATTCACTAGAAAATTTGGAGTTATTCCTGAAGTTAGTGGGCGCGATCGTCAAGTTTCCTCGTAAATCTAGCAGCAAGATGTTAGTTCGCCAAGATCGCTGGGAACAATAGCATCAGCAACAAGAAGCAACCGAGTGAAGTCTATTGTCACCTGGAGCAGTTGAGATAACCCCTATGCAAGCACTATCTTTTTACGCGGACGCAGCCTACGAACCCCAATCAGCACCCCAGCGCTTTCGGTCAGATTATCCAGAAGATGATACCGATCTGGGCGTAGATGACCTGCTGACTTTGGATATTGACTCTAACGAGCGGGAGAGCCTACAACCTGGTGTTACCCGTCGGACTACAGACCTAGTTCGTTTATACCTGCAAGAGATCGGTCGCGTCCACCTGCTAGAAAGAGATGAAGAAGTTTCCGAAGCTCAAAAAGTGCAGCGTTATTTGCGAATGCGGGCGCTGTGCGTCAGTCATGCAGCAAAGGACGACTCGATTATCAAAACATACATCACCCTAATTGAAGCCCAAGAGCGCCTGACCTCCGAGCTAGGACACCGCCCCTCTTTAGAACGATGGGCTGCTAGCGCTGGTATATCCGTGATGGAACTCAAACCCGCTTTGGCAGTTGGGAAGCGCCGTTGGGCTGAAATTGCCAAAATTACCGTCGAAGAATTAGAGCAAATTCAAAACGACGGGATTCATGCCAAAGAACACATGATCAAGGCGAATTTACGCCTAGTTGTTTCAGTTGCGAAAAAGTATCAAAATCGCGGTTTGGAACTGCTAGATCTGGTTCAAGAAGGTACTCTGGGGTTAGAAAGAGCGGTAGAAAAGTTCGATCCTACCAAAGGTTATCGCTTCAGCACCTACGCTTATTGGTGGATTCGTCAAGGTATTACCCGCGCGATCGCCACCCAAAGCCGTACCATCCGTCTTCCAGTTCACATTACAGAAAAACTGAATAAAATTAAGAAAGCTCAGCGAAAACTGGCGCAAGAAAAAGGTCGTACCCCTACAATCGAAGATATTGCGCTCGAATTGGAGATGACTGCGCCTCAAGTACGGGAAGTGCTACTGAGAGTTCCTCGTTCCGTATCTTTGGAAACAAAAGTTGGGAAGGAAAAAGATACTGAGTTAGGAGATTTACTCGAAAACGACAGTATTTCCCCTGAAGAGTTGCTCATGCGTGAAGCTCTCCATCGAGATTTACAGCAACTTTTAGCAGATTTAACCGATCGCGAACGGGATGTTATTTTGATGCGCTTTGGTCTGGGAGACGGACACTGTTACTCTCTAGCCGAAATTGGACGCGCTTTAGACTTATCACGGGAAAGAGTGCGTCAAATTGAATCTAAAGCACTACAAAAGCTACGACAACCCAAACGACGCAATCGCGTGCGGGATTACTTAGAGTCCTTGAGCTAACAATTTGAGCTAACAACATCGATCGGGTGAAGGATCGTGACCGTGTTTTTTACAACCTAGTTAGATTCACTTTCATTCTTCGTTCTTCACCTCTTCTGCCTATTTTTTAGCCAGAAGATTTTTATTATCTGTAAACTACGACTCTCTTTTCTTAAAAATCATTCTCAATAGTTATAGCTTGTTGACACTTCAACCAATAATTGACTATACTTATCAATTATTAAGCTTGCTTAAAAAGGTGGTTATGACTGCATACTCAGCTACCTCACTTAAGGCAGAACTCAACGAGCGGGGTTGGCGACTCACACCGCAGCGCGAAACGATCCTACAGGTTTTTCAAGAACTGCCTAGAGGAAAACATCTAAGTGCGGAAGAGCTTTACCAACAATTAGAAACTCAAACAGCAGGAATCAGTCTGTCAACGATTTATCGCACTCTAAAGTTAATGGCGCGGATGGGAATTCTGCGTGAGCTGGAGTTAGGAGAGGGACATAAACATTACGAGATCAATCAGCCTTACCCTCACCACCACCACCATTTAATTTGTGTTAGGTGCAATAAAACAATCGAGTTTAAAAACGATTCCATCTTAAAAATTGGCTCAAAAACAGCTGAAAAGGAAGGGTATCATTTGCTCGATTGCCAACTAACAATTCATGCTGTTTGTCCTTCTTGTCAAAGAGCGTTGTTGCCGATCTAGAATCTTGGTGTTATTGGTTGTCGGTTGTCGAGCGCAGCTTGCTCTTCACTGGATTTTCTCAATGTTACCTGCTTTGATCCAGCCTTCGCGATCGCTATCCGATAAGCGAACTCTTTGCCAATTTTTATCTGGACTTGCTTCTAAAACTACGATTTGTTGATTGTATTCCAACCCGCCGATGCGTTCAGCACCCGCTCCAGGCTCGGCACGGAGACTTAAGCCTTTTTCCCAAGACACCCTAGCTCTATAGGTTCCTGGCGCTAGAGGCTCAGTAGAATTAGTGTCAGAATCCGCTTTCTCGATCGTAGATTCAGCGTTATTAGTATTATCGGGATTAGATATTTCAGGCTGTGCTTGCTGTTTCGGAGCAGGCACAGCTTTTGGTTTTTGGTTGAGTTCGTTAGCAAAAGTCGGCTTAGGCGGATGAGTTGTGACTCTATACATAAAATATAAAGCAACTGCGGCGCTACCACCAGCCAAGATCGCCAGCGCTAAGCTAACACCCAGGACAAATTTAGCTGCTCCTGCCAAAGTCATGGCGATACCCTACTATTGTCCCATAATCACTACAGCACGAATCCTAGCATAATCGTCTGAATGTAGTAGATTTTTTAATTATTGGTAATGGGTAATGGGTAATGGGTAATGGGTAATTGGTAGTTGCCCCTCTGCTCCCTGCTCCCTGATAACTGATAACTGTTCTACTGCAATTGCCGCTGAATTCGGTTGCTCAGGCTGCTGTGTTTAGAGGCAAGACGGGCTTTTCCAGCCGCTGCCCAATCTTGCAAAAACTGAATTTGTTCTTGGGCAGTACGGGCAAGAGGAATGATTTGACTCGCCGCCTCTAAAATGTCGTCAGTAGTAAAGTCTCGATTTTGACTGAAGCCGATGTGCATGGCTTCCACGATTGTTTGCTCGATTTCTGCCCCAGAAAAATCAGGAGTTTCGTAGGCAAGGCGATCGAGATCGTAACTTTTGAGATTATGCGATCGCAGGCGAGATAAATGGACGGTGAAAATTGCTTTGCGTTCTTCCTGAATCGGTAAACCAACAAAAAAGATTTCGTCGAATCTGCCTTTACGCAACATCTCGGGTGGTAAAGCATGAATATCGTTGGCAGTAGCAACGACAAACACGGGAGAAGTTTTTTCTGCCAACCAAGTGATAAATGTTCCAAAGACGCGGCTAGTCGTGCCAGCATCGCCTTTTGCTCCCAACCCGGCAAAAGCTTTATCAATCTCATCTACCCAGAGAATACAGGGAGATAGAGCTTCTGCGACTTGAATCATTTGTCGAGTGCGAGATTCCGATTCTCCGACCAAACCACCGAATAATCGCCCCACGTCCAAGCGTAACAAAGGTAAGTGCCAGTGGTGGGCGATCGCCTTCGCTGTTAGCGATTTACCCGTTCCCTGAATTCCAACTAACATCAGTCCGCGTGGATGGGGTAAACCATATGCCCTAGCGCGTTCGCTAAATGCTCCACCCCGACGTAACAACCAATCTTTGAGATTGTCTAAACCGCCAATATCCGAAATTTTTTCAGTGGCAGGGTAAAAGTCAAGAATTTGAGTTTGGCGAATGGTCTGGCGCTTTTCTTCCAAAACCAATTCGACATCTTCCGGTTGAATCTCTCCGTGAGAGGCGATCGCTCTTGCTAGTACCCGCCGAATCCGTTCGATCGATAATCCTTGGCACGAACGCACGAGTTCATCTACCGTTTTAGCCTCTAAAGATTGCCCTGTGGCTGCCAAAAGGCGTTCTACCTCCAACTTAATCTCAGCGGCTGCGGGTAGGGGAAATTCTAAAATGGTTAAAACTTCACCCAATTCTTCCGTAGTGACGATTCGTGGCGACAGCAAGACGATATTTTTCGGTTGCGATTTGAGTACCCGCGCTAAGTTGCGGAGTTTGCGCGACACGGAAACATCTTCTAAAAAGCGATGAAAATCACGCAAAATAAAAACTGCCGGAGCCGAAGCAGGCAGTTTCTCGACAAATTCTAGAGCTTGTAGAGGATTGCGACGACCGAAACCAGCATCGTTAGGATTACCTTGGTAGCCATCGACAAAATCCCAATTATAGACAGCGCGATTTCCTTGGATGCGGGCTTCTTCCCGAATTGCTACTTCGGCTCGTTCTTCCTCATAGGTAGGAATATAGACGATCGGGTAGCGGGCGCGTAGCAACAGTGCAAACTCTTCGCGGAAGCTCATATCAGGTGTCCCTAATTAGACAAGTGATTTTTCAAGGATTCTAAAGATGCCCAGCGGCGATCGCTTGATGGTTCTGACGGTTCTTCTGGCTGCGGCGATAGTTGAATGCCCTGACACAGACTGTCACACAACTGACGCTGAGGCATGGCTAGACATAACTGCTGGTACAACCACTCCCCAGGATCGAAATGACCTGTAGGCTGTAAAGTTTCGACCAGATCTTCAAATGCGACTTCTAACTCGATCGCAGTTTCTTCTTTACCTGCTTCTGGATCTAGCCAAATAATTTCTGAAGCTTCTACTTTCAGGCGATGGTTGTACTGTTGCAAACAGCGATGGCAAGTTAAGGTAACGATGGTTTCTACCTGAGCTGAAACCTCTAAGTAGTTGCCACCGTGTTGCACGCGCACCTGACCACGCACCGGAGTTAGGGTGTCTAGATCGGGTAAGAACTCATCAACCTCGATGACCCTAGTTTTTTGCGGTGCTGTGGTCAGATGAGGAATGTAAATTGCCTCCATAGGGCTTGCCAAGTTGTAAATTAAATAATCTCAAATCCTCAATTCCGAATTCCGAATTCCGAATTCCGAATTCATTTCCAGTCTAACTACTACCGATCGTGCGAATCACCAACTGACGATGCGGTTCTTTGCCACGACTGAAACTTTCTAAATCGGGAAAATCCTTCAAAAAAGTATGAATTTGCCTCCTTTCAGCGGACGAAAGAGATTTGATCTCCACCTCTTGTCCTGTGGTACGGACTTGTTCTATCGCTGAGGTGGCGATCGCTTGAATTTCTGCTTGTCGCCGCAAACGATAGCCATCCAGCTCAATTATATAAGCGGCTTGCCGTTCCTGAGGTTGATTTAAATTCAGGGTAGCATTAGCAAGATACTGAATGGCATCTAGAACCGAACCTTCCGCACCAATCAAAGCTTGGACTTGCTCTGGTGGTAAACTAGTTTGCTCGATTGTCAGCCAATAACTATCGTGTTCTTCTGGGTCGCTGTTTGCTGTCTTTGGGGTTTGCAGTTTAGCTGTAACTTGAGTAGAGACTCCTGACAGTTGCAGGAGTTGCTCTAGCCATTGCTGACCCCGCTGCCCGATCTGCTCGTCACTCATGATTTAGCCTGAAGGTTTCTCTTTTTTCTTCCGCCCTGGTTCAAAAGGAAGCGACTGACGACCTGCATCGTCTCCTGCTTTAGCATCTGCTGCTTCGACAAGCTTTTGTAAGTTTTCTGGCAGGGGTTCGCGGGAAACAATGTATGTCTGGAGTGTTTGGAATATATTCGCAATCAGCATGTACATCAACACGCCAGCAGGTAGCGGGAAGAACAAAAACATCCCTGAGAAAATAATTGGGGTGATCTTGTTGACTGTATCTTGTTGGGGATTGTTAGAGGTAGAACCTTGACCGGATAGCACTTGGTTGAGATAGAGACTTAGACCAAAACCAATCACCATTGCCACAATATCCCAATGGATCGTTCCGTCTTCATCAAAAGCGCCAACTCTGCCGAGGGCATCAATAAATAAAAAGCCCTTGTTAGCTGCAAGTCCAGGGATTGTTGCTTGAATTGTCACATCACCTGGTTGGAGGGCTTCGATAGTACCGTTTTCATCAATTTTTATCCTTTCTTCCCCTTTAGTGACTTTCCATTTGGGGACGAGATTGGTGTCGGGATACTCTGCTGCTAGGGCTGAGAAAGGCTTGCCCTCTGGAGTTTGAAAATCAATTTTAGTTTTGTCCCCGACCACCAATTTATTACCACTGGGCAAGATCGCCGCAACGCGAGCGTGAACGCCATCGGTAATGTAAATGTTTTGCGGCGGAGTGGTAAAAGCCTGCGGCTGAATGCGTTCGATCTGTTCTTGGGGAAAGACTTGCAGGTTGACGTTGTAGTTGATATCCGAAAACGGCGAGCCCCGCAGCGTCGCGAATAGGGCGAACAGTACGGGCATTTGCAGTAAGACTGGCAAACATCCTGCCAATGGATTGCCAAATTCTTTGTAAACAGCGCCCATTTCCTCCTGCATTTTGGCAGGATTGTCTTTATAACGCTCTTGAATCTCTTTGACGCGCTTTTGCATCAAAGGTTGAGTAACTCGCGTGCGGCGCATTGTCCGAATCGATCCGGCACTCAGCGGATAGAGCGCAAAGCGAATCACCAGTGTCAAGGCTACGATCGCCAACCCGTAGCTCGGCACGATCCCATAGAAAAAATCTAGGATCGGCAACATGACGTTGTTGGAAAGAAACCCTATACCAAAATCCATTATCTTGAAGTCAACCTGAAATAATTTGTCATTCGTCTGAATCTAATCTATCCGATTTTAGTCATCGGTCATTTGTCATCAGTCATTTGCCAACCAATGACAAGCGATCGATAACTAACAACAGAGAACTACTAATTGCTTACATAATATTCTCAAGTTGTAGCTTTGGTTTTGACTTGAGGATTTTTTTCGGCTGCCTTTTCGCTGATATAGTCGTATAGTTCGCGGAATTTGGGAACCGATCGCATTTCCAAACGGCTACCGTTTCTTAAAGTTAGTACCATATCGCCCCATAAACCGAAGCCACGCGGCACTTTCACAATTTTGACAATTTCAGCATAAATGATATCGGTGCGATCGCGCCCCATCCAGCCGCCTGTAACAGAAATACGGCGATTTGTGATGCGGTAGCGCAACCACAATGCCCGTACAATTGCACCAACTGTTAAGGGGATACCAATCAGCGTCAGCCCGATGAGCAGGTTAATAATTAGATCCCCAACGTGAGGACCACCTTCGTAGTAAACTTCTTCACGAATTCCCATTAAGCACCTCGGCTGCTACCAATAACTGCTCTAATTCTTGCAGAAATTGTTTGGTTACGCACTCCTGTCGTGCTGCTGATGGGTGAACGATAACTACCAGTAACCATCCAGGTGAAATTCGCGGCAATAGACAGCGAAAGGCAACCCGCAGTTGTCGCTTAATCCGATTGCGAACGACTGCTTTTTTACTCACTTTTGTGCTGATGGAAATACCGATCCGTGTAGGCGCACCTACTTTATGCGTAGCTGTGGCTAGCTTGCCATCTGCTACTGAAGTTGTGGCATTTTGCATTCGCAAAGCTCTCAAAGTCATGCGATCGCTGTTGCGCCGTATTCCAGCTCGAAATACGGCGCGAAAGTCTTCTCTACTTGAGAGCCGATTTACTTTTGACAAACCCAAATGACCAGTTATCAGTGAAGAACGGGAGTAGGGAGCAGGGAGCAGGGAGTAGGGAAAAGTTGTCAGCAGCTAGTTAATTGTCTCTTGCAAAAGCGCCAATTACCAATTCCCACTCACTACTCACTGATTCAGTCACTTCTATTAGGGACTTTAGACAGTGAGGCGATGACGACCTTTTCTGCGGCGCGCTCTAATCACGTTTTGTCCGTCGGGGGTACGCATCCGAGCGCGAAACCCAGATGTTCTCTTTCTTTTGCGGTTAGTACCTTCCAGCGTGCGTTTCATAAATCTGCTCTCTCAGTTATTCGGAATTTTTAGCTAAAAAAGTCACAATCTGCAATTTTAGCATGAAACCTTCGTAACCAGATAGTTGTTGTAGAGACGTTACGAGTAACGTCTCTACAACAACCGCCGATCGCCGATTAACTGATAGTAACGATCCACGTTCCCAGATAGCGCAGTAGCGGTACGTCTCCAGGTGTTTGAATCTGACAGTTAAAGTAGAAAGTACCACCAGAGCTAGGATTTTTCACGTTCGAGAAGACCAATTCCACTCTGCTACCAGCTGGAACGGGTTCTTTAGGATAAATATCGACTTTATGATTTTCCTTATCCCAAACAACTTCTTGCAACGGCACTTTATCGCCTTTAATCCGCACCTCAATCCGATCGGTGTCAAATTTACCTTTAAAATAGTCCGGGTAGGAAATAGAAAACTGCGATACTGCCAAGTTCAGCTTTTTCTGTGGAATTCTCAACCGATAGCGATCCCAGCCGCTAGTTTGTCCGCCAAAGTCTAATTTGTAGGGGAGTTGATTCTCGCGCTTTACGCCACTCCAGAGAGTAAATCCTGATGTACCCTGAGCGGATGATACAAGGGGCAACCCAGTTAGTAATAAGCCAGAAACGGCGATCGAGGCAAGTAGGCGACGCATAAAATCTCCTTCGGACAACAATTGTAATGAGCCGCACTCCTCACAAGCAAGAATAGTGCGTTACTAAGTCTAATTTACTAGAACTCGCTCGCTCTCTACAGACGCTGCGTGTTAGTTATTAGTTGCAGTTGTCAGGGAGCAGGGAGTCGGGAGTCGGGAGCAGGGAGCAGGGAGACAAGAGGGACAAGGGGGACAAGGGAGACAAGGGGGACAAGGGGGATAAGGGAGACAAGGGGGACAAGGGAGACAAGGGAGACAAGGGAGACAAGGGAGACAAGGGGGACAAGGGGGACAAG